>DATGQT010000070.1:0-18957 GCA_035304085.1 Rubricoccaceae bacterium
GGCCGCACCGCCAGTAACGTCCCCCGTGGCGTGTTGCGTATCGCGTGTGCCCTCTCCCACGCAACGCGCAACACGGAAACCGTGCCCCCTCCCCATGCCCTACGTCGTCGCCCAGCCCTGCATCAACTGCAAGTACACCGACTGCGTCGAGGTCTGCCCCGTCGACTGCTTCTACGAGGGGCCGAACTTCCTCGCCATCCACCCCGACGAGTGCATCGACTGCAACGCGTGCGTGCCGACGTGCCCCGTCGAGGCCATCTTCGCCGACGACGAGCTGCCCGCGGAGTGGGCGCACTACACGGAGTGGAACGCCTACCTCGCCAACCAGTGGCAGCAGATGGGCTACAACATCACCGAGAAGAAGGACGAGCTCCCGACGGCCGAGGAGTTCTCGAAGCCGCCGAAGCTCAACGAGAAGACCGAAGAGGACATCCTCACCTGGGAGGGCGCGCCGGAGTGACGGGCGCGGAGAGAGGCGGCCGGCCCGGGACGAGGGCGACGTCGGCGCGGCGGAGGAGGTCGTAGGGGTTGACCGGCGTGCCGCGGCCGTCGCCGCGGAGGTCGAGGACCTGGAAGTGGAGGTGCGGCCCGCGCGCGTTGCCCGTGGCACCGACGGTGCCGAGGAAGTCGCCGCGGCGGACGCGGCGGCCGATCTCGATGCCGAGGGCGTAGCTGTCGAGATGGGCGTAGTAGAAGTCGTAGCGGCCGTCGGCGCTGCGGAGGTAGAGGGTGTTGCCGCCGAGGGCGTTCCAGTGCTTCCGCACCACGGTGCCGTCGGTGACGGCGAGGACGGGGGTGCCGGCAGGGGCGGCGATGTCGATGGCGCGGTGGGTACGCCCGCCCGAGCGCGGGGAGTGGAACGAGTCGTGGAGGGCGTCGGGCGTGATGCCCTCGACGGGGAGGAGGAGGCCGGAGGCCGTGGACGTCTCCCGGACGAGTCGCTCTGCGGGCTCGGGGTGGTCGACGACGGGGCGCGTGGGCACCTCCTCCTCGTGGCGTCGCGGGCGGCGGCCGTTCCGGGCCTCCTCGCGCGAGGCGGGGGTGGACACACGTGGGCCGGGCGCGAGGCCGTCGGGCAGGCCCCAGCCGTTGGGGCGACCGTTGATGGGGGCGCACGCGCTGAGGACGGCGAGGAGCGGGAGCAGGAGGAAGGCGGGGGTGCGCATTCGGCTACGGGACGGTTCCGGGCCGGGTATCGGCCGATCCCGCCCGGGGCTTAGCCCCACGTCCTGACTTTCTCCACGCCCACACGCCTACGTGCCCTCCGCGCCTGCGGCTCGGTCCACGACGACGGAGGGGCCGCCCCGCACCCGCGAAGCGGCCCCTCCGTCCCGTCTCGACGGTGAATCAGGAGGCGGCGAGGGCGCGGACGGCGTCGGCGAGCGTGCGCACCTTGGCGGCGTCGCGGGCCGCGCCGGCCTGGGCGTCGAGCGTGGCGGCGAGGGCCGTCAGCGCGTCGCGGCGGGCGGCGCCCGACTGCCCCTCGGCCGCGTCGAGCGCCTGCCGGGCGGCGGCGACCTGGGCGGCAGCGAGGCCGTCGTTCCGCTCCAGCTGGTCGAGGTAGGCGCGGGCGAGCGCGAAGCTCGGCGGCCACACGTACCGCTGCTGCCCCTGCGGGTTGAAGTAGTCCTGGCGGACGGACCGAGCCGCCTCGATCTCGTTCTCGGTGAGGTACTCGCTCGGCACGAGCTCGAACACGTCGAGCCCGCGCGAGATCTCCGAGCTCACGATGAGCCCGTTGTACCAGTACACGGACCAGCTCCCGCCCGAGGCCATCTGCTCGGCGTTCACCGGGCCGCGGTCGTGGAAGGCAATCTCGAACGGGTGCTGCGGGTCGGTGAAGTCGAACACCGAGATGCCACCCTGGTACCACCCCTGCACCATGACGTCGCGGCCGGGGATCGGGAGGAGCGAGCCGTTGTGGGCGACGCAGTTCTCCACGGTGGTCTGCGGGGCCGGGAGCTTGTAGTAGCTCTGGAACACCATCTCCCCGTCCTCGACGGTGAAGATGGCGTCGGCGCCCCACTCGCGGGGGTCGGACTCCCGGCACTTCGGCCCACCGCCGCCGCCCCACTCGTCGGTGAAGAGGACCTTCGTGCCGTCGTTGTTGAACGTGGCCGAGTGCCAGTAGGCGAAGTTGGAGTCGGCCACGGCCGCGAGGCGGGTCGGGTGGGCGGGGTCCGAGATGTCGAGGAGGAGGCCGTAGCCCTCGCAGGCGCCGCCGGCGAGCCCGATCTCGGGGTAGAGCGTGATGTCGTGGCACTGCGTGGGGCCCGGCGCAGGGCCGTCGCCCTCGTCGCCGCCGAACCACTCGGCGGCCATCGCCGGGAGCGCCTCGCGGAGGGCGGTGCTGTCGGCGGCCGTCGGCGGGCCCTCGCCGCCCCGCTGCTGCACGATCTGGCCGAGGAGCTGGGCGACGAACCCGTCCGGGAGGACGAACGCCTGGTTGGGGCCCTCCACCACGAAGCCGCCCGAGGCGCGGGCCTCCTCGACGGCGGCGATGTCGGCCGGGGCCATGCCGTGCTCCGGCGGCGCGACGAGGCCTTCGAAGATGCGCGGCGAGGAGACGATGGCGGCCTGCTCGGGGTGCGCCAGCGGCACCCGGATCACCTCGATCCGGAAGAGCGCCGTGTTCGGGTCCTCCTCCGGCGAGAGGCCCGAGCAGCCCGGCAGCTCCTCGGCGGGGCGGACGGGCGCGGAGCCGGAGACGTAGACGTAGACGTTCTCGTCGTCGCCGGGATGCTTGAGGACGGAGTGGGTGTGCGAGCCGCGGCACGTCTGCACGTTGGCGACGTACTGGGGGTTGCGGATGTCGGTGATGTCGAAGATGCGGATGCCGCGGAGGCGGTCCGGGCTGACGGTGGCGTCCACGCCCTGCGTGCCGCAGTCGAGGCGGCCGCCGAGCCCCTCGCCGGAGACGAAGAGGAGGTTACCGTAGACCGACACGTCGCTCTGCGAGGCCGGGCAGAGGTACGACGTCACGAGCTCGGGCGCGCTCGGGTCCGAGAGATCCCAGACCATGATGCCGTTGTAGTTGCCCTGGATCGCGTAGTCGCCGTAGAAGGCGAGGTCGGAGTTCGTGACGCCGACGAAGTCCTCGGCGGGCGGGGTGGAGGACAGCTTGCGGAGGTTCCAGATGGCCTCCTCCGCGTCGAAGAGGCCGGGGCCGAGGCCGACGCGCGGGTCGGGCGAGGGCTGGGCGTTCGTCGGGGCGGCGAGCAGCCCCAGGAGGAGGAGCGGGGCCGCGTGGAGCAGCAGGCTTCGGTTCATGGCATCGGAGGCAGGGATGGAGGAACGTGTGGTACAGGTGGCCGAGTCAGGGCTCCGGGTCGGGGAGGGCGTCGAGCATCCGCTGCATGCGCGCGATCTCGGTGAGTTGGTCGACGTGGATGTCCGAGGCGAGCTTGAAGGCGGCCTCGTCCTGGGCCGCCCCGTCGGTCGCGAAGAGCTCGTCCACCATCGTGACGGCGCCGCGGTGGTGCTGGATCATGTAGGTGAGGAAGAGGCGGTCGAAGTCGAGCCCCTGCGCGGCGGCGAGCTCCTGGAGCTGGGCGTCGGTGAGCATGCCCGGCATCATCGCGTGGTCGTGCCCGTGGCCGCCGTGGCCCGACTGGCCGCCGTGGATCATCAGCGTGAGGCCGTCGATGTGGACCTCGGGCACGGGCTGGCCGCGGTCGCGGAGCCACCGCTGCATCAGAGCGATCTCGTCGCGCTGGGCGTTGGTGATGCGGGCGGCGAGGGTCCGCACGGCCGGGCTCGCGCCGTTGGTGGGGGCGAGGGCGGCCATGATGAGGGCCTGCGCGTGGTGCCCGATCATCCCGTCCATGAACCGGACGTCGGCCTCGGTGAAGTCGCGGCGGGCGCTGTCCTGCCGCGCCCAGTAGAGCGCTTCGAGGGCGGCCAGGTCGGCGGCCGTCGTGGTGTCGGTCTGGCAAACCCCGGAGCGGCTGCTCAGCGCGGCGAGGGGAAGCAGGAAGGTGAGGAAGACCCGGCGCAGGGCGGGCGTTCGCATGGGAGCGGGGGCTTCGGGCGGGGGGAGGCTAAAAATGTAGCACATCCTCCCGCCGCCTGGGTGCGGGCCTCAGCAGATTCTCCGAATCGGCCAAAAAGGAAGGGGCCGCCCGCACAGCGCGGGCGGCCCCTTTCGTCCTTCGCCGGCGGGCGCAGCCGGTCAGGTGCCGGCGGAGTAGTCCGTGGCGTAGGCGAGCTGCTCCTCGGTGAGGCTGTCGATGGCGATCCCCATCGTGTCGAGCTTGACGCGGGCGATCTCCTGGTCGAGCTCTTCCGGGAGGTCGTACACCTTCGGGGCGAGCTTCTCGCCGGCCTCGTGGGCGCGGATGAGCGCGAGGTGGGCCTGGAACTGGTTGGCGAAGCTCATGTCCATGACCTCGGAGGGGTGCCCCTCGGCCGCGGCGAGGTTGACGAGGCGGCCGTCGGCGAGCACGTAGATCTTCCGCCCGTTCTCGAGCGTGTACTCCCGGTTGTCGTCGCGGATCATGCGGGAGTCCACGGCCAGCTCGGCCAGCTCGCCGAGGTTGATCTCGACGTCGTAGTGGCCGGTGTTGCAGACGATGGCGCCCTCCTTCATGGCGAGGAAGTGCGGCCCGCGGATGACGTCGCGCATGCCGGTGGCCGTCACGAAGATGTCGCCGACGCGGGCGGCCTCCTCCATCGTCATCACGCGCATGCCGTCGAGGGTGGCCTTGAGGGCGGCCGTCGGCTTCACCTCGGTCACGATGACGTTGGCGCCGAGGCCCTTGGCGCGCATGGCGACGCCGCGGCCGCAGTGGCCGTAGCCGGCCACGACGAAGTTCTTCCCGGCGATGAGGACCGACGAGGCGCGGAGGATGCCGTCGAGCGTGCTCTGCCCGGTGCCGTAGACGTTGTCGAAGTCCCACTTCGTCTCGGCGTCGTTGACGGCGTAGACGGGGTAGAGCAGCTTCCCGTCGTCGGCCATGGCGCGGAGGCGGTGGACGCCCGTCGTCGTCTCTTCGGAGCCGCCGATGATGTCGTTGGCCTTCTCGGGGTACTTCGAGTGGACGCGGAAGATGAGGTCGGCGCCGTCGTCGAGCGTGGTGTGGGGCGTCTTGTCGATGGTGCGGTCGATGCACCAGTAGAAGTCGTCGACGCCCTGGCCGTACCAGGCGTAGATCTCGATGCCGTTGGCGGCGAGCGCGGCGGCGACCTCGTCGTTGGTCGAGAGCGGGTTGCAGCCGCTCCAGGCCACCTCGGCGCCGCACGCCTTCAGCGTCTCGATCAGCACGGCCGTCTCCTTCGTCACGTGGAGGCAGCCGGTGATCTTGTAGCCCTTGAAGGGCTGGGACCGGCTGTACTCCTCGCGGAGGCGCATGAGCACGGGCATCCGGCTCTCGGCCCACTCGATGCGGCGGCGGCCGGCGGCGGCGAGCGAGAGGTCGCGCACCTTGTACTGTCCTTCCTTGTGGTCCATCGGGGTGGGGTGGTTTTCGAGGAGGGGGAGGGCGGGATGCTACGGCAATTTCGGGGGATGCGCTGTCAAGCGTGCGCCAATCCGGCATCCGGCGTCCTTCGCCCCTCCTCGACCGATGAGGGGCATCGTCGAGCGAAGCGCAGGCGCGGGGTGGCTCACCCAGGGCCGCCTCGGCTTTCGTGCCCCCGGCCCTCTCCTCGTCTGAGGAGGGGGGATCGCGGCTCAGCCCGTGGTGAACGTGGCGCGGACGGTGACGGTGATCTGCTGCCGCCGCGACGACGTGTCGTGGATGCCGTAGGACTCGACGTCGGTCGAGTACGGCTGGGTGATCTGGAAGACCCCCGCGCTCGCCTCCGTCATCGCGCCGACGTTCCCCTCGCCGGCGATCTGCTCGGCGCGACGGCGGGCGTCGGCGGTGGCCTCGGCCAGGAGCGCGTGCTTGAGGTCGGCGAGGCCGTCGTAGAAGTACTCCAGCGAGGAGCCCTGGAAGGTGGCCCCGCCGGTCTCGAGGCGGCCGGGGTCGAGGGCGAGGCCCTCGAGGGCGTCCACGTCGTGCGAGACGGCCAGGAGGGTCTGGTTCACGTCGTAGCCGGTCATCTGGCCGTCGCGGTCGTAGCGGGGGTTCGCGTGAGCCGGCTGCACGATGAGGGCGGAGTCGGGCAGGCCGAGGCCGCGGAGCTGGGCCGCCACCCGCTGCACGTCGGCGTGGAGGGCGGAGTAGCCGCCGGAGAGGCCGTCGAAGCCGACGCCGCGGCTGAGCGTGACGCGCCACCGCGCCACGTCGGTGTCGAACTGCCGCGTGGCCGCGCCGACCACCTGGACCGTCCGCTCCGGCGTGCGGGCGTGGTAGAAGAACAGCCCGAAGACGAGGGCCGCCGCCACGAGGGCGAGCCCGAGCACGACGGCGGCCGAGAGGGTACGGTTCACGTTACACGTTCAACGTTGAACGTTCGACGCCGCAGCTACGCCATCGCGCCGGCGGCCTCCTTGAGGGCGTCGACGTAGTTGAGCCGCTCCCAGGAGAACTCGGCGCGGCCGAAGTGGCCGTAGGCGGCCGTCGGCCGGTAGATGGGGCGGAGGAGGTCGAGGCGCTCGATGAGGGCGCGGGGGCGGAGGTCGAACGTCTCGCGGATGACCTCGGCGAGGCGGCGGTCCGAGAGCACGCCGGTGCCGCAGGTGTCGACGGCGATGGAGACGGGCTGGGCGAGGCCGATGGCGTAGGCCACCTGCACGAGGGCCTCCTCGGCCAGCCCGGCGGCGACGAGGTTCTTGGCGACGTGTCGCGCGGCGTAGGCCGCCGAGCGGTCCACCTTGCTCGGGTCCTTCCCCGAGAAGGCGCCGCCGCCGTGGGCGCCCTTCCCGCCGTAGGTGTCCACGATGATCTTCCGCCCCGTCAGCCCGGTGTCCCCGTGCGGCCCGCCGACGACGAACCGCCCGGTGGGGTTGACGTGGAGGACGAGGTCGTCGTCGAGGAGGTCGGCCGGGATCACCTCCGGGAGCACGTACTGCCGGACGTCGTCCTCGATCTGGCGGAGGGCGGCGTCCGGGTGGTGCTGCGTCGAGACGACGACGGTATGGACGCGCCGGGGCGTCTTCCGGTCGTCCTCGTACTCGATCGTCACCTGGCTCTTGGCGTCGGGCCGGAGGTAGGTCATGTGGCGGCCCTCGCGGCGGAGGTCGGCCAGCCGCTTGACGATGCGGTGGGCGAACGTGAGCGCCATCGGCATGAGCTCGGCCGTCTCGCTCGTGGCGTAGCCGAACATCATGCCCTGGTCGCCGGCGCCCTGGTCGAGGTGGAGGCCGGCCCCCTCGTCGACGCCCTGCGCGATGTCCGGGCTCTGGGCGTGGATGCTCGTCAGCACGCCGCAGGAGGCGGCGTCGAACTGGAGCGCGGGGTCGGTGTAGCCGATCTCGTGGATGGTCTCGCGGGCGACCTGCTGCACGTCCACGTACGCCTCCGTCGTCACCTCGCCGGAGACGATGACGAGGCCGGTCGTGACGAGGGTCTCGATGGCGCAGCGGCTGCGGGGGTCCTGCGCGAGGAACGCGTCGAGGAGGGCGTCGGAGATCTGGTCGGCCACCTTGTCGGGGTGGCCTTCGGAGACGGACTCGGACGTGAAGAGGTAGGCCATGGGCGGGCAGCGGGCACGGGCGGACGGGGCGGGGCGAAGATAGCGTGGAGGCCGGGAGGGAGCCACCGCGGGCGCGGACTTTCGGTGGAATCGGCCGCCGGGCGGCGCCTATCCGGGGGCCGGCGCGCGGGTGCCCGCGTTGCACGTGCGGGCGGCGTGGCGTAGCTTGCTGGCCGCGCTATGCGCCCGGCCGACCCCGCCGCCGCACGCAGCCCCCTCTCCTTCCCCTCACCCCACCCGACCGCAATCATGGCGAACGGCAACGACACTGAACGGCGCGTCAAGACCATCATCGTCGAGAAGCTCGGCGTCGACGAGAGCGACATCACCCGCGAGGCCTCCTTCACCAACGACCTCGGCGCCGACTCCCTCGACACCGTCGAGCTCATCATGGAGTTCGAGAAGGAGTTCGACATGACGATCCCGGACGAGGACGCCGAGCAGATCGCCACCGTCGGCGACGCCATCGACTACATCCAGTCGAAGCGGAGCGCCTGAGCCCTCGCGCACCCCACGCCGGACAGGGGGAGAGGGGGAGCGGGTGAACGGGGGCACGGCCTCCTCTCTCCCGCTCTTCCTTTCCCCCTTTCCTTCGGGCCCCCGGCTCTTCCCCTCCCCAGCGCCCGCCCGTCCGCCATGCCCGTCCCCGGCCCCCGCATCGTCGTCACCGGCCTCGGCGCCGTCACGCCCATCGGCCTCTCCGTCCCCGCCCTCTGGGAGGGCATGATGCGGGGGGAGAGCGGGGCCGGCCCCATCACGTACTTCGACGCGAGCGACTTCTCGGCGCGGTTCGCCTGCGAGCTGAAGGGGTTCGACGCCGAGGCCCACATCGACAGGAAGGAGGCGCGCCGGCTCGACCGCTACGCGCAGTACGCCGTCGTCGCCGCCGAGGAGGCCATCCGCGACGCCGGCCTCGCCGAGGCCGACGAGGCGACGCGCCGGCGGGTCGGCGTCGTCTTCGGGAGCGGGATCGGCGGGATCAAGACGTTCCAGGACCAGGTGCTCGCGATGGGCGAGGGCGGCCCCCGCCGGATCTCCCCGTTCCTCATCCCCATGCAGATCTCCGACATCGCGGCGGGCGTCGTCGCGATGCGGCACCGGTTCATGGGGCCCAACTACGCCACCGTCAGCGCGTGCGCCACGAGCAACAACGCCATCGGCGACGCGTGGATGATCCTGAAGGCGGGTCTGACCGACGCCATGGTGTGCGGGGGCTCCGAGGCGGCCATCGTCGAGATCGCCGTGGGCGGGTTCGCCGCCATGCGCGCGCTCTCGACGCGGAACGACAGCCCCGAGACGGCCTCCCGCCCCTTCGACGCCACGCGCGACGGGTTCGTCATGGGCGAGGGCGGCGGCGCCCTCGTGCTCGAGACGCTGGAGCGGGCGCAGGCGCGCGGAGCACGGATCTACGCCGAGATGGTAGGCCTCGGCATGAGCGCCGACGCCTACCACATGACGGCGCCCCACCCCGACGGCGACGGCGCCGTGCTCGCCATGCAGATGGCCCTCGCCTCCGCCGGCCTCGCGCCCGAGGACGTGGACTACCTCAACATGCACGGGACGAGCACGCCGCTCGGCGACGTCGCCGAGACGAAGGCTGTCAAGACGGTCTTCGGCGAGCACGCCTACCGGATGAACCTCTCGTCCACGAAGAGCATGATGGGCCACCTCCTCGGCGCCGCCGGCGCCGTCGAGGCCATCGCCTCCGTGCTCGCCGTCGTCCACGACCGCGTCCCCCCCACGATCAACTTCGAGACGCCCGACCCCGAGTGCGACCTCAACTACACGTTCAACGCCCCGCAGGAGCGCACCGTCGACGTGGCGCTCTCGAACGGGTTCGGGTTCGGCGGCCACAACACCTGCGTGGTGTTCAAGAAGTTCGAGGGCTGAGGCGCTGGCCGGCTCCGCCCGGCCGCGCGTCGTAGGGATACGGCGCGCCGCACCGCCTCACCGGAAGACGACCTCGTCGACGACTTCGCGGCCGAGGCGCTCGTTGAGCCGCCGCCGCCACCCCTCGCGCTGGAGGTGGAGCTGGTGCCGCCACGGTGCGCTCCGCACCTTCACGAACAGTCGCCCGTCCCGCATCCACACCGCCTCGGTGACGGCGGCGACGGTCGGCCCGGCCAGCTCGGGCCACGCCTCCACCGCCCGCGCCGCGTCGATCTGCTCGCGATAGCCGAGACGCTCGATGAGGTCGCGGAGGACGGTGCCGAGGGGCTGCGGGTCGTTCCAGGTGCTCACGGCGTGTAAGAGCGTAGGATGGTGGGAACGTACGAACGTGAGGGAGGGCGAGTACCGCGCTCCTACGCACCCGCGCTCCTACGATCGCGTGGCGAGGTGCCAGAGGAAGCCGAGCTCGGCGCGGGCGAAGAGGAGCGCGCCGAGGACGACGACGGCCAGCGCCCCCACCGGCGCCCAGAACCCCACGAGGACCGCCCGCTGCATCGGCACGCGCGAGACGTGCGCGAAGTCGTAGAGCATCCGCCCCGTCGCCACGACCTCGGCGACGAGCCACGCGCCGAGGAGGACGGGGGCCAGCCGCGTGGCCGTCCGCGCCGGGAGCGTGGCGAGGATCATCGCCCCCACCATCAGCGCCGCCACGCTCCACCGGCTCCACACGGCCAGCGTGAGCGCCTGCGGCGGGCGGATCCGCCGCCGCCGCCCCGTCAGCGCGTAGAGCCAGATCATGTTGAACAGGATCCAGAGGCCGTAGACGAGCGCGCCGAGGAGGACGAGGACGAGGGGGAGGCCGAGGAGGGCGTCGAGGCGGGCCTGGCCCGCGGGGCTCCACGCCGAGGTGGCCGTGGCGAGGGCGTCGGTGCGCGCGAGGGCGCGGAGGACGGAGGCCCACACCAGCCCCGCCGCCAGCGCGACGAACGCCGCCAGCAGGCTGTTCAGCCCGGCGTTGAGGTCGTACCCCCGCTGGATCGACTCCCGGTAGAGGTCGTGCCGCCCGAAGTAGCGGCTGCCGAGGAGGCCGAACCGGGGGGCGAGCCAGTAGAGCAGCCCGAGGCCGAGGAGGATGACCCAGCCGAGCAGGACGAGCGCCGCCGCCGTCCGCGCCTCGGGCGGGCCCGCGCCGGCGTCGAAGGCGAAGACACGCTGGGTGCCGGTGAAGAACCCCCGCACCACGTCGAGCGCCGGCCGCGGCGCCCCGTCGGCACCGACGAGCCCGTAGACGACGCCCTGCACCTCGGCACGCTGGTCGCGCACGGCGCCGCCCGCGTCGCGCCAGCGGTAGACGAAGAGCGCCTCGGGGGGCACGTCGAGGGCGAGGAGGGCGCCGAGCCCGTTCTCGAGCGCACGCGCCTGCGCGGCGGGCGTCCCCGGCGTGCGCCAGCCGCCCGCGCTCCCCGGCCGCACCGCCACCCCGAACGCGCCGATGCCGGCGGGCTCCTCGTGGCGCGCCCGCCACCGCGCCAGCACCTCCGTGGGGTCGGCGTCGCGCGCGTCGAGGAGGACGAGGTCGACGGTGCGCGCCGCGCGGTCGTGGTGAGGGAAACGGGTGAGATAGTACGTCCGCGCCCCGGCCTCATGTGCGAGTGCCGTCAGCCGCTCGAAGTAGGGGCGGCTGCGAGGGTCGCTCGTGTCACTGTAGAGGGCGAGGCCGAAGTGGCGGGCGGAGGGGTGCCCCTCCGCCAGTGCGAGGGCCGCGCGGAGCCGCCGCTCGGCGAAGGCGAGGGTGTCGAGGAGCACCGGCGCCGGGAGGTTGGCGACGGGGAGGTCCTGGTAGAGCGCGACGCCGAGGAGGTCGGCGGCGGCGAGGAGGAGGGTGTCGGCGACGAGCCCCGTGCGGACGGCGCGGACGCCGACGCGGCGCATGGCGAGGAGGGCGTCGAGGGCCGCGGCCCGGTCCGCCGGCTGGCTCCAGACGACGCCTGCGAGGGCGGGGGCCATGGGCGGGAGCGGCCCCCGCGGCGCGAGGCCGGCGGTGTCGGCCGCCGCCGCACGGATGCGGGCGAACGCCGCGAGGGCCGGGTCGGGCGGTGCGGCGGGCTGCGGCGGCGGCGCGGCGGTATCCGGCGGCGACGGGGCTCCGACGGCCTGCTCCTGCTGCGGCGCGGGCGTGGCCGAGGCTGGCGGCGGCTGCGTGCGCGGCGGAGCCTGCGGGGTCTCCTGGGGGCGGGGCGGACGCTCGGGCTGCGGCCGGGGGGCCGGCGGCGGAGGCGGGCGCTCAGGCGGTGTCTCCCGCGGCTCGGGTTCGGGCATAGGCGCCGGTTCGGCCTCCTCCGGGAGCGGCGGCGGGGGCGGCGGCACGTCGGTGGTGTCCTGGGCGCGGAGCGCGCCCGCGTCGCACACGAGCAGCGCCCCCGCGAGGAGGCAGCACCGGCACAGGACACGCAGGACGGACACGAGGCGAAGGGCGGAGAGATGGGAGCGCCGCAAGGTAGCGATGCGCAAGAACGCCCTGACCGGCCGGACGTTCACGCCCTCGCCCCGCCTGCACCGGAAAGCAAGAGGCCCCGCCGCGGCGGAGGTGCGGCAGGGCCTCGTGGACAACCCTGGCGAAAGTTGTCCGGGGGGACTCGTGCAGGCTACGGCGAGCCCGGTGTCAAGGGTGCGTCACGTGGAATCGGATCATCGGGTGATCGGGCCATCGGATGATCGAGCCCTATGCCACGCCCGATGCCGCGATGATTCAATGACCCGATCGCCCGATCCCATCAGTCCATCATCTTGCGGAGGAAGGCGGGGACGTCGGGGTCGTCCTTGCGGATGCGCTCCTGACGCTCGCGGACGAACTCGCCGTGGTGGAGGCGGCGGACGTTGGCGGGACGGGGCGCCTCGTCGGGCGCCTGCCCCGCGTCGAGCGTCCCCTTCGCGCGGGTCTCCTCCACCTCGCGGGCCGGCCGCGCGGCGGGTGCGGGGTGCGGGGGGACGGCCTCGATAGGCGCCAGCGGCGTGCGGCGCTCGAACGCCGGCACGTCGAGGTCGCGGAGGCTGGCCTCGCCCTTGTAGCGGGGGGCGGCGTGGCCGCCGTCGAGGGTGACGGTGCGGCGGACGCGCGGCGCCGGGGCCACCTCGCCCGTCGCCACGTCGCGGTCGAACCCCGTGGCGATGACGGTCACGCGGAGGTCGTCGCCCATCGCGGGGTCGATGACCGTCCCGAAGATGACCTCGGCCTCGTCGCCGGCCTCCTGCTGGATGACGGCCGTGGCGGCGGTGGCCTCGCGGATGCCGAGGGTGGGCCCGGCCGTGATGTTGACCAGCACGTTCCGCGCGCCGCGGATGGCGACGCCGTCGAGGAGCGGGGACGAGATCGCCTCGTGCGCCGCCTTCTCGGCGCGGCCGGTGCCGCTCGCGACGGCGCTCCCCATGATGGCCGTCCCCCCCTCCACCATCGTCGTGCGGACGTCGGCGAAGTCGAGGTTGATGAGGCCGTGGACCGTGATGAGGTCGGAGATCCCGCGGGTGGCGTTGTAGAGCACGTCGTCGGCCATCTCGAAGGCCTCGACGAGCGTGGTGTCGTCGTCGGCGATGTCGAGGAGCCGCTCGTTCGGGATCACGATCAGCGTGTCGACGCACTGCCGGAGCGCCTCGATGCCCTGGTCCGCCGTCCTGAAGCGCTTGGCCCCCTCGCAGTCGAACGGCTTCGTGACGACGGCCACCGTGAGGATCCCCATCTTCTTGGCGATCTGCGCGACGACGGGGGCGGCGCCGGTGCCGGTGCCGCCGCCCATCCCGGCCGTGATGAAGACCATGTCGCAGCCGTCGAGGGCGGCCTCGATCTCGCGCTGGCTCTCGGTGGCGGCCTCGGCGCCGACCGAAGGGCGGGCGCCGGCGCCGAGCCCCTTCGTGAGGTCCCGCCCGATCTGGATCTTGATGGGGGCCTGGTTGGCCTGGAGCGCCTGCGCGTCGGTGTTGACGGCGACGAACTCGACGCCGCCGATGCCCCGCGTGAGCATGTTGTTGACGGCGTTGCCGCCGCCTCCGCCTACGCCGACGACGCGGATCTTCGCTTCCTCCTGCGCGCCGTCGTCGAATGTGAACCGGTTCGTAAAGTCCATGGTGGTGTCCCTCCCGAGAGTGTTCGCCAGGGTGTTGGGAGTGAGCGCGTGGGTGGCGCGCGCGGACCCGAGGCAAGGTCGTAACACTGCGGTTACGATGCCGGCCGGATTATCCACGCGCCTTCCACACGGTTAAAGTGTTTGGTGAGAGTTTCCTTCAGGTTGGGCCGCCAGGTTGAAGCGGCGGCTCAGAGCTCGTCGAACCAGCTCCGCATCCGGCCCGCGATCCGGCCGACGAGGTTCTCGGCGGCGCCGGCGTAGCCGTCGCCCTCGGCCTCCGCCGTCAGGAGCGAGGCCCCGCCGGTCCCCTTCTGGAGCCCGTGGAGCACCAGCCCGACGGCCGTCGAGAACTGGGGGTTCGAGACCTCCTCGACGAGGCCGCCGGCGAGCCCGAGCGGCATGCCGATGCGGGCGTCGAGGCCGAGCACCTCGGCGGCGAGCTCGGCCGTGCCGGGGATGAGCGCGCCGCCGCCGGTGAGCACGACGCCCGCCGAGAGGTGGCGCGCGTAGCCGGAGCGCTTGATCTCGATGCCGACGATCTCGAGGATCTCCTCGAGCCGCGGCTGGATGATCTGCGCCAGCGTGCTCTGCCCGATGCTCTTGTCGGGCCGCCCGCCGATGCCGGGGATCGTGATCTCGTGGTCCTCCCCTACGAGGTCCACCATCGCCACGCCGAACTGCCGCTTGAGCCGCTCGGCCTGGTCGTGGAGGATGCCGAGGCCCTTGCGGATGTCGTCGGTGACCTTCGAGCCGGCGACGGCGACGACGGCGGTGTGCCGGATCGTGCGGTCCTCGAACACGGCGATGTCGGTCGTCCCGCCGCCGATGTCGATCAGCGCCACGCCCACCTCGCGCTCGTCGCCGTGGAGGACGGCGTGGGCGGAGGCCAGCGGCTCGAGCACGATGTCGGCCACCTGGTAGCCGGCCTTCTCGATGCAGCGGTAGATGTTCTTGGCCGCCGAGACCAGCCCGGTGATGATGTGGACGTTCGCCTCGAGGCGGACGCCGCTCATGCCGACGGGGTCGGCCACGCCGTCCTGCCCGTCGACGATGAACTCCTGCGGGATCACGTGGAGGATCTCGCGGTCGGCCGGCATGGCGACGTGGCGGGTGTCCTCCAGCAGGCGCCGGACGTCGGCCGCCGTCACCTCGCCGTCGCGGCCGCCGACGGTGATGACGCCGCGGCTCTGGAAGCTCTGGATGTGGTCGCCGGCGATGCCGACGACGACGGCGCGCGTCTCGGCGTCGGCCGTGCGCTCGGCCTCGTGGACGGCCCGCTTCACGGCCTCGACCGTCTTGTCGATGTTGACGACGACGCCGCGGTTGAGGCCGTCGGACTCGGCCACGCCGACGCCGAGGATGTTGATGCGCTGGTGCTCGTCGGCGCCGGCGACCACGGCGCAGATCTTCGTGGTCCCGATGTCCACGCCGACGACGATGCGGTCGTGCTCGTGCATGGTGTGCTCCAGGGGTTGGGGATGAGGGCGGGGTTCAGTGGGCAGAGGTCAGGGGTCAGAGGTCAGAGGCGCAGGGCGCGCAGCCGGACCCGTGGCCTCTGATCTCTGACTTCTGTCTTCTGACTCTCTCGTGACGATCTGCCCGTCGAAGCGGAGGTCTACGACCTCGAACCGCGTCTGCGGGCGGGTGAGGACGGCCTGGTGCCAGAAGGCGTGGAGGCGGCGGAGCTGCTCGGCGTAGCCCTCGGCGCTGCCCGCGCCGAGGCGGACCGCGAGGGCGCCGTGCACGCCGTCGGTGCTGGTGCGGAGGAGCACCTCGCCGCCGGCGCCGACGGTGAGCTCGGAGACGAGCGCGGCCGTCTCCTCGTCGGCCGTGGCCAGCGCGGCGAGGAGGTCGAGGAGCGCGGCGTCGCCGACGGGCTGCGTGGGGTGGTAGGCCGGCACGAGCCCGCGCAGGAGCGGGACGTCGAAGGGGTCGCCGGGGCGGAGCGGGAGGGCGTAGCCCTCGCGGTCGAGGTAGTGGCTCAGCCGCCCGTCGGCCGCCACGACGAGCGCCACGGGCGTGCGCTCCTCGACGGCGATGGCGAGGGTGCCGGTGGGGAGCCGCCGCACGCGCGCCGCGCGCACCCACGGCGCCCGCCGCACCCGGTCCGCGATCAGCGCCGGGTCGAGGTCGAAGAGGGCGGCGGAGTCCGGGAGCGCGGCGAGGCGGACGACCTCGGCGGAGTCGGCGCGCACGAACCCGCGCACGGCCACGCGCTCGAGCGGGAGGGCCCGCTGCCAGTGCCACGCCGCCGCCGCCAGCGCGGCGACGGTGAGCACGCCCGCCCCGACGACGAGGCGGCGGAAGCGGCGGCCCTGCTTTTTCCTCGGCGTCGGCATCAGCGGTCCTCCCGGTTCGTGAGGGCGTCGAGGAACCGCTCGCCGTAGCGCCACACGTCGCCGGCCCCCATCGTCACGACGAGGTCGCCGGGCCGCGTCAGGCCGACGAGGTAGGCCGGCAGCTCCGCCTTCTCCCCGACGTAGTGGACGTCGCGGTGGCCGTAGCGGCGGGCGAGGTCCACGAGGAGCTGGCCGTCGACGCCCGCGATGGGCTCCTCGCGCGCGCCGTAGATGTCGGTCAGCACGAGGACGTCGGCGTCGTAGAAGGCGCGGGCGAAGTCGTCGGCGAGGTCGCGCGTGCGGCTGTAGAGGTGGGGCTGGAAGACGGCCACGACGCGGCGCTCGGGCCACCCCTTGGCGGCGGCGGCCAGCGTGGCGGCGACCTCGGTGGGGTGGTGGGCGTAGTCGTCGACGAGGAGGATGCCGCCGGCCTCGCCCTTGACCTGGAAGCGGCGGTCGACGCCGGTGTACTGCGCCAGCGCCGCGGCGATGGCCGGGAACGGGACGTCGAGCTCGAGGCCGACGCCGACGGCGGCCAGCGCGTTGCGGACGTTGTGGAGGCCGGGGGCGTGGAGGGTCACGCCGCCGAGGCGCTCGGTGCCGCGGTAGACGTCGAACGTCGTCGTGCCCCCCTCCTGGTCCACGTTCTCGGCGCGGATCGTCGCCTGCCGGCTCGTGCCGTAGGTGACGACGCGGCGGCCGATCCGCCCGACGATCCCGCGCGCCTGCTCGTCGTCGAGGCACACGATGGCGGCGCCGAAGAACGGGACCGCGTTGGCGAACTCGACGAAGGCGTCCTTGATGTCGTCGATGTCGCGGTAGACGTCGAGGTGGTCGGCCTCGATGTTGGTGACGACGGCGAGGGCCGGCGTGAGCTTGAGGAACGTCCGGTCGTACTCGTCGGCCTCGATGACGATGAGGTCGCCCTCGCCCGAGACGGCGTTGGACCCGAACACGGCCACCTTCCCGCCGACGATGATCGTGGGGTCGAAGCCGGCCTCCTTCGCCACGAGGCCCACCATCGTCGTCGTCGTCGTCTTGCCGTGGGTGCCGGCGATGCCGATCCCGTACTTCATCCGCATCAGCTCGCCGAGCATCTCGGCCCGCTTGATGATGGGGATGAGCCGCCGCTGCGCCTCGACGGTCTCCGGGTTCCGGTCCGGCTTCACGGCCGAGGAGTAGACGACGACGTCGGCGTCGGCGACGTGGTCGGCGGCGTGGCCCTCGTAGACCGTCGCGCCGAGCTTCTCCAGGTGGTCCGTCACCTCGCTCTTGCGGAGGTCGCTCCCGGTCACGCGGAACCCGCGCGCGAGGAGCACCTCGGCGATGGACGACATCCCGATGCCGCCGATGCCCACCATGTGGACGTTCTTGACGCGGCCGAGGGGCGCCTGGCGGCGCGTGGGGTTGGGCTGGCGGTACTCCATGATCTCCATCACGATGCTCCCTGGTGGGCCAGCGCGAGCACGCGCGCGGCGATCTCGCGCGCGGCGTGCGGGCGGGCGATCTGCCGCGCCGCCTCCTCCATGTTCAGCCGCCGCTCGACGTCGGCCAGCAGCGGCGGGACGACGACGGGGAACTGGGTGTCGAGCTCGGGCTCGGGGAGGAGCAGCGCCGCGCCGGCGTCGGCCAGCGCGCGGGCGTTCTTGGTCTGGTGGTCGGCGGTGACGTTGGGGCTGGGGACGAGGACGGCCGGCGTGGCGGTGGCGGCGAGCTCGGAGCAGGTGATGGCGCCGGCGCGGCAGACGGCGAGGTCGGCCGCGGCGTAGGCGAGGTCCATCCGGTCGAGGTACGGGAGCAGCCGCAGGCGCGGGTGCGCGGGGACGCCCGCCTTCAGGGCGTCGAAGTAGCGGCTCCCGGTCTGCCAGATCACGTAGGCCCGCTCGTCGGCCAGCACGTCGGCGAGGTGGAGCTTGAGCGCGCCGTTGAGGGGGCCGGCGCCGAGGGAGCCGCCCATCACGAGGAGCACGCGCGGGGCGACGCCCGAGGGCAGCGTGGCCGGGATGTCGAAGTGGGCGAGGGCCTCGTCGCGGCGGGCCGCGAGGAGCTCCTCGCGGACGGGGTTGCCGGTGAGCACGCACTTCGCGGCGGGGAAGTACGCGCGCGCGGCCTCGAACGCGATGAAGATGACGTCGGCCCGGCCCGCGAGCAGCTTGTTCGTGGCGCCGGCGTAGGCGTTCTGCTCCTGGAGCGCGAGCGGCCGGCGGCGGAGGCTGCCGGCCAGCCCGACGGGCCCCGAGGCGTAGCCGCCCGTGCCCACCACCACGTCCGGGTCGAAGGCGCCGACGAGCCGCCAGCTCTCGTAGAACCCCTTCGCGAGCTTGAACGGGAACGCGAGGTTGCGCCCGAGCGCCTCGGCCGAGAGCCCGCGCTGGAAGCCGCTCACGGTCACGGCGTGGATGGGGTAGCCCGCCTTCGGCACGGCCTCCCACTCCATCCGGTCGCGCGTGCCGGCGAAGGCGATGGCCACCTCGGGCCGCTCGCTCCGGATCGCGTCGGCGATGGCGATGGCCGGGTAGACGTGCCCGCCCGTCCCGCCGCACGCGAAGAGCACGCGGGGCGTCCCGGCCGGGAGGGCGGCCGGGGCACGCGGGGTGGTATGGGAGGCGGTGGCGGTCAAAAGGGGTGAGGCGGTCAGGCGTGCGGGCGTGCACGCCTGCGCTCATTCGGACTGGCTGTGCCGCGAGATGTTGAGGAGCATGCCGACCATCGCGCCGGTCGCCACGAGCGAGGTGCCGCCGTAGGAGACGAACGGCATCGGCAGCCCCGTCACGGGGAAGAGGCCGCTGGCGACGGCGGCGTTGACGAAGCCGTAGAGGACGACGGCGCTCGTGAGGCCGGTGGCGAGGAAGAGCCCGAGGGGGTCGGGCGCGCCGCGCGCGATGCGGAGGTAGCCGCGCAGCAGGAGGTAGACGAACACGAGGAGCAGCATCGTCGCCCCCAGCAGCCCGTACTCCTCGGCGACGATGGCGAAGATGAAGTCGTTGTAGGGCGCCGGCAGGAAGTCGCGCTGGACGCTCTTGCCGGGG
>DATGQT010000071.1:0-13800 GCA_035304085.1 Rubricoccaceae bacterium
CCTCCGCCTCGGGCGCGGCGCCGGGGACGACGGAGACGAGGCACCGCTCGACGCCGTGGCCGAGCACCTCGGTGACCTCGAACCGGAGCCCCTCGTACGTCACCACGTCGCCCACCTCGGGCGGGCGCTCCAGCAGCGTCAGCACGAGCCCGCTCACGGTGTCCACCTCCTCGTGCTCGACGGCGTGGCCGAGCGCCTCGCCGACCTCGTCGAGGCGGACGACGCCGTAGACGAGGACGCGGCCCGGCCCCACGCGCACGACATCCGACGGCGCGTCGGTCCCCTCCTCCACCTCGCCGACGGCCTCCTCCCCGAGGTCCTCGATGGTGAGGATGCCGGCCGTCCCCCCGTGCTCGTCCATCACCACCACGAGCTGCGTCCGCGCCGCGTGCATCGCCTCGAGCACGCGGTCGAGCTCGATGGCCTCCGGGAGGAACGCCGTCGGCCGCACGTCGTCGCGCGTGAGGGGGCGGCCCTCGCGGAGGAGGCGGAGGACGTCCTTGATGTGGACGACGCCGACGATGTGGTCGAGGTCGCCCTCGTAGACGGGGTAGCGCGTGTGGGCCTCGGCGCCGAGGCGGGCGCGGAGGTCGTCGGGCGAGGCGCCGAGCGGGAGGCCGGCCACGTGGACGCGCGGCACCATCGCCTCGCCGGCCGTCAGCGCGCCGAAGGCGAACAGCTCGCGGAGGACGCGCCCGGCCTCGGCCCGGAGCAGCCCGCCCTCCTGGCTCTCCCGCACGATGTACTCCAGCTCCTCGGGCGTGTGGTAGTGGCCCGCGCTCAGCTCGCGCCGCACGCCCAGCAGCCGGAGGAACCCGTTGCCGATCCCGTTGAGCCCCACCACGAGCGGGTAGAGCGCCGTCTGGACGGCCAGCATCGGCCGCGTGATGCCGAGCACCGTCTGCTCCGCCCGCATGAGCGCCAGCGACTTCGGCACCATCTCCCCGACGACGATGTGGACGTACGTGAGGACGGCGATGGCGAGGACGGAGGCGAGGGCGTGGGCGGAGACGAGGGTGCCCGTCTCGCCGAGGCCGAGGGCGTGGAGCCGCCCGGCCAGCCACTCGGCCAGCGCGTGCTCGCCGTACATGCCGAGCCCGAGGCTGGCCAGCGTGATGCCGAGCTGGGCCGTGGCGATGTAGCGGTCCTGCCGCCGGGGGTCGTGGAGGATGCGGCGGACGCGCCGCGCCGCCGGCTGCCCGTCCGCCGCGCGCCGCTCGATGGACGCCCGCGGCGCCCCGATGATGGCGAACTCCGCCGCCACGAACAGCCCGTTGAGCAGGACGAGCACGGCGACGACGAGGACGGGGACGAGGACGGCCATCACGCCTCCCCTTCGGGCTCGCCGTCATCGTCCGGCGGGGGCGGCGTGACGAGGACGGCCGCGACGGCCTGCCCCACGACCTCCTCCACCTCGACCTCGACGCCGTCGATGCGGAGGCGCTCGCCGCCCTCGGGGATGCGCCCGAGCGCCTCGACCACCCGCCCGCCGACGGTGACGGCGCCGTGGGGGTCCCAGCGCACGCCCGTCCACTCCGCCGCCTCGTCGAGGCGGAGGGCGCCGGGGAGGCGGACGCGCCCGTCGGGCAGCCGCTCCGGCGCCGGCTCCTCCCCCTTGAACTCGTCGGCCACGTCGCCGACGAGCTCGGCGAGGACGTCCTCGTACGTGACGAGCCCCTCCATCCCCCCGTACTCGTCGATGACGACGGCCTGCCGGGCGCGGTGCTCGCGCAGGAGCGTGAGCAGCCGGTCGGCCGTGAGCGAGCCGGGCACGCGGAGGATCGGCCGCAGCAGCGGCGCCACCGCCGGCACGCCGCCGTGCTGCGCCAGCCGCGTCGCCACGTCCTTCGTGTGGAGCATCCCGACGACGTTGTCGACGGTGCCTTCGTAGACGGGGAAGCGGGTGTACGGGCTGTCGGTGGCGGCGGCGAGGACGGCCTCCGGCGGGGCGTGCACGTCGAGCGCCTCGACCTTCCGACGCGGGACCATCAGCTGGCGGGCCGTCTTCCGCCCGAGCCGGAGGGCGCGGCGGAGACGGTCCTTCTCGTCGGGCTCCAGCAGCCCCCCGTCGCTGCTCTCGGCGATGAGCATCTCGATCTCCTCGGGGGAGTGGACGTGCCGGTGGCTGCCGGTGTTCGAGAGGCCGAGGGCGCGGAGGATGAGCCACCCGCTCCCGTTGAGCGCCCCGATGAACGGGCGGTAGAGCGCGGCCGACCACCGCGTCGGGAGGTAGGTCACGAGCGCGATGCGCGTGGGGAACTGGAGCGCGAGCGACTTCGGGACCAGCTCGCCGAAGACCATCTGGAGCGTCGTCAGCGCCAGGAGCACCGTCACGGCGGCGGCCGAGTGGGCGGCGACGGCCTGCATCCCCGCCCGCGCCTCCAGCACGTCGGCGAGGTCGAGGGCGACGGTGGCCTGCGCGAACGCGCCCGTGACGAGGGTCGAGAGCGTGATGCCGATCTGGCACGCCGCGATGTAGGCGTCGAGGCGGTGGGCGTCCTCCAGCGTGGGGAGGAGCCGGCGCGCGATGCGGTTGCCCTTCTGGGCGAGGCTGCGGACCTGCCCGTGCCGCACGCTCACGGCGGCGAACTCCGCCGCGACGTAGAGCGCTAGGACGAGCGTGAGCAGGATGATGACCGTCCAGGCGAACACGGCTAGGTCGTCCGCCCGCGGTCGCGGGTGCTACTCGGGGGGTCCGCCGGATCGAGCGACGGGGCCTGGTCGGGCATGGGGAGCGGGTGGGGGGTCGCCACGGCGCACCTACGCCCCAGCGCACCGCCGGTTCTTCGCTCCGTCGGGAGCCCCGGCCGACAGACGTGCCGAACCCTCCAGCGCCGCGGACGTAGCATGGCGCCCTCGTACGGTGCCGCGCAGTGAGCGCCCCTCCTTCGGACCCCACCCCTCCCCCCTTGCCCCCCGGCGACGGAGCCCCCGAAGAACCCCCGACCCACGAGTCACACCCCACCCCCGAGGCGTACGCCGACGCCGTCGCCGGCCACCACGTCGCGCCCGGCGGCTCGGGCTACCGCCTCGCCCTCGCCCTGGCCGCCCTCGGCGTCGTCTACGGCGACATCGGGACGAGCCCGCTCTACGCGTTCAAGGAGTGCTTCGGCCCCCACTACGGGCTCGCCCCCACGGCACCGAACGTGCTCGGCGTGCTCTCGCTGGTGTTCTGGGCGCTCGTCCTCGTGATCTCCGTCAAGTACCTCGGCTTCGTGATGCGGGCCGACAACGAGGGGGAGGGCGGCATCCTCGCCCTCACGGCGCTCGCCACGCGGATCCGCGCCGGCGAGCCCGCCCCCACGGGGAAGGCGCGGCGGCGGGCCGTCCTCCTCGCGATGGGGATGTTCGGGGCCGCGCTCCTCTACGGCGACGGCGTCATCACCCCGGCCATCTCCGTGCTCTCGGCGATGGAGGGGCTCGAGGTGGCGACGCCGGTGTTCGCGCCGTACGTGATCCCGCTCACGCTCGCCGTGATCGTGCTCCTGTTCCTCGCGCAGCGCCGGGGCACCGCGCGGATCGGGCGCATCTTCGGGCCGGTCACGCTCGTGTGGTTCTCCACGCTCGGCGTGCTCGGGCTGATCTCGCTGGCCCACACCCCCGGGGTGCTGGCGGCGGTGAACCCGCTCTACGGCGCGCGGTTCTTCGCCGAGAACGGGCTGCCCGGGTTCCTCGTCCTCGGCAGCGTGTTCCTCGTCGTGACCGGCGGGGAGGCGCTCTACGCCGACATGGGGCACTTCGGGCCGGCGCCGATCCGGCTGGCGTGGTTCAGCGTCGTCCTCCCGGCCCTGCTGCTCAACTACTTCGGGCAGGGGGCCGTCCTCCTCCGCGAGCCGGAGGCCGCCGTGAACCCGCTCTTCCACCTCGTGCCGGGGTGGGGCGTCGTCCCCCTCGTCGCCCTCGCCACGGTCGCGGCGTCCGTCGCGAGCCAGGCCATCATCACCGGGACGTTCTCGCTCACGATGCAGGCGGTCCAGCTCGGGTTCATCCCCCGGATGCACGTCGTCCACACCTCGGAGACGGAGTTCGGGCAGGTGTACGTGCCGGCCCTCAACGCCGCGCTGATGGCGGCGTGCCTCGCGCTCGTCCTCGCGTTCGGCTCGTCAAGCGCGCTGGCGGCGGCCTACGGCGTCGGCGTGACGACGGACATGACGATCACGACGGTGCTCCTGTTCGTGGTGATGCGGCGGCGGTGGCGGTGGGCGCTCGGGCTCGTCGTCCCCCTCTCGGCGGCGTTCCTCTTCGTGGACCTCGGGTTCTGGGGGGCCAACATCGTGAAGGTGCCGCACGGCGGGTGGGTCCCCCTCCTCATCGCCGCCGGCGCCTACCTCGGCATGACGACGTGGCGGCGCGGGCGGGCGATCCTCGGGGCGCGGCTGGCCGGCACGGCGCTCCCGCTCGCCCTCGCCCTCCCCGACGTCCAGCAGCGGGCCACGCGGGTGCCGGGGACGGCCGTCTACCTCCACGGCAACCCGGAGCGGACGCCGCCGGCCCTCCTCCACAACCTCAAGCACAACAAGGTGCTCCACGACCGGGTGATCCTCCTCCACGTCGAGGCCCTCGACCACCCGCACGTCCGCCCCGCGGAGCGGTTCGAGCACGAGCCGCTCGACGGGGGCTTCCACCGGGTCACGCTCCGCTACGGGTTCGCCGAGGTGCCGCGGGTGGCCGAGGACCTCCGGCGGGTGCCCCTCGGCGGGCGGCCCCTCGGCCCCCTCGACACCACGTACTTCCTCGGCCGCGAGCGCGTCCTCGCCAGCGACAAGCCCGGCGGGATGGCGCTGTGGCGGGAGCGCCTCTTCGCCTACTTCTCGAACAACGCCGCCAACGCCGCCGACTTCTTCGGGCTGCCGCCGAACCAGGTCATCGAGATCGGGGCCCGCGTGGAGATCTGACGCGCGTTCCGAATGATCAGCCGCGCGGAGCCGGCATGACGCTCCCGTGGCACCGCCTCGTTGAAGTTTTCGGTGGACGCCCGCCTCCTCGCATCCCGGAAAGCGTTTTCGCGTCCGACGCCCCATCGTCCCCCGTAGCACCTCCGTCTCATGTTCATCTCCGATTTCGCGATCAGGCGCCCCATGGTCACCATCATCACGATGGTGGCCCTCGTGGTGTTCGGGCTCTTCGCCCTCATGCGGTTGGAGACCGACGAGTTCCCCGAGGTCGAGCAGCCCGTCCTCCTCCTCCTCGTGCCCTACCCCGGCGGCGCGCCGGAGACCGTCGAGCAGGAGGTGCTCGAGCCCATCGAGGAGGCGACCAGCGGGATCAGCGGGGTGGACGACCTCTACGGCACCGCCGGCGACGGCTTCGCCCAGCTCATCGTGCTGTTCGAGTTCGGGAAGGACATGCAGGAGGCGAGCCAGGAGGTCCGCGACGCCATCTCGGCGATCCGCCAGGACCTCCCGCCCGAGATGGAGGAGCCCATCATCCGCCGCGTGGACCCCGCCGACTTCCCCGTCGTCTCGCTCGTCCTCTCCTCGGACCGCGTGACGCCGGCCCAGCTGACGCGCATCGCCGAGGACGAGGTGACGCGCGCGCTCCAGGCGCTCTCGGGCGTGGCCCGCGTGACCGTCGTCGGCGCGCAGGAGCGCGCGCTGACGGTGGACCTCGACCCCGACCGCATGGCCTCGGCGGGGGTGGACGTGGGGCAGGTGGTGCAGGCGCTCCAGGCGCAGAACCTCGACGCGCCCGTGGGCCGGCTCAACGCGCCGGGGCAGGAGCGGAGCGTCCGCCTCCAGGGGCGGCTCCCCACGCCCGAGGCCTTCGCCGCCATCCCCGTCGGGGCGGGCGCGGACGGGCGGACCGTCACGCTCGGCCAGGTGGCCACCGTCCGCGACGACGCCGAGGAGGCCCGCTCGCTGGCCCTCTTCAACGGCCGCGAGGCCGTCGGCGTCGACGTCGTCAAGACGCGCGACGCGAGCACGACGACCGTCAGCGCGGACATCCACGAGGCCATCGAGGAGCTGCGGCCGCGGCTGCCCGAGGGCGTCGAGGTCCAGGTCGTGACCGACTCCGGCGAGCGCGTCGAGGCGTCGGTGTCGAACGTGCAGGAGGCGCTGCTGGAGGGGGCGCTCCTCACGGTGCTCGTCGTGTTCCTCTTCCTGAACTCGTGGCGGAGCACGGTGATCACGGGCGTGGCGCTGCCGATCTCGGTGCTGGCCTCGTTCGTGGCCGTCCTCGCGGCCGGGTTCACCCTCAACACGATGAGCCTCCTCGGGCTCAGCCTCGCCATCGGCATCCTCATCGACGACGCCATCGTCGTCCGCGAGAACATCGTGCGGCACGTGGAGCTGGGGAAGGACCACTACCGCGCGGCGCAGGTGGGCACGGCCGAGATCGGGCTGGCCGTGGCGGCGACGACGTTCTCCATCGTGGCCGTGTTCGTGCCCATCGGGTTCATGGAGGGGGTGGCCGGGCAGTGGTTCAAGCCGTTCGCCCTCACCATCGCCTGCTCCGTCCTCGTCTCCCTCTTCGTCTCCTTCTCGCTCGACCCCATGCTCTCGGCGTACTGGGCCGACCCCGAGCTGGAGGAGCACCAGAAGAGCCGGCTGACGCGGTGGCTCGACCGGTTCAACGCGTGGTTCAACCGGCAGGCCGGGCGCTACCGCCGCCTCATCGGGTGGGCGCTGGACCGGCCCGGGGCCGTGGTGCTCTTCGCCGTCGGCAGCCTCATCGCCGCCTTCGCGCTCCCGGCGAAGGGGCTGTGGGCCGGCCTCGCCGTCGTGGCGGTGACGGCCGTGTTCGCCTTCCTGTCCATCCGGCTCCGCGGGCGGCGGTGGTACGTCAAGGCCGCGATGGCGCTCGCAGTGCCGGTCGCGCTCGTCTTCGCCATCGTAGCGGCGCCCCCCTCCAGCGTCAAGGTCGGGAGCGCGTTCTTCCCGGCGGACGACAACAGCGAGTTCTACATGCGCATCGAGACGCCGCCGGGGACCGACCTCGCGGCGACGCGGGAGCGCGTGGAGGCCGTCTCCCGCATCGCCCGGGCGCACCCGGAGGTCCGCTACACCTACGCCACCATCGGGGCGTCGAGCGGGTTCAGCGAGGGCGGCGTGGACGTGGGGCAGGTCTACGTGCGGCTGGTGCCGCTGGAGGAGCGCGAGCGGGGCGCCGAGGCCATCGCCGCCGCCGTCCGCGAGGAGGCGAAGACGGTGCCCGGCGCGACGACGGCCGTGTTCACGAGCGGGTTCGGCGGCGGGCAGAAGATGATCCAGCTCCAGATCCGCGGGCGCGACCGCGAGCAGATCGAGGAGGTGGCCGAGCAGGTGCTCGCGGAGGTCCGGCAGGTCCCCGGCGCCGTCGACGTCGGGCTCTCGACGCGCGGGCAGAAGCCGGAGCTGGAGGTGGCCGTGGACCGCGACGCCGCCCTCGCCCGCGGGATCTCGGCGGCGCAGGTGGCGATGGCGCTGCGCCCCGCCTTCGCCGGCCTCGACGTGGGCGACTGGGTGGACCCCGACGGCGAGACGCGCGACGTGATCGTGCGGCTGGCGCCCGAGGCGCGTGCCTCCGCCGGAGACGTGGCGTGGCTGCCCATCCGCACCGTCGGCGACGAGGGGCCGGTGGCGGTCCCGCTCCACGAGGTGGCCGAGGTGCGCGAGGGGCTCGGCCCCGCGCTCATCTCCCACCTCGACCGCGACCCCGTCATCAACGTGGAGGCGAACACGGACGGGCGGCCGCTCTCCGAGGTCCTCGCCGGCATCAACGCGCGGCTCGCGGACGTGCCCCTCCCGCCGGGCGTCCGCCTCACGCAGGGCGGCGACGTCGAGGCGCAGCAGGAGGTGTTCGGCAACATCTTCGCCGCGCTCGGGCTCGGCGTGATGCTGATGTACCTCATCCTCGTCCTCCAATTCCACTCGTTCCTCGACCCGCTGGCCATCCTCATCTCGCTCCCGCTCTCGCTCATCGGCGTGATGCTGGCGCTGCTCGTGACGGGCGGCACGCTCAACCTCATGAGCCTGATCGGGGTGATCCTGCTGGCCGGCATCGTGGCCAAGAACGCGATCCTGCTGATCGACTTCGCGAAGGCGGCCAAGAAGCGGGGCGTGCCGATCCGCGAGGCGCTCGTCGAGGCCGGCGCCGTCCGCCTCCGCCCCATCCTCATGACGACGGTGGCCCTCATCGCGGGGATGGTGCCCGTCGCCATCGGGACGGGCGAGGGGGCGATGTTCCGGCGCCCGCTCGGCGTGACGGTCATCGGCGGCGTCGTCACGTCCACCCTCCTCACGCTCCTCGTCATCCCCGTCGTCTACGAGCTGTTCGACAAGATGCGCGACCGCGCCGCCGCGCCGTTCCGCCGCCGCCGCGCCGCCCGCGCGCACGCTCAGGAGGATGGGCACGCCCACGGGGAGAAGACACGCGCCGTGGAAGCCGTCCCCGCCGCCTGACCCGCCCGATCTACCGACCCGGCGGCGCTACGGCAGCCGGCGGAGCACGCCCCCGTACCCCTCGTCGTCGGTCCCGACGAAGAGCGCCACGCCGCCGCTCCCGTCGGGGCGCACCGCCACGGCCTCCACCTTGAGTCCGTCCAGCGTGGCGACGCGCTCGGGCGGCTCGCTCAGGAGGAGCTCGGCGCCGCCGTCCGACTCTACGAGCCGTCCGACCCGCCACACGGCGCTCTGGAACGGCCCCTCGTCGCGGTCGGGGTCGTAGGCCGAGGCGACGTAGACGTGGCCGTCGGCGTCTACGTCCAGCGCCGAGACCGGACGAGCGCCCGGTCCCGTCGGCGATGGAACCGTCAGGACCGCCTCGTGCGGGTCGCTCAGCGTGAGCGGGTCGAACTCCAGCCGTGCCCAGACCAGCCGCGTGGAAGGCTCCCCGTGCGCCCGCTCGGCGAACAGGAAGTAGAGCGCCCCGCCGACCCGCGCCACCGCCGTCCCCTCGACGTTGAAGACGGCGACGGGCCAGTCGGCGACCTCGCGGATCGTGAGGGCCGCGCCCGCCAGCTCCGCCACGTAGAGGCGCCGGTACGCCGAGCCGCCGGCGCCGCTCTCGGCGAGGAGGTACGTCGCCGTGCCGGGGACGCGCGCGACGCTCTCTAGGTCGTGGCTGACGGTGCCGGCGGCCGACCAGTCCACGTCGAGCGTCGTCCACCGCGCGGGGGAGCCCGGCCCCGGCGCCGTCACGAGGCTGACGCGGGGGAGCGCCTCCTCGCCGACGACCTTGGCGTCGTGGACGGCGAGGAAGGCGTCGCCCTCGACCCAGGCGAGCCCGCTCAGGTCGGGCAGGACCGGGTACGCCGGGCGGGCGAGCTCCGGGCTGCACCCGCCGGCGGCGAGGGCGAGCGCGAGGGTGAGAGCGGTCGCGCGGCGGCGTCGGCTCACGGCGCCTCCAGGTATTCGAACCGCTTGAGCAGCGGCGGCCCGTCGTCGCCCTCGCTGGCGATGAAGAGGTCGCCGTTGGGGAGGAAGGCGAGGCCCTCGGGCTGCTCGAAGCCGGCGGCGCTGAGGTCCCACGCGTGCGCCACCGCCCCGCCCGGCGCGAGCGCGACGAGCACCGGGAGCGTGGACGACAGCACGGCCACCTGCCCGGTGACGGGGTGGACGGCCACGGCCGACGGCTTCACCTCGCGGTCGCCGTTGACGCCGCGGGCGTCGAGGACGTAGGCCGGCTGCCGGCCGAGCGCCCAGTCGTCGAGGTGGAGGGCGAAGATGGCCTTCTGACCGTTGACACCCACGCCGCCGTCCTCCTTGCACGCGATGAGGAGGCTGCCGGCCGCGCCGTCGTAGCCGAGGCCCTCGGCGTCGCAGTCCGTCGGGAGGTCGAGGGCGTAGGTCTGCACACGCGACGGGCCCCCCTCCCACCCCTCGAGCTCGAGGAGCGCGCCGTCGGAGCGGAGGACGAAGAGGCGGCCGGCGGCCAGCTCGACGCCCTCGTAGTCGCCCGCCGGCCCGAAGGGGACGACGGTGACGACCTCGCCCGTCTCGACGTCGAGGACGAAGAGCGCCCCCTCCTCGTCCTGCACGGCGCCGAGGTGCCGCTCGTCGAGGACGGTGAGCGCGGAGATCTCGCGGAGCTCCTCGGGGAGCGTGAAGACGGCGACGGGCTGGTCGAACGCGTACGAGGCCGACGTCGACGCCGTGCCGTCGCGGGCGGCCGTACCGGCGAGAACCGCGGAGGTCACGTCGGGCGCGGCGTCCTGGCCGCAGGCGGTGAGGGGCAGGGCGAGGCTCACGGCGAGCGCGAGGAGGAGGGGGCGCATGGCGATGCAAGGATAAAGAATCCCGGGGAAATGGAGAGCGCGTGGGAGCGGATCAGTCCTCGGTTTCCACGCAGAGGACCGCGCCACTGCCGGCGTCCACGTACACCTCCCGCTCCTGGCCGTCGAGCGTGAGGTCCACCTCGTAGACGAGGAAGCCGTACTCCTCCTCGAGGTCGACGTCGACGACGGTCGCGCCGGCGACGGCGCCGAGGGCGGCCTCCTGCGCCTGCGCCTCCGTGACCTGGGCCATCGCGGCAAAGTCGGAGGCGTCGTCGGCCACGGTGATCGTGCCCTGGATGGGGCCACAGTCTTCGGTCGCCTGCGCGGCGGCGGTCGCGCTCAGCCCGACGACGAGCACGAGGAGAGGGATGATGCGGATGAGAGGCTGGATCGTCATGGTTCCGTGAGGGATGGTTGGCGGGGACGAGCGCCGGACGGGCGCTCCTGATCTTCGCCCCTTCAACGGGGCCACCCTTACCGGCGGCTTACCGCTCCCTTACAGATCCGTAAGGTGCCGCCGGGAGCCGGAGCGTGAACGTCGTCCCCTCCCCCGGCGCGCTCGCCACGTCCACGCGTCCGCCGTGCGCAGCGGCGATGGCACGGACGAGGCTGAGGCCGAGGCCGAGACCGCGGGTGTGGTGGCTGGCCTCGCCGCGGTAGAGGCGGTCCCAGATCCGCGGCAGCTCCTCCGGCGCGATCCCCGGGCCCGTGTCGCGCACCGTGACGCGCACGCCCTCGGCGTCCCGATCCACCCCCAGCACGACGCGCCCGCCGGCGGGCGTGTACTTGAGCGCGTTGTCGACGAGGTTGGCGAGGGCCTGCCGCATCCGCCCCGCGTCCACCGCCGCCACCCCGGGGTCGCCGATCTCGACGTCGAGCGCGATCCCCCGCTCCTCGGCCACGAGCCCGTAGAGGTCGGCCACGTCGGCGGCGAGGTCGGCGAGGGGGACGGGGGCGACGTGGAGGGGGAGCGCGCCGGCCTCGGCCTCGGCCACGTCCATGATCGTGTCGAGCGTGGCGGTGACGGCCTCGGCGGCGTCGAGGGCCTGGGCGAGCGCCTCGCGGTAGGCGTCGGCGTCACGGGCGTTCTGGAGGGCGAGCTCGGCCGTCCCGCGCAGCCGCGTGATCGGGGTGCGGAGGTCGTGGGCGATGGCGTCGAGGGTGCCGCCGAGGTGGGCGACGAGCGCCTCGATCCGATCGAGCGTCTGGTTGAAGAGCCGGAACACGTCGGCCAGCTCGCCCTGTGCCTCGGGCGCCGGCGCCCGCTCGCGCACGTCGCCCGTGGCGACGATGGCCTCGAGCGTCTGCGTGAGGCGGCGGACCGGCCGCAGCGCCCGGTGCGCCATGAACGCGCCGCCGAGGAGGGCCAGCAGCAGGACCGGCAGCGTGACGACGACGAACACGCGGGGGAACGACTCCAGCACGTCGTCGCGCTCGTCGGAGCTCATGCCGACCTGGAGGAGGGCGCCGTCGGGGAGGCGCAGCGTGAGGACGACGGCCTCCTGGCCCTCCTCCTCGTTCCAGAGCACGAACCGCTCCTCGCGCGTGGGACGGTGTTCGAGCTCGGCGAGGTCGCCCGGCTCCCACTCGTCCGGCGGCACGAGCAGGGCCGTCCCGCCGTCGGCGCCGGCGACGCGGATGAGGACCTCCTCGCCGCGGTCGTCGCCGCGGAGGGCGGCGGCCTGGCGGCGGACGCCCGCGAGGCCGTCGGCGGTGTAGGCCTCCGCGATCACGCGGAGCTGCGTGCGGAGGAACGCCTCGTCCTGCTCACGGAGGATCTGCCCGAGCAGCGCGTAGATGAGCCCGAAGAGGACCGCCGCGCTCAGGGCGAAGAGGAGGGCGTAGCCGAGGGTGAGCCGGAGGCCGAGCGTGTTCCGCCGCCACGCCGCCTGCACCCGCGCGACCGGCCGCGGAGGCTCAGGGGACGCGGAGGACATAGCCCACCCCGCGGAGGGTGTGGATCAGCCGGGGCGCGAACCCGTGGTCCACCTTGTGCCGGAGCCGGTGCACGAGGACCTCGACGACGTTCGTCTGTGGGTCGAAGTCGAAGTCCCACACGTGCTGGAGGATGGCGGTCTTCGAGACGGGGCGGCCGGCGTTGCGCATGAGGTACTCGAGGAGGGCGAACTCGCGCGGCTGGAGGTCGAGCGGCGCGCCGGCCCGGGTCGCCTCGCGCGTGAGGAGGTCGAGCGTGAGGGGGCCCGCCGTGAGGCGGGTCGGCTCGGTGGCGCCGGTGCTGCGGCGGATGAGCGCCTGGAGACGGGCCAGCAGCTCGGCGAAGGCGAACGGCTTGGTGAGGTAGTCGTCGCCGCCGCGCTCGAGGCCGCGCACGCGGTCGTCCACCGTGCGCTTGGCGCTGAGGATGAGGCAGGGCGTGGCGACGCCGCGCCGCCGCAGCGCCTCGATGAGGCTGAGGCCGTCGCGCCGCGGCAGCATCACGTCCACGACGGCGGCGTCGTAGGGGGTGGCGGCGGCGAGGGCGAAGGCGGCGTCGCCGTCGGCGGCGTGGTCCACGGCGTAGCCGGCCTCGCGGAGGCCCTGGCAGACGAACTCGGCGATCTGGCGGTCGTCCTCGACGACGAGGAGGCGCATGGAAGGGTAAAGAGGGATGGGTAAAGGGCGAAGGGCAGCGCCGTCCGTTTCGTTACTCCACTCTTCCGCCCCCGGCCCGAGGGCCTACGCCTCCTCCGGCTTGAGGCGGTCGAGGTACTGCCGGCGCAGCTTCGCCACCTTCGGCGCGATGACGGCCTGGCAGTAGGGCGCCTCGGGGTTGCGCCGGAAGTAGTCCTGGTGGTACTCCTCGGCCGGGTAGAACGCCTCCAGCGGCGCCACCTCCGTCACGATGGGCGCGTCGAAGACGCCCTCGGCCGCCAGCTCGGCGATCACGGCCTCGGCCTCCGCCCGCTGCGCTTCGTCGTGGTAGAGGACGACGGAGCGGTACTGCGTGCCGACGTCGGCGCCCTGGCGGTCGCGCGTCGTGGGGTCGTGCGTGGCGAAGAAGACGAAGAGGAGGTCGCGGTACGACACCTCGCCGGGGTCGTACTCCACCTGGACGACCTCGGCGTGGCCGGTGCGGCCGGAGCAGACCTCGCGGTACGTGGGGTTCTTCACCCGGCCGCCGGCGTAGCCGGACGTCACACGCCGCACCCCCCGGAGCGGCAGCATCACCGCCTCGACGCACCAGAAGCAACCGCCGCCGAACGTCGCCGTCTCGGTCCTCGCGCTCATGGCTCGCCGTGGCGGGCGTAGACGGACGTGCCGTCGTCGCGGACGAGGAGGACGTCGTAGGGCTCGGTGCGCCCGTCGGGCGACTCCATGCCGGGCGAGCCGACGGGCATCCCGGGGACGGCCAGGCCGCCGGCATCGGGCCGCTCCGCCAGCAGCCGGCGCACGTCCTCCGCCGGCACGTGCCCCTCGACGACGTAGTCGCCGACGACGGCCGTGTGGCACGACGAGAGCGCGTCGGGGATGCCGTACTGCCGCTTGATCGCGGCGAGGTCGTCCACGTCCACGGCCTCGACGCGGAAGCCGTTCTCCTCGAGGTGGTCGATCCACAGCGAGCAGCACCCGCACGTGGGCGACTTGTAGACGGTGACGAGCGGGGG
>DATGQT010000072.1:0-3157 GCA_035304085.1 Rubricoccaceae bacterium
GGCCGCCCTGGTGGGTTCGACATTTCCCCGAGGTCTCCTGATCGAGGACGGGGTCGTGTCGAACCCTTTTGGCGACGACCTCCTCGCGCTGATTTCGGGCCTCACGGCCTCAAAAACGCAGAAAAAGGAAACGGCGCCCGCCGAGGCGCGCGCCGTTGTCCCGTCAAGTGGAGATGCCGGGAGTCGAACCCGGGTCCGAATGGACTTGCAGTCCAGGCGTCTACATGCGTAGCCGACGTATTCGGGTCTTTGCCGGTGAGGCGGGGCCCATCGGCGGGGCTTCCTCGCCGGCGCAGGCTGATCGGGTCTCACCGCTCGGGCACAGCCGGAGCCGTCGCGGCCAGCTCATCTCAGGCGATGCCTCGAGACGGGCCGATGAGCGGGCCCGTCAGGAGACAGCTAGCGGGCTTTACGCCGCCAGCGCGTAGGAGTAGTCGTTGGCAACTATTCCGTTTCTCAGCGGGGGTCGCGGGCGTGCTGAGAACCACCCGGCACGCAGCCTGCCGCACCATCCATCCGTCGAAACCGTGTCATCCCCAGGTTGTGAAAGAGCGCCCTCGGCGGAGCGAGGGGGAGGTGATAAGTGCAAGAACCCCGCCGGTTCCGCGCCGGCTCAGCCCTCTACCGTTTCTTCGTCCCGCTCCCGCGGCGTCCCGAGGACGACGAACCCCTGGCGGGCGAGGGCGGCGTTGAGGTCGGGCAGGAGCGCGCGGCGGAGCCCGCCGCTGAGGTAGCCGAGCTTGCTGCGCCCGCCCAGGATGGAGTAGCGGACGGGGTGGAAGTAGACGCGCACGTGGCGCTCCCCGATGGGCGCGACGTCGAGGGCCACCTCGGTCCGGTAGAGGCCCCAGCTCGAGATCCTCCGCGGTGCCGTGGAAACGACGTTGGGGGCGTCCGGCTCCGTCACCTCCCAGCCGGCCTCGGCGAGCGCCGCGCGGACGCGGGCGTAGACGTCGCTCCCGGCCGCCTCGGCGGAGGGGGCACGCACCTCGTAGTCCCGGTAGAGGGGGGCGACGGAGGGGGAGCAGCCCGCGAGGGCGAGCGCCAGCGCGAGGGCGGCGGTGCGGGCGAAGGGAGACGGAAGACGAGGGCGCATCGGCCGAGTATACGCCGGCGGCCGGGGCGGGGGCAGGGCACAAAAAGGAGCCGGGCGGACACGCTCACCCAAACGTGTCCGCCCGGCGGGAGGCCGGCCAGAAGGCCCGGCGTCGCTCGTGCTAGCTTCGAGCAGGAGTCTGGATAAGGAGGCATTCCAGAGTCCGAGGGGTTCCTTACCAAGGGGCGTGCCAAGACGCCCTTCGTGGGAGGAATCGGCCGGGAGGGCGGCCCGGTGGCCGGGGGTGTGCAGTCGGTTGTACAGGGGTGTACACGATAGGGGAATCGAGGGGGCCGGCCAGGCGGGGCGGCGCCCGCGGTGCCGTAGCCGGTGCGTTCCCCGTGAAGCCGACCTCGGTTCCGCGCACGCGTTGTCTCGGGGGGGCGCGGCGCGTATCTTCCACGGCTACCCCGACACCCCTGGATAAAGCCCGAGTCCACCATGCCCTGCGGCCGGAAGCGCAAGCGCCACAAGATCGCCACGCACAAGCGGAAGAAGCGGCTCCGCAAGAACCGCCACAAGAAGAAGAACCGCTAGTCGGTGCCCCGGCCATCGCCGGGTTGCCCGGCCCGGCACGAGCGGCCCGCAGGCCGCTGGAAGCTGCGTCCGCTCGGCGGGCGCAGCTTCTCGTGTTCCGCGGCGGCCGGCCCGGCCGCCGAGGCCGTCCGCCGAGGCCGGCAACCGGCCGTCCGCCGCGGCGTATCTTCTCAGGCCGCCCCCTTCACCCAGCCTCGCCTCCCATGAGTGAGCACCGCAGCGCCGTTCGGGCTTCCCTGTGGGGCTTCGCCGTCGGCGGAGCCGCCGGCTTCGCCCTCGGCCTCCTCCTCGCGCCCGACGAGGGGCGGCAGGTGCGCCAGCGCCTCGCCTACCTCCTCGACCGCTGGTCCGGCCAGGTCGCGCGCGTGGTCGAGGACCTCCTCTCGGAGTCCGCCCCGAGCGCGGCGCGCCAGAGCGCCGACGCCGTCGTGGCCGACGCCCGCCAGCAGGCCGAGCAGCTCCTCAGCGAGGCCGAGGCGCTCATGGACGAGTTCCGCAGCCGCCGCACCGGCGGCGACCGCCGCGGCGACCCCCCTCCCTCTCTCCGCCGCGCCTCCTGAGGCGCGGCCCCCTCTTCCTCGCCCGTCTCCCCTGCGCGCCCCACCCATGTCGGTGCGTTTCGTGATCCTCATGCCCTCGGCCGAAGGCAAGCGGCCGGGCGGCAACCCCCTCGCACCGGACATGTTCGACTACCGCTCGTCGAACACCTTCAACTACTTCTCCGAACTCAACGCCGAGCGCCGCGCGCTCATCGACGCCCTCCACGGCCAGATCCGCGAGGCCGACGACGCGGCGCTCGAGAAGCTCCTCGGCGTCAAGGGCAACGCGCTCCGCGAGGCCGTCGAGGCCAACCTCGCCGTCTACGACAGCCCGCTCATGGCGGCCATCGACCGCTACGGGCCCGGCGTGATGTACCAGGCGATGGAGTTCGCCGCGCTCCCCACCGGTGCCCAGCGGCGCCTCCTCGAGAACGGCGTCATCTTCTCCGGGATGTTCGGCCTCCTCCGCCCCGACGACCTCATCCCGAACTACCGCCTGCGGATGGACGCGACGCTGGAGGGGGTGGGGAAGGTCTCGCGGTACTGGCGCCCGCACGTTTCCCCGCTGCTCAACCGTCTCCTCGAGGGGAAGGTGGTCTGGAACCTCCTCCCGGCCACGCACGAGGACGCCTGGGACGACGACCGCTCCTACGCCCGGATGTACCGCCTCAAGTTCTTCCGCGAGGAGAAGAAGGGCGTGCGCAAGCCGGTCACGCACGGGGTCAAGGAGCTCCGCGGCAACCTCGTCCACTACGTCGTCACCGAGCTGGCCGACGGCCTCGACGCACTGGAGGACTGGGAGGCCCCCGGCGGCTACGAGGTCGACCGCGACGCCTCCGCGCTCGACGAGCAGGGGGGCACGGTCGTGATGGTGACGCGGCCCGGCTGGGAGAAGCGCCGCGAGGCCCGCCGGAAGGCGCGCGCCGAGGCGGAGGCCGAGCGCCGCGCCCGCCGCGGCGAGGACGACGAGGACGAGGAGTGAAGG
>DATGQT010000073.1:0-5081 GCA_035304085.1 Rubricoccaceae bacterium
GGGTGACGTCGACCTCCGCCGCGTCGGGCTTGCGGAGGAGGGCGGCGGCGCGGAGGCTGGCCGGCCCCAAGGCTCCGATGCGGTCGAGGACGTAGCGCATCGAGAGCCCCGTGTCCACGATGTCCTCGACGACGACGACGTGGCGGCCCCGGAGGTCGGCGTCGACCCCCTTCAGCTCGGTCACCGCCCCGCTCGACACCTTCGCGGCGCCGTAGGAGGAGAGCTTGTAGAAGTCCACCTCGCAGTCGATGGTGACGGCGCGCACGAGGTCGGACATGAACACGAAGGCGCCGTTGAGGACGCCGACGAAGATGGGGGGCGAGCCGGCCTCGGTCGCCTCGGCGTAGTCGGCGGAGATCTGCCGGGCGAGGGCGCGCACGCGCGCCTGGATCGTCGCCTCGTCGAGGTAGAGGCGGAACCGCTCGCCGCGGCAGACGACGGTCTCGGGGAGGGCGGGCGGCTTCGCGGGGGCGGCGGGCTCCATCGGCAGGGGCGGGCGGGGACCGGAAGCTAGCGCCCCGCCGCCGCTTTCTTCAACGCGGGTGAGGGGCGGTCCCCCGAAACGGAGATCTGATACGGGCCTCCGGCCCACTCATCCCCTCTACTCCTCTATCACCGTCACTACCGCCATGAACCTGCCCCTTACCCTCCTGCGCGGATCAGCCCTCCTGCTCGGCCTGCTCCTCCTGCAACCCGCCCTCGGCAACGCCCAGATCGCCGGCGCCTCCGAAAACGAGGACCGCTTCGGCAGCGCCCTCGCCGCGGGCGACTTCGACGGCGACGGCCGCAGCGACCTCGCCGTCGGGGTGCCCGAAGAAGACGTGGGCGGCATCGAAGACGCCGGGACGGTCAACGTCATCTACGGCACCGGCGGCGGCCTCGCCTTCGCCGACAACCAGCAGTGGTACCAGGACACCCCCGACATCATCGGCATCCCCGAGGCCTTCGACCGCTTCGGCGCCGCCCTCGCCGCGGGCGACTTCAACGGAGACGGCCGGGACGACCTCGCCATCGGCGTCCCCTACGAGAACGTCGGCACCGTGGGCAACGCGGGCGCCGTCAACGTCATCTACGGCTCGGCCGTCGGCCTGCAGACGGCCTTCAACCAGATCTGGAGGCAGGACGACCTCACCTACACGGCCCCCGAGGCCGACGACCACTTCGGCGCCTCGCTCGCGGCCGGCGACTTCAACGGCGACGGCTACCACGACCTCGTCGTCGGCTCGCCCGACGAGGACATCAGCTCGATCAACGCGGCCGGCGTCGTCCACGTCATCTACGGGGGCCCGAGCGGCCTGAGCGCGGCGGGCAATGAGGCGTGGTACCGGAGCCTCGCCGGGCACGGCGCCTCCATCACCTTCGACAACTTCGGCTTCGCCCTCACCGCGGGCGACTTCAGCGACGACGGCTTCGACGACTTCGCCGTGGGCGTCGTCGGCTACGACGCGGGCGGGACGACGAACGCCGGCGGCGTGATCGCCTTCTACGGCTCCGCGGGTGGCACCACCGCGGGCAACACGTTCTGGAGCCAGGCCACGCCCGGCATCAACGGCACCCCGGGGTCGGGCGATCAGTTCGGCTTCGCCCTCGCGTCGGCCGACTTCGACGCCGACGGCCACGCCGACCTCGCCGTCGGCGTCCCCTTCGAGGACGTCGGCGGCGCGGGCGACTCCGGCGCCGTCAACGTGATCTACGGCGCGGGGGGCGGCCTGAGCGCCGCCGACAACCAGCTCTTCACGCAGGCCAGCACCGGGATCGGCAGCGTCTCCGAGGCCGACGACCGGTTCGGGTGGTCGCTAGCCGCCGGGCCCCTCAACGTCGGCGCCTTCGCCGACCTCGCCGTCGGCACCTACGGCGAGGCCGTGGGCAGCCTCGCCGGCGCCGGCGCCGTCGTCGTGATCGCCGGCACGGGCAGCGGCCTCGACCCCACCCTCCAGAGCCGCACGTGGCGGCAGGGCCGCGAGGGCGCCCTCGACCGCGCCGAGGCCGGCGACCGCTTCGGCGCCGCCCTCGCCATCGGCGCCTTCGACGGCGGCATAGGGCACCTCGCCGTCGGCGTGCCCGACGAGGACGTCGACGGGGACACCGACGCCGGCGCTGTCAACGTCCTCACCCGCGCGCTCAACGACGGCGTCGACGTAGAGGGGAGCCTGTGGTACCAGGGCCTCGACGTCGACGTCGCCGCCACGCCGCTCGATCCGCCGGCGCCCGTGGTGGTGGCGCGCGGCGAGCGGATCCGCTTCCGCATCACGGTCAGGCGCTACCCCGGCTCCTCGGGCAACATGGACTACTGGGCCGACGCCGTCTTCCCCAACGGCAGCGAGAGCGGCCCCTACCTCGGGCCCGGGGCGGTCCAGGTCCCGCCCGACGCGACGGGCTCGGGCACGTTCCGGCAGCGCGTGGCCGGTAACGCCCCCCTCGGCACGTACCTCTACGTGGTGAAGGTGGGGTTCTACCCGGACGAGGTCCTCGCCAGCGCCGTGTTCACGATCACGGTGACGGCCTCCGAGGGCGCCGAGGGCGAGCCGCTCGCCGCTCGTGCCGCAGGCGACGGCGCCCTCGACTGGCTCGCCACCGACGACCGAGGCAGGCCCCTCACCGAGGGCACGCCCGTCGCGTGGGTGATCGAGGGAGGCACGGAGGACGCCGCGGAGGCGCCGGCCGCCGCGTCCACGCCCGACGGGCTCCCGAGCGGGCCCGCGCTCCACGTCCCCTACCCCAACCCGTCTCGCGGCCGGGTCACGCTGGGCTTCAGCCTGCCGGAGCGGGCGCCGGTCCGTCTGGCCGTCTACGACGCGCTCGGCCGCTCGGTCGCCGTGCTGGTGGACGACGTCCGCGCGGCCGGCACCCACGCCGTGGCGCTCGACGCGGCGGCGCTACCGAGCGGGACGTACCTCGTCCGCCTCCAGGCAGGAGGCGCGGTACAGACGCAGCGCGTGACGCTCGTCCGCTGACGCGGGGCGTCGTCCGCCCCTGGCGGCCCCCTCACCGGCAGAGCGTGGGGGGGCCGCCGCGATGACGGCGCTACGCCCCGGGCTCCCGGCGCCGCGCGCGGTACGACGCCGCCTGCTCGGGCCGCCCCCACGCCTCGTAGAGCCCGACCAGCGCGTCCAGCGCGCCCTGCGTGAACGAGTCGGCCTCCCCCCGCTCCGCGCGGAGCCGCTCGTAGGCCTCCTTCAGCAGCGGCTCGGCTTCCTCGAAGCGGCCCTGATCCCGGACGGCCTCCCCAAGCATGCGCTGCGCGTGCAGGGTGTAGAACGAGCCCTCCCCGTAGTGGTGCCGGAAGCCCTCCCGCGCCTCGCGGAAGGCGGCCTCGGCCGCCGGGAACCGGCCCGCTCCCGCGAGCAGCTCCCCGTACGAGAGGTAGATGCCGGCGAGCGCGGACGATTCGGAGGAGAGCCGACGCCGGACGGCGATGGCCTCCCGGAAGGCGCGGTCCGCTTCCTCGACCTCCCCCCGGCTCACGTGGATCCGGGCCAGCTCCAGGATCAGGGTGCTGCGGAGCATCGCCCCCCGCCCCTCGAAGTCCGGGAGGTGATCGAACGCCGCGAGGACCTCCTTCAGCATCGACGCCGCCTCGTCGACGCGGCCGAGACCGACCAGCGTCTGGGCGATCGCGCTCCCGCTGCCGATGCTGCGCTCGTCCACGAGCCCGTACAGCCGGAGGTGCAGGGCGTAGGCCTTGCGCTGGTACAACAGCGCGCGATCCAGCTCGCTGCGATGGTAGAGCAGGCGACCCAGGGCCTCGAAGAGCCAGGCATGTTCGGGGCTCATCCCCTCCGGCAGGGCCGTCACCATCCCCTCGAAGGCGTCGAACAGGCTGTCGGCGGTGGCGGTGTTCCCGAGCCCGTAGTGGGCCGACGCGAGGCAGTACACCGTGCTCGCGACCTCCGGGTGCACCGGGGCGTACAGGTCGCGCTGGAGCGCGTAGGCGCGCGCGCAGGCGTCGAGGGCGGCCTCGTTCCGATCCATCCGCTGGTAGATGCCGCCGAAGATGTAGAACAGGCGGGCCAGCAGCTCCGGCTGCCCCACGAGCTCCGCCTCGGCCCGCGCCATCCCCCGCTCCAGGACCTGGAGCGCGCTCAGGGCTTCACCCCCCGTCCTCGCGGAGTCGGCTTCGCTGAAGACGCTCGCCAGGAAGCGCGTCGCCTCGCGGGCCTGCTGCGCCGCGACCTCCGCCCGGTCCCGCTCGCGCGCCGTCTGCCGCTGCTGGAGGGCGAGCGCGACGACCGCGGCCACCAGCAGGAGCACGAACGCGCTCGCTGCCGCCACGCCCGTGCGATGCCGCCGCACGAACTTCCGCACGCGGTACGCCGCCGACGCCGGGCGCGCTAGCACCGGCAGCCCCTCGCGGTGCCGCCGGAGATCGTCGAGGAGCGCCTCTACCGAGGGGTACCGCCCCTCCGGCTCCTCCCGCAGCGCCTTCAGCACGATGGTGTCGAGGTCGCCCTGGAGCCGGCGGCGGAGCCGCTCCGCCGTCGCCCCGCGCGCGGCGGCGGCCTCCGGCGTGACGGCGGCGCTCGGCGGGCGCGCCGGCTCGTCGGGCCGGACGCCGGTGAGCAGCTCGTAGAGGACGATGCCGAGAGCGTACACGTCGGCTGCCGTCGTGACGGCCTCGCCGCGCCGCTGCTCGGGCGCGGCGTACGCGGGCGTGAGCCTCCGCCCCCCCGTCCGCGTCAGCGCCTCGTCGACGTCCTCTTCGAGGAGGCGGGCGATCCCGAAGTCGAGCAGCTTCACGACCGGCCGCCCCCCCTCCCCCTCCCCCTCCCCCACCAGCACGTTCGACGGCTTGAGGTCCCGGTGCACCACGAGCCGGCGGTGCGCGTACGCCACCCCCTCGCACGCCTGCGCGAACAGCCCGAGGCGGCCGTCGAGCCCGAGCCGGCGGCCGTCGGCGTACGCCGTGATCGGCGCGCCCTCCACCAGCTCCATCACGAGGAACGGCCGCCCGTCCTCCGCCGCCCCCCCGTCGAGCAGCCGCGCGATGCCGGGGTGGTCGAGGCCGGCGAGCACCTGCCGCTCGCGGCGGAACCGGGCGAGCACCTCGTCGGTGTCCATCCCCCGCTTGACGAGCTTGAGGG
>DATGQT010000074.1:0-10022 GCA_035304085.1 Rubricoccaceae bacterium
CGCATCATCGGTCGAAGAACGCGACGATCCCGGCGGCGAGGTCCCGGATGGTGAAGGGGGGCTGGGCCCCGTTCGTCAGGACGATGACGCTGAGGCCGTCGTCGGGGAAGTGGGCGAGCGCCGTCGCCGCGCCGGATCCGCCGCCGGTGTGTCCGACGTGCCGGCGGTCCCCGAGCGGGCGCAGGGAGAAGCCCATCCCGTAGACGGCATCGCCGACGGGCACGGGCGTCCACGCCTCCGCCCACGTCGCGGGCTGGAGCAACGCGTCCGAGCCGAGCGCCGCCGCCCACCGCGCCAGGTCGCGGACCGTAGAGACGATGCCGCCGGTCGAGAACTCCACCCCGTAGCCCAGCTCGGGGGCGTTGCGGAAGGCCGCCCCGTCCCACGCGTAGCCGCGCGCGAGGCGCTGGACGACGGCCTCGGCGTCGAGCATCCGCGTGCTCGTCATCCCGAGGGGCCCGAAGACCCGCTCGCGCAGAAAGCCCTCGTAGGACTGCCCCGCTGCCCCCTCGACGAGCAGGCCCAGCAGGAGGTAGCCCGAGTCGCTGTACGACCAGCCCGTGCCCGGCGCGAAGTCGAGGGGGAGGCACGCGACCTCGGCGAGGGCTTCCCGCGTCGTGCGCACCCTGTCGGGGGCACACACGGAAGGGCACGGCGGCCGATCGTGGGCGGTGAGGCTGCTTATGCCCGACGTGTGCTGGAGGAGCTGGCGGACCGTCGCCGGCTGCCACGCCTCGGGCAGGTCGGACACGTACCGCCCGATGGGCGCGTCGAGGTCCACCCGCCCCTCTTCCACGAGCATCAGCACAGCGACCGCCGTGAACGTCTTGGTGACGGAGGCAACGAGGAAGGCCGTGGAGTCCGTCGCGGGGGCGTGGTGGGCGAGGTCGGCGAAGCCGTAGCCGCGGGCGTAGACGACGGCCCCGTCCTGCACGACGGCGAGCGCGAGGCCGGGGATGTGCCGTGCGGCCATCTCGGCCTCGACGAACCGGTCGAGCGTGTCGAAGCGGGCCGGCTGGGCGAGCGCCGGTGCGGCGAGGACCACGAGCGAGAGCAGAGGGACGAGGCGGTGCATGGGTGACAGGATTCAGCGGGTGGGCTGGAAGTCGGGGTGGCCGAGCTGCCAGAGGACGAAGGCCCGCTCATCGGTGTACGCGCGGAGCTGCCCCTCGAAGTCCGTGGGCCCGCTGTGGCCGGCGTCCCGCTCGACGCGGAAGAGCAGCGGCCCGGAGCCGGGCCCGGCCGTGGCGCGCGCGCGGGCGACGAACTTGGCGCCCATCCAGAGGGGGACCGTGTAGTCCGTCCCGCCGTTGAGGAGGAGCCACGCGGGCTGCCGCGCGCCGGGCAGGAGCCGGTGGTAGGGCGAGGCCGCCACCACCCGCCGCACGCCGAGCGCCGTCGCCGGGTCGCCGATGTCGAGGACGCTGCGCGCGCCCGAGGCCGTCTCGCTCCACGCCCGCCACTCGTCCACGCCGCCTACTACGAGCGACGCCGCGGCGATGAGGTCGGGTCGGGAGAGGGCCGCCACGCCGGCCGTCGCCGCGCCGCAGCTGGCGCCGGCGAGGGCCACGCGCCCCGGCGCCGCCCAGCCCCCGCGGACGAGGTGCTCGACGGCGTCCACGGCGTCCTCGGAGGCCGTCGCGTGGCCGCGCGCCACGTTGGCCTGGTGCCAGTCGCGCCCGTACTCGCCGCCGCCGCGCACGTGCGCCACGGCGAGCGTGCCGCCGCGCTCCAGCCACGCGAGGTTCGCCGGGTCGTAGAAGAGCTCGCGCGGCGAACCGTAGCAGCCGTACACCTCCATCCACACGAAGCCGGTGCCGTCGCGCGGGGCGTCGTGCGCGTGGAGCAGGCTCACGGGCACGAGCACGCCGTCGCGCGCGGGGGCGTGGACGACCGTCACGGCCGCCTCCGCCCACGCGCCGGGCAGGCCGGGCGGCGGCGGTCGCAGCGCCCGCGCCTCGCCCGCGCCCGGCGCCACGGCCACGTCGTCGTCCGGGTAGACGCCCGAGCGGAGGCGCGCACGTGCGCCGCGTCCGTCGGGTCCTGGCGCGAGGCGGTCGAGGATGCCCGGCCGCGGGAGCGCGATGGGAGCCGGGACGCCGTCGGCGCCCAGCCGCCAGAGGCTCGATACGGCGCCGTCACGCTGCGTGAGGTAGAGGGCGTCGGCAGCGACGGCCAGCCCGGCGAGCACGCCGTCGTGGCCTTCGAGGACGGTCTCGGGCGCGGCCGACGGGTCACGCAGGGGGGCGCGGACGAGGCGGTGCCGCGGCGCGCCGTCGGGCACGACGGCCCAGAGCGTGTCGCCGCGTACGCCCCAGCCGGCGATGCCGCCCTCGGAAGTGACGACCTCGCGGAACGGCCCGGCCACCCGCGTCCCGTCGAGCGGCGCCACCCAGAGCGACCGGCCCGGCGACGCGTGGCGGACGCGCACGACGGCCCACCGGCCATCGGCCGAGACGCCGGGGTACGGTGTGTCGTCGGCGCGCAGGGAGGGCTGGAGCGAGGGACCGAACAGCGCCGCGTCGGCTGCCGGGTTCGTGCCGAGGCGGTGGAGGTAGACGTGCCCGTTGAGCTCGCGCTCACCGTCGGGCGTGGCGGCCGTGCGCGCGGGGTTCCGCGCCCATAGCAGGTGCTGGCCGTCGGGCAGCCACGCCACGTAGAAGCCGTCGGCGTCGGCCCAGAGGGGGGGCGTGAGCGTCTCGGGCAGCCACGCGCCCGTCGCGACGTCGAGGATGCGGAGGCGGGGGTTCGCCTCGCCGCGCTCCACGAGGGCGACGGTGGCGTGGCGGCCGTCAGGCGAGAGGCGTGTGGCGGAGCGGCGGACGGACGCTCCCTGCTCCGAGCCGTCGCCTTCGGGGTCGTGGAGGATGCGGAGCGGCCCGTCGCCGTCGCGCACGCCCAGCCGGGGACGGTCGAGGGTGTAGTCCAGCACGAGCGTCCGTCCGGCTCGCTCGTCGAGCACCGACTCGGTCCGGTCGCCGGTCTGCCACAGCTCGGCGATGCGTGCTTGGAGCGCCGTGCGGCCGGGCATCGCGTCGAGCGTGGCGCGGGCGTGGGCGTCCTCGGCGTCGATCCACGGGTCGAGCGCGGCGCCGGCCGTCTCCATCCACCGGTACTCATCGGGGACGACGACGCCGTGGGCGGTGTCGGCGTGGGCCTGGGCCCGCGGCGGGGGCGGAGGCGCCGGCTGGGCTGTGACGGACGCCGCGGTGAGGAGCGCGAGCGCACCGAGGGAGCCCGCCGTGCGGGCGAGGGAGCCGCGGCGGTGGAGCATGAGCCGGGGGTCGAAGAGGTCTCCGCGCGCGGGGAGGATACAGCGGACCCGTGATATACAGGTGATCGCCGTCCGCGTCCACTTCCCCTCACGCCGCCGTAGAGTCTACGCCCGGAAGGCCGTCCTCGATGGCGTCGGCATCCACGCGCTCCGGCACGCCGCGATCACGCGGCTGATCGAGCGCGGCGTGCCGGTCCCCATCGCCCAGCGGTCCGCCGGCCACGCCGACGCTCCGACGACGATGCGGTACCGCTCCATCGCCGACGACGTGTACGCGGAGCGGATGGTGCAGGCGCTCGGAGGCGAGAGCGGACCGGCGGATCATGAGCGGGGGCACAGGAGGCAGGGGCACAGCGGTTCAGGTGGCTGGTTTCCGGCCTTCGCCACCGTCGGCCGGTTCGACCGATTCTGCTTCCCACAGGCCCTCGTAGCGGAGCACGCGCCCGAAGGCGTCCGTGTCCAGCTGCGCCACGAAGGGCGCCTCGTCGACGAGGGCGCGGTACCGGAAGACCCGCTCGGCCTCCCGTGTGTACGCCTGCTCCAGCGCTTCGAGCCGGAGCTCCGGGAACCGGAGCCACGCGCTCCGGACCGCCCTCGTCTCCCCGACCCCGAGCGCGAGGCGCCGGATGGGCAGCGTGTTCGTGGCCGGGGTGAACCCGAGGTCGACGTCGAGCGCGCCCGTGAGGGCGGGGAGCGGGGCTCCGTCCCGTGTCCAGTTCCCCGCCCCGTCGGCCGCGAGCGCGAGGCGGAACGGGCGGCCGCCCACTTCGCCCCCGATCGCCGCCGAGCGCGTGCGCCACGACGGATCGCAGGCGATCCCGTAGCGGAGGCGCGCCACGACGCCCCCGTCCTCCACCGCTAGGTCGCCCGTCAGCCGCCACCCCTCCGCCGTACGCTCCACGCACGCCTCCTCGATGCCCGGCACGTCCAGGCGGCGCCAGCGCATCCGCGACGCGGAGGGGAACGGGAGCAGGGTCATGTCGCTCCGGGGCTGCGTGGCCCGATGGGGTGGAGCTCGAACCTACGGTGGCCCCGCGCCCCGCCCACGCACGAACCGTTGACGGGGGCGGGGGCCGGCGGCCGGGGCTCCTGACGGACGGCCGCTCACAGGCACCCCGCGGCAGAGTTACGGGACGCGGGGCGGCGGAGGCGCGGTCAGGCCGCCCCTTCGTACGCCCGGCGGAGCTCGGCGATGTCCAGCTTCTTCATCTGCAGCATCGCCTCCATCGCCCGCTTAGCCCCGGGCGAGTCCCCGTCCCTGAACATCTCCTCCATCCCCTCGGGGACCACCTGCCACGAGAGCCCGTACCGGTCCTTCAGCCACCCGCACTGCTGCGCCTCCGGGTCGCCGCCCTCGGACAGCTTCTCCCAGTAGTAGTCCACCTCCTCCTGCGTCCGGCACATCACCTGGAGCGAGACGGCCTCGTTGAACCGGAACGCCGGCCCCCCGTTGAGCGCGGTGAACGGCTGCCCGTCGAGCTCGAACTCCACCGTCATCACGGAGCCGGCCGGGCGGCCGTGGATCTCGAACCCCGCCGAGCTGAAGCGCGTGACGGCGTTGATCCGCGCGTTCTCGAAGATCCCCGTATAGAAGCGGGCGGCCTCCTCGGCCTCGTTGTCGAACCACAGGCAGGGGCGGATTCGGTGCGTCGTGGGCATGACGGTATTCTCGGGTTGATGGGGAGGGGGTGCGGGCCGCCGGTTATCGGGAGCCCCGGGTGATCGGGGGACGGGGGGCAAGGTGGGCACGCCGGGGGCCAGCGGTCTGTCACAGGGTGGGGATGGAACGCGGGCCATGCGGCACAGCGCTCACGCGCCTAGCTCGACGGTGAATCCCCCGGGCGTCTCCACGTAGAACCCGTAGCGGTGGCCCGGCACGCTCACTCGGGGCAGCGAAGGATCGCCTCGTTGTAGCGCCGGACGGCCTCGCGGTACCGTTCGTCCGCGGTGCTGAGCGCCGCGGCACGCTCCGTTGCCGTCGCTTCGGGCACCTCCCCCGTCAGGAGCGCCCTCGCTTCCTCCAGCGCGGTGCGGGCCTCGCAGACGGCGCGGTAGCTGAGGCTGATGCGGGTGGGGCAGGTGGACGTCCACGAGGCCATGGCGCTATCACGCTCGTCATCGAACCGGGTTTATCCGAGGCGTCCGGCGCCGGGCAAATCCGGTAAGCCCTTAGCCTGGCGCCCGGAAGGCGCGTGCAACGGCCACGCGTACCTTCCGGCGTCCCCCCGCCGCGCCGCCCCGATGGCCCGCCGTCATGAGCAGGTCCCTCTCGATCATTGCGCTGGGCCTGTGCCTGCTCCCGACGGACGCTGAGGCCCAGCTCAGCGTCTGCAACGACACGGAGGTCGAGATCCACGTCGCCCTGGCCGCCCCCTCCGACAGCACGGACGGGAGCGGCTGGACCTCGAGGGGGTGGTTCGTCTTCGGCCCCCACGCGTGCGGCGACCTCGTCGCCGAGCTGCGCTACAGGTACTACTACCTCTACGCCGAGGAGACGCGCTTCCGGACGAGCGTCCGGTTCGGAGACCGTGAGGTCTGGGGCTACAGCAGCGACCGGCCCCTGATCTACGGGGACTACCCGTTCTGCGTCGGCCCGTCCGACGGGTTCTTCGAGGTAGACGGCCGGGTCGACTGCGAGGCGCACGGGTACGGGAGCGTCGGCTTCAGAGAGGTCGACGTCGGCGACCACGCCCACTTCGTCATCACCATCAGCCCCGAGCCGTAGCCGGCGCGGCGGTGCCCCCGCGCGGGGGCACCGCGGTAGAGCCGACCGGCCGAAGCGCCTCAGTAGAGGCGGGGGAGCAGGCGGCGGTCGAGGCTCCAGGGGCCCGGCCCGTTCCCGGCGAGGAACGCGAAGCCGAGCGCGTAGAGGAGCGCGAGCTCGCCGCCGTTCTCGATGGGGAGCCCGCCCTGCGGGACGTGCACCTGGACGTAGGCCACGATCATCTCCAGCAGGAGGAGCAGGGCGACGGGCCGCGTGAGCAGCCCGAGCACGATGAGCGCGCCGCCGAAGAACTCGAGCACGCCGGCGAGCCCGAACTGCGACAGCAGCGGGACCGTAGCGCCGGCCCCGTCGACGCCGCCGAAGAGGCCGAAGAGCTTCTGCGCGCCGTGCTGCATGAAGAGGAGGCCGAAGCCGATGCGGAGCAGGGCGTGGGTAGCCCCTGCGAGGGGGGCCGGCGCGAGCGGACGTGCGGTCGTGCTCCGCGGGGTCAGAGGAGCCTCCGACGGGGTAACGGCCGGGCCGGGAAGGGGACGCCCCTCGTCGTCGCGGTGCCGGACGCGCAGTGCATCCAGCGCCGTTTCCCTCGCGCTCTCCGCCTCACGCTGGACGGGGTGGGCCTCGCCGCCCGGCTCGCTGCGCGCTCGCTCGATCTCGGTCGCCATCGTGTATCTCCGTGCGAGTTTGGTGTGGATGGGCCGCTCGTACGCGCTGTGCCCGCGCGTGGGCTCCTCGCCCCGGCGGAATGGGGAGAAGCCGGAGGCGGTACGACGCACGAGGGTGCCGCGCTCGGGCGTGCACGCGCTGCGCAGGTCGTACCCGGGCCTGCGCACGCGGGCACTGCCGCGCGACGTGGGCTCGCCCTCGCGAAGGCGCTACGGCCTTGACGAGGCTGCACGAAGGCGTGGCACTCGGCTTGCCCGACCTAAGGGAAAGCCTTACCCTCCAGCGAGGAGCCGTTCGCGCCCGAATGAAACCCGTCAAGCCGTCCGTCCAGCCCGTCCTCTGGGACCCCGGGAGGGCCTGGCGCCGCAGCCGCACCGGCCTCTCGCTGGCCGAGGCGCACGCGTCGGTGCCCGTGCCCGAGGGGGCGTCGGTGTGGCGGAAGCTCCTCGCCTACGCCGGCCCCGGCTTCCTCGTGGCCGTCGGCTACATGGACCCCGGCAACTGGGCGACGGACCTCGCCGCCGGCGCCCGGTACGGGTACACCCTCCTCGCGGTCATCCTCGTCTCGAACCTCATGGCGGTGCTGTTCCAGCACCTCGCCCTGAAGCTGGGGATCGCCACGGGCCGCGACCTCGCCCAGGCCTGCCGCGACGAGTACCCCCGGCCGGTGGTGTGGGGGCTGTGGGTGCTGTGCGAGCTCGCCATCGCCGCGACCGACCTCGCCGAGGTCGTCGGCTCGGCCATCGCGCTGAACCTCCTCTTCGGGATCCCCCTCCTGTGGGGCTGCCTCATCACGGCCCTCGACGTCTTCCTCATCCTGTTCCTCCAGCACCGGGGGTTCCGCTACGTCGAGGCCGTCGTCGTCGCGCTCATCGTCACCGTCGGGGGGGCGTTCGCGGTGGAGCTCTTCTTCGCGCGGCCGGACGCGGGCGCCGTCCTCGGCGGGTTCGCCCCGACGGCGGGGATCGTGACGGAGCCGGGGAAGCTCTTCCTCGCCCTCGGCATCCTCGGCGCGACGGTGATGCCGCACAACCTCTACCTCCACTCGGCTATCGTCCAGACGCGGGGGTACGCCCAGACGGAGCGGGGGCGGCGCGAGGCCATCCGCTACTCCACCATCGACTCCACGTTCGCCCTCACGTGCGCGCTGTTCATCAACGCGTCCATCCTCATCCTGTCGGCCGCGGCGTTCAACGCGTCGGGCCTCCGCGAGGTGGCCGCGCTCCAGGACGCCTACCGCCTCCTGAGCCCGACGCTCGGCGTCGCCTTCGCGAGCACGCTGTTCGCGGTGGCGCTGCTGGCCTCGGGCCAGAACGCCACGCTGACGGGGACGCTGGCGGGGCAGATCGTGATGGAGGGGTTCCTCGACTTCCGGATGCGGCCGTGGCTCCGCCGCATCACCACCCGCCTCCTCGCCATCGTGCCGGCCGTCGTCGTCATCGCGGTCTCGGGCGAGGCGGGGACGACGGAGCTGCTGGTGTGGAGCCAGGTCGTGCTCAGCCTCCAGCTCAGCTTCGCCGTCGTCCCGCTCCTCCTGTTCACGGGCGACCGGGCCAAGATGGGGCCGTTCGTGAACCCCCGCTGGGTCCAGGCGCTGGCGTGGCCGGCGGCGGCCCTCATCATCGGGCTCAACGCGAAGCTGCTGCTCGACTTCCTCGCCGGCGGCTGAACAAACCCGCCTGATCTCCCGGTCACGCCTCGCCCACGAACACGCGCACGGCGCGGGGGGTGGCGTAGAGCGTGCCGCCCGGCACGAGGGGGAGCGCGCCGGCCCGCTCCCGCGTCAGCGACGCCTCCAGGAGCTCGCCCGTGTCCCGTCGCTCCAGCTCCAGTCGGACCAGCGGGCCCACTGTGCTCACGGCGCGGACGATGACGGACAGCGAGGGCCGGCCCGGCGCGTCGGCCGAGAGGTCGAACTCGTGCGGGCGCACGAACGCGACGGCGGCGGCCCCCTCGGCCTCGGCGTGCTCGGGGAGCTCGAACAGCGCCCCGCCGACGTGCGCCCGGCCGCGGTGGACGGTCCCGTCGAGGCGGTTGACCTCGCCGAGGAAGTGGTACACGAACGGGCTCGCCGGGCGGTCGTAGACCTCGGCCGGGGCGCCCACCTGCTCCACCCGCCCCGCGTTCATCACGGCCACGCGGTCGGCCACCTCCAGCGCCTCCTCTTGGTCGTGCGTGACGAAGACGCTGGTGACGTGGAGCTCGTCGTGGAGGCGGCGGAGCCACCGGCGCAGCTCGCGGCGCACCTTCGCGTCGAGGGCGCCGAAGGGCTCGTCGAGCAGGAGCACCTCGGGCTCGACGGCGAGGGCGCGCGCGAGGGCGACCCGCTGGCGCTGCCCGCCCGAGAGCTGGCTCGGGTAGCGGTCGGCCGTCCAGTCGAGCTGGACGAGGCGCAGCAGCCGCATCACGCGCTCGCGGACCTCGGCCTTCGGCGGGCGCGCCTTCCGGGGCCGCACCGTCAGCCCGAACGCCACGTTCTCGAACACGGTCATGTGCCGGAACAGCGCGTAGTGCTGGAACACGAACCCCACGCGCCGCTCGCGGACGTGCCGCCGCGTGGCGTCCTCGCCGCGGAACCGGATGGCCCCGGCGTCGGCCGCCTCCAGCCCGGCGACGATGCGGAGCAGCGTCGTCTTCCCGCAGCCGGAGGGGCCGAGGAGGGCGACGAGCTCGCCGGTTTCGACCGACAGGCTCACGTCGTCGAGGGCGGTGAAGGCGCCGAAGCGCTTGCTCACGTGTTCGATCTGGATGCTCATGGGCGTAGAGGGGTGCGGGTTGAGGGGTTGCGAGTTGCGATAAAGGGACGTGTCATCCTGAGCGGAGCGAGCGCCAGCGAGCGGAGGCGAAGGATCTAGCCACGGGACGACGGAGGCCGCCTCGGGCCACCGGCGCACCGGGAATAGATCCTTCGCTGACGCTCAGGATGACGTTCATCACCTCTAGGCCTTTAAAGCCAGCTCCCCTTCGGGTTCGGGGAGGACCGTGTGCCGGCGGGCCGCCCGCCGCTCGACGACCTCTTTGAGGACGAGCGTCGCCAGGGCGAGCAGCGTGAGGAGCGAGGCCACGGCGAAGGCGGCGGCGAACTGGTACTCGTTGTAGAGCACCTCGACGTGGAGCGGGAGCGTGTTGGTCTTGCCGCGGATGTGGCCGGAGACGACGGAGACGGCGCCGAACTCGCCCATCGCGCGGGCGTTGCACAGGATGACGCCGTAGAGCAGCCCCCACTTGACGTTGGGCAGCGTCACGCGGAAGAACAGCTGCCACGGCCGCGCGCCGAGCACGACGGCGGCCTCCTCCTCCTCGGCCCCCTGCTCCTGCATCAGCGGGATGAGCTCCCGCGCCACGAAGGGGAACGTCACG
>DATGQT010000075.1:0-9440 GCA_035304085.1 Rubricoccaceae bacterium
CAGCGGCCCCTTCCGCGCCGCCGTGTCCGCACCCCGCTCGAAGTCGGCCACGTCGTTGGCGAAGTTGGTGCCGACCTGGATGAGGACGGCGCCGAGGAGGGCGCACAGGAACGCGCCGGGGTGGAAGCCGCCGTCCTCGACGGCGAAGGCGGTGCCGAGGAGGACGGGCGCCACGGCCGCCGGCAGCGTCTTCGGCCGGGCGGCCTGCAGCCATACGGCTGCGGGAGAACTGGATTTGGGAAACGGGGAATGGGGGAAAGGGGGAGTGGGAGCAGGCTGTGCTACGGCCCCCTCTCTCCCTTTCCCCCTTTCTCCCTTTCTCTCGATCATTGCCATCAGTCCGCCCGCCAGAGATCCAGCCGGTCGAGGAGCACGTCGAGGGCCCCGCGGTCCTTGCGCCTGACGAGGAGGCGGAGCTCGCCCTTCTGCACGCCCGGGACGGCGTCGAGCACGTCGAGCGTGCTCGCCCGCAGCGTGAGCCGGTCCTTCCGGAGGCCCCTCTTGTAGCGGACGCTCTCGAGGTCGGTGAGGTCGATCCAGTAGGTCCGCGGGTCCTTCTTGAACATCCCCAGGAAGGCCGTCTGCACCTCGAGCACGAGGTACTCGTCCTCGACGTAGGCCACGCCGTGGGCCTCCGAGAAGCCCCCGTGCACCTCGCCGATCTCGAACGGCACGCTCAGCATGGCACCTCAGATGCAGCAGGGAGTCGAGTCGTCATCCTGAGCGGGGCGAAGGGCCTGGTCATGACCGATTCCGTGCCATCCTGCGAGTAGATCCTCCGTCGCTGCGCTCCTCAGGATGACCGGCAGGGGGTTCACGGCCGGTAGCCGTCGCGGTCGAACGCGGGCCGCCGCTTCTCGAGGTAGGCCTTCTTCCCCTCCTGCCCCTCCTCGGTCATGTAGAAGAGCATGGTGGCGTGGCCGGCGAGCTCCTGGAGCCCGGCGGCGCCGTCCTCGTCGGCGTTGGCGGCGGCCTTGATCATGCGGATGGCGATGTTCGAGTTGGCCAGGATCTCCCGGCTCCACTGCACGTACTCGCGCTCGAGCTCTCCCACGGGCACGACGGTGTTGACGAGGCCCATCTGGAAGGCCTCCTGCGCGCCGTAGGGGCGGCAGAGGAACCAGATCTCGCGCGCCTTCTTCTGCCCGACGATCCGCGCGAGGTGGGCCGTGCCGTAGCCGGCGTCGAACGAGCCGACCTTCGGGCCCGTCTGCATGAACCGCGCGTTGTCGGCTGCGATGGTGAGGTCGCACACGACGTGGAGGACGTGCCCGCCGCCGGCGGCCCACCCGGCCACGGCGGCGATGACGGGCTTGGGGAGGGTGCGGATCTGCCGCTGGAGGTCGAGCACGTTGAGCCGCTGCGTGCCCGTCCCCTCCTCGACGTAGCCGGCCGTGCCGCGGATGCGCTGGTCGCCGCCGGAGCAGAACGCCTCCGTCCCCGCCCCCGTCAGCACCACCACGCCGATGGCGTCGTCGTCGCGGGCGTCGGCGAAGGCGGCCTGCATCTCGCGCACCGTCAGCGGGCGGAACGCGTTGCGGACCTCGGGGCGGTTGATCGTGATGCGGGCGATGCCCTCGGTATCGGTGCCGGACTTGCCTTTCTCGTACAGGACGTCGGTGAAGTCACCGGCGGACTCCCATGCGAAGGGGGCGGAGACGGTGGGGCGGTCGAGGAGATGACCCATTCTAGATCGGGGGATCGGGTGATTGTGGGATCGGGTGATCGAGGAGGCGGCGGAGGATGTGCGCGAGGGCGAGGGGGCGTTCCTCGATGAGCGCGTGGCCGAGGCCAGGGAGGACGACGGCCTCGAACGGGCCCTCGGCGGCCATAGCGCGGGCGACCCCGACGAACTTCGCGTCCCTCGCGCCCGCGACGGCCCACGCCGGAACGCGAATCCGCCGCAGATGCTCCCAGTGACTCGGCTGCACGCCCGTCCCCATCCCGACGAGCGACCGCGCCAGCTCGGCCGGGGCGTTCCGCGCCCGCTCGCGGACGAGCCGCGCCCGCTGCGCCTCCGTCAGCGTCTCGAACAGGGGCATCCGGTACCAGCGGTCCAGGAAGCCCGGAAGGTCTCTCTGGATTTCTTCTGCCCGCTCGGCGTCGAGGGCGCGGCGGGCTGCGCGCTCTTCCTCGGTGCACAGGCCGGGTGAAGCGCTGAGCAACACCAGCCGATCCACGCGCGCGGGGTGGCGGAGCACGAGGTGCAGCGCCAGCCGCCCCCCCATCGAGTAGCCGACGACCGCGGCGCGGTCTATGCCGGCGGCGTCGAGGGTGGCGACGAGAGCGTCGGCGGCGCCGTCCATCGTGTACGCCCCATCGGGGAGGCCGAGGGCGCGGCCGTGGCCGGGGAGGTCGGGCGCGAGGAGGCGGAGGTGGCGCGCGAGGCGGAGGGCGACGGGGTCCCAGTCGGCGCCGCGCCCGAGGAAGCCGTGGAGCAGCAGCACGGCCGGACCTCCCTCGGGACCGAGCGCGCGGGCGAGCGGGAGCGACTGCGGCGCAGCCCCATCGCCCTTCGCCTTTTGTCCTTCACCCTTCGTCACAGCCCCAGTGCCTCCTCGACGGCGCGGGCGCAGCGGGCCTGGAGGTCGCGGTGGAGTGCCGCGTTCTCCGCCCGGTCCGTCCGCACCTCGATGAGCGCCGACCGTCCGCCCTCGACGGCGGCGCGGAAGTCGGCCTCGAAGGCGGCGGCCGTCTCGGGGCGCGCGTAGGCCAGCCCGAACATCCGCGCGGCGGGCTCGAAGCCGAGGCCGTGCGGCGTCCCGAACAGGGGCTCGAACGTGCCGTCGGGCAGCGCGCCCGCCCCGGCGCCCGGCGCGATGGGCAGGAAGTGGAAGATCCCGCCGCCGTCGTTGTTGATCACGACGACGACGATGGGCGGCCCCTCGCGGAGGAGCGCCAGCCCGTTGAGATCGTGCAGCAGCGCGAGGTCGCCGACGAGCAGCACGGCCGGGCCGCCGAGACCGCGGGCGAAGCCGGCCGCTGTGGCGATGGTCCCGTCGATGCCGCTGGCCCCCCGGTTGGCCGTCACGCGGCGAGCCGGACCGCCGGCGGCGGCGAAGGCGTCGAGGTCGCGGATCGGCATGGAGGCCGCCGCGACGAGGCCCCAGCCTCCAGGCGTGAGGGCCGAGACGAGGCGGGCCACGCGCGGCTCGCTGAGCGCGTCGCCGCCGAGCGCCTCCCCGAGCGCGCCCTCCACGGCAGCGGAGGCCGCCTGCCACGCCCGCCGCCAGGCGGTCGAAGGGGCCGGATCGAACCGGGTGAAGGCGCGGCAGAAGCGAACGACGTCTGACTGGACGCGGTCGGTCACACGGTGGGCCGGATCGAACCGCGAGGCGTCAGGCCGGACGACGACGAACGGCCGCGGCGCCGCGTCCTCGATGAACTGGAGGAGCCGCTTCGAGGTCGCCCGCTGCCCGAGGTGGACGACGGCCTCGGGGCGGTGCGCCGAGCGGAACGCGGCGGACGTCAGCGCGAGGTCGTAGTACGGCGCGTCGGTGTCGGGCTCGGCATCGAGCCGGGCCCCCGAGGCGACGTCGGCCAGGAGCGGCCAGCCGAGGGCGCGGGCGAGGCCACGCGCCGCGGCAGCGGCCTCCACGTCGTCCGTCTTGCCCAGGACGACAAGGCCACGCTCGATGCCGTTCAGGCGCACCGCGAGGGCGTCTACTTCTTCGCGCGAGACCTCGACCCTGGGCGAGGGGTAGCGCGTGTAGGGGCCCTCGCCGCCGAGCCAGTGCTCCAGCCCGCCCAGCAGCGCCTCGACGCGCACGCCGTCGGGTGCCGGGGCGAGCGGCTCGCGGAAGGGGAGGTTGAGGTGGACCGGCCCGCGCGGGCTCAGGCTCCGGTGGACGGCCTGCGCCGCCGTCGTCAGCACGAACGCCGGCGGGACGGCGGCGTCGGGCACCGGGAGGTCGAACGACCACCGCGCGACGTGGGCGAAGAAGCCGGGCTGGCGGATCGTCTGGTTCGCGCCCGTCTCGCGCAGCTCGGGGGGCCGGTCGGCCGTGAGCAGGAGGAGCGGGACGCCCTCGGCGTCGGCCTCGGCGGCGGCGGGCGTGGCGTTGGCGACGGCCGTGCCGCTCGTGGTGACGAGGGCGGCGGGGCGGCCCGTCGCCCGCGCCCACCCGAGCGCCGCGAAGGCCCCGCCCCGCTCGTCCACGTGCACCGTCACCTCCGCCCGCGGATGCTCGGCGACGGCGACGGCGAGGGGCGTGCTCCGCGAGCCGGGCCCGACGAAGAACGCCGAGACCCCGTTGCGGACGAGCTCGTCCACGAGGAGCCGCGCCCACAGGTGGCCGAGGTTCGGCGCGGCGAGGAGGTAGTCACGCGCCATCGCCGAGCCCGAGGACGCGGAGGAAGTCGCCGAGCTTGTGCTCGATCTCGGCCCACTCCTCGGCCGGGTCCGAGCCCGCCACGATCCCGGCGCCGGAGAACAGGTCGAGCACGCGGCCGTGGACGAGCCCGGAGCGGATGCCGACGGCGAACTCGGCGGCGTCGCGGCCGACCCAGCCGACGGGTCCGGCGTAGAGCCCGCGGTCGAACGGCTCCATCCGGCGGATCGCCGCCCGCGCCGCCTCGGCGGGCGTGCCGCCGACGGCGGGCGTCGGGTGGAGCGCGCGGAGCACGTCGAGCGCTGAGGCGCCCTCGCGGAGGGTGCCGCGCAGGCGGGTGTAGAGGTGGCGGACGCCCGCGCCCGCGAGCGTGGACGGCGCGCCGTCGCGGTCGAGGCGCTCGGTGAGCGGGGCGAGGGCGGCGGCGACGGCGTCGCGGACGTAGGCGTGCTCGCGGAGGTCCTTCTCGCTGCCGAGGAGGGCGGCGCGGAGGCGGCGGTCGGCGGCGTCCTCCCGGCCACGCGGGCGCGTGCCGGCCACGGCCTCCGTCATGACCTCCCGGCCGTCCACGCGGAGCAGCCGCTCGGGCGTCACGCTCGAGAACGCTGCCTCGCCGGCCTCGACGAGGACGCGGTAGCCGCCCGGCGTGGCCGCCCGGAGGTGGCCGAGGAGCGCGAACGGGTCGAGCGGCGCGTCGAAGGTGAAACGGGAGCAACGGGCCAGGACGACCTTCTCCAGCGGCCCCTCCTCGAACCGGCGGAGCGCCCACGTCACCGCTTCGTGCCAGCCGACCTCATCGGGCGCGTCGGTGCGGCCCATCGGCGCCGGGAGCACCTGCGCCAGCGGCGCGCTCGAGAAGACGAGGGCGTCGAGCGCCGCGGTCAGCGCCTGCTCGTCGTCGCCTTCGGTGAGGTGGAGGGCGAGCGTGGCGCCCCCGCCGTCGGCCCGGAGCTCGAAGCGGGGGAGCGCGAAGCGGACGCGGCCGAACGCCGCCCACGCCGCGTCCGGCGCCGCGTCCGGCGCGAAGCGGGCGTAGCCGAAGAAGCGGGCCCCGTCGGGCAGCCCATCCAGGTGCGGTGCGAGGGCCTCCGTCAGCGCATCGAGGCTGTCGGCCTCCACGACGAGCGCCTCGCCGGCGGCGGCGCGGGAGGCCTTCTCCTCCCGCCCCTCCCAGAAGAACCGCCGCCCGTGGGGCTGCACGGCCAGCCAGGCGAGCGGGTCCATCGCCTCCACCGGCACCTCGACGCGGGCGACCGGCGCCGCGCCGCTGCGGCGCGCGCGGCGGGCGGCGTCGGCGAGCGCGCGGCGGACGCTCGCGGGCGCGAGGGGGTCGAGGAGCGTGGCGTCGGGCATGGGCGGGGCGTACCGGCGCGGAGGGGGCCGGTTTCCTTCGGGGATCTTCGGCTCCCTCCGGGGAGCTGTGCTTTCCTCCGGGAATCTTCGATTTCAGGAAGCTATGAAAGCGCCGCCCCCCCGGGCGCCCCCGCCCCCGCTTCCCGATCTTCTGATTCCCCGATCCCCCGATCCCCCGATGACGAAGCCCCCCGTCGGCCAGGCCGAGGGCAAGCGCGAGCAGGTCGAGGCCATGTTCGACGAGATCGCGCCGCGCTACGACCTCCTCAACCGCGTCCTCTCCTTCGGCACCGACGTGTGGTGGCGGAAGCGCGCCGTCGCCTTCCTCGGCGAGGCGCTGCCGTTCCGCCCCCGCCGCCTCCTCGACGTCGCCACCGGCACGGCCGACCTCGCCGTCGAGGCGCTCTCGCTCAAGCCCGACGAAGTCGTGGGCGTGGACATCTCGGAGGGGATGCTCCGCCTCGCCGCGCAGAAGCTCGCGAAGCGCGGGCTCATGGACCGGATCCGGCTCGTGCAGGCCGACGCCGCCGCGCTCCCCTTCGACGACGGCTCGTTCGACGGCGCCCTCGTCGGCTTCGGCGTGCGCAACTTCGAGGACCTGCGGGCCGGGCTGGCCGGCATCCGGCGCGTGCTCCGCCCGGCCGCGCCGCTGGTCGTCCTCGAGTTCGGCCACCCGACGGCGTTCCCCGTCAAGCAGGCCTACGAGGCGTACGCGCGGCACGTCCTCCCGCGCGTGGGCCGCGCCGTCTCGGGCAGCGACGAGGCGTACACGTACCTCCCCGAGTCCGTCGCCGCCTTCCCCGACGGGGCCGACTTCCTGCGGGAACTGGAGGCGGTGGGCTTCCGGGAGGCCGAGGCGAAGCCGCTCACGTTCGGCATCGTGAGCCTGTACCGGGGACGGGCGTGATGACGTGGGACGTGATTACGTGACCCGCCTCCATCACGTACTCACGTATTCACGTCGTCATCTCCAGCGTCCCCTGATACACCACCTCGGCCGGCCCTTGCAGCGTGAGGTCGGTCACGGCCCCAGCCTCGGTCGCACCCTCAGGCAGTTGGAACTGCACGCCGAGGACACCGCCCGGCATCCTTACAGCGATGGCCTGTGCGTAGACGCGCCCGGTGAGACGCGCGACGAGAGCCGCGGCGAGGGCGCCCGTCCCGCACGCGAGCGTCTCGGCCTCGACACCCTTCTCGTACGTCCGCACCGCGATCCGCGCCTCGGGCCCGTTCTCCTCTACGGCGACGAAGTTGACGTTGGCGCCGGTGGGCGCGAGCGCGGGGTCGTACCGGATGGCCGGGCCTTCGATGCCGACGGGCGCCTCCTCCACGCGATCCACGAAGCGGACGGTGTGCTCGGTGCCGGTCCAGATCCCGTACGTCTCCCCCTCCACGTCCGCCTCGCGGAGCGTGACGCGCCCGAAGCCACGCGGGGGCGGGACGTGGAGGCGAACCGTCCGCCCGTCGGCCGCCACGTCGGCGGTGTAGCGGCCGCCATCGGTGTCGAAGACGAGGCGGGTGCGGCCTTCGCCCAGCGGCTCACCGTGAACGCCGGCCTCGCGGGCATAGCGGGCGAGGCAGCGGGCGCCGTTGCCGCACATCGTCCCGAGCGAGCCGTCGGCGTTGAAGTAGCGCATGCGGAAGTCCGCGCCGTCCTCGGCGGGCGGGCTCAGCGCGAGCAGCCCGTCGGCGCCGACGCCGAAGCGGCGGGGGCAGTAGCGGCGGGCGAGGCCGGCGAGCTCGGCGTCGGTGAAGTGGAGGAACCGGTTGTCGAGGACGACGAAGTCGTTGCCAGCCCCCTGCATCTTCGTGAAGGGGACGACGAGGGCGCGGGGTGTCAAGGGCGGGGGAACAGGTTTGCGCGGCGACGTTAGAGGAGGCGGGCGCCGGGTAACTTAGCGGCCCCGCGCCCGTTCCCCTCCCACGAACCCCCTTCCCGCTTGACCGAGCGCACCGTCACCGTCGAGGGCGTCGAGCCCCTCCTCCTCTTCGGCTTCAACGACGTCTACCTCCGCAAGATCGAGGCCGCCTTCGCCGACACCCGCATCGTCGCACGCGGCAACCAGGTGATGCTCCGCGGGAAGGAGGAGGACGTGGACCGGATCGAGCGGGTGATCCACGAGCTCCTCGTCGTCCTCAACCGGAACGGCAACCTCACGGAGAACGACGTCGAGACGGTGCTGGACCTGGCGACGGTGGCGCACGGCGTGGCCCGCGCCGACACCGCCGACACCATCCTGTTCACGCCCTCGGGCGGGACGATCAAGGCGAAGACGCCGGGGCAGGTCCGCCTCGTCGAGGCCGCGCGCACCAACGACATCGTCTTCGCCGTGGGGCCCGCCGGCACCGGGAAGACGTACGTGGGGGTGGCGCTGGCCGTCTCCGCGCTGAAGAGCCGGCAGGTGAAGAAGATCGTGCTGTGCCGGCCGGCCGTCGAGGCCGGCGAGAGCCTCGGGTTCCTCCCCGGCGACTTCCGGGAGAAGGTGGACCCCTACCTCCGCCCGCTCTACGACGCCCTCGAGGACATGATCCCGCGGGAGAAGCTGCGCGCCTTCCTCGAGCAGAACACCGTCGAGATCGTGCCGCTGGCGTACATGCGCGGCCGCACGATGAACTCGGCGTTCGTCATCCTCGACGAGGCGCAGAACGCCACGGCGAGCCAGATGAAGATGTTCCTCACCCGCCTCGGCGCCGGCAGCCGCGCCATCGTCACCGGCGACATCACGCAGACGGACCTCCCGAGCACGGCGCAGAGCGGGCTCGTCCAGGCCCGCGACATCCTCGAGGGCATCGACGGCATCGCGTTCGTGGACTTCGGCCGCGGCGACGTCGTCCGCCACCGCCTCGTCATGGACATCATCGAGGCCTACGAGAAGGCAGGCGACGACTGAGGCGGCCCTTGCAGTACGGCGACCTCACGATCCACGCCCTCCCCGAGGGCCGCTTCACCGTCGGCCTCGACAAGGTGTTCGTCCCCTACGAGGAGGGCGCGCCGCTCCCGAAGGGCACCCTCTTCGTCTCCGTCTGCCCCTTCCTCGTGCGGACGCCCTCGGACGTGCTCCTCCTCGACGCGGGGCTCGGGACGTGGGCGCGCGGGCGCAGCGTCGAGACGCTGCTCGAGAACCTCGCCCGCCACGGCGTCGCGCGGGAGGCCGTCACGCGCGTCGTCCTCTCGCACCTCCACTTCGACCACGCCGGCGGCGCGATCTACGCGGTCCATGGCGAGTGGCGGCCGACGTTCCCCAACGCGGAGTACGTCGTGCAGCGCGGGGAGCTGACGGCCGCCGGCTACGCGGGCGCCTCGGTCGAGGCGCGCGAGCGCGTGGTGCGCACGCTGGAAGCCGCCGGCCAGCTCGTGCTCGTGGACGGCCCCGAGCGGCTCAGCGAGGCGGTCGAGGTCGAGGTGACGAACGGGCACACCGGCGCGCACCAGCTCGTCCGCCTCCACGCCGGCGGCGGGCGGGCGGCCGTCTTCGCCGGCGACGTGCTGGCGGGGCCGACGCAGGTCACGCGGCGGTTCGTGGCGAAGTACGACGTGGACGGGTCCGCGAGCCAGGCGTGGCGCACGCGGCTCGTGGACGAGGCCGTCGCCCAGGGCCACCTCCTCCTGTTCTACCACGGCACCGACGCCTACGCCGCGTTCGTGGACGAGGCGCCGAAGGGCGGCCACCGCGTCGAGCCCGTGGCGCTGTAGCGCGGCCGGGAAACCCCGTGCGGCCGCCGCGGCGTACCTCTCCCCCCTTCTCACCTGCCCCA
>DATGQT010000076.1:0-5842 GCA_035304085.1 Rubricoccaceae bacterium
CCGTCAACCCCCCGGTTCCTGCCTGGATCGCCCGGTGACGCACCCGGCCCCTCCACTCGCACTCCTCCGGTGCCCCGTGCTCGCCGGCATCTGGGCCGCGCCGGCTGACCCTCCGATATGCCCATCCCGGACTTCCTCATCGTAGGGGCGCCGAAGTGCGGGACGACGGCGCTCCACCGGCTCCTCCGGGAGCACCCCGCCCTCTTCCTCACCCGGAAGGAGTACCACCACTTCGGGCGCGACCTCCGCCCGCCCACCTACGCCGGTGACCACTGGGACCGCGCCGCCTACGAGGCGCGCTTCGCAGGCGCCACGGCGGGCCAGCGCTGCGGGGAGTCCTCGGTGTGGTACCTCTACTCCCGCACGGCGGCGCAGGAGATCCGCGAGCGCAACCCCGAGACGCGCATCCTCATCCTCCTCCGCAACCCCGTGGACGTGATGTACTCGCTCTACAACATGTTCATCTGGGTCCGCGACCTCACGCCCAACGGCGTCATCGACCGTGTGACGGGCCGCGTCCTGTCCTTCGAGGAGGCGCTCGACACGCAGGAGGAACGGAAGGCGCAGCTCGCGCGGGAGGGCGACGCCGAGGCCGTCGCCGGCCGCCGCGTCCTCCGCCTCTTCCACACCGACGCCGCGATGTTCAGCGGGCAGGTGGCGCGCTACCTCGACGTGTTCCCGCGCGAGCAGGTCCACATCGTACTCCAGGACGACCTCGCCGCCGACCCCGCCGCCACCTACCGGGGCGTGCTCCGCTTCCTCGGCGTCGACGAGGACTTCACGCCGGCCTTCCGCCGGGTCAACGCGAGCCGGGACTTCAAGAGCGTCACGCTGCACCGGCTCATGCACGACCGCAGCGCCCTCCCGGCGCTCCGCCGGGCGATGCGGCTGACGGTGCCGCGCGCCCTCCGAAAGCGGGCGTTCCGCCTGCTCCGGGAGACCAACGTGCAGGCGCGCCCTCAGGAGCCGATGCAGGAGGCCACGCGGCGCCGCCTCGAGGCCCACTTCCGCGACGACGTCGAAGCGCTCGGACGCCTGCTCGGGCGCGACCTCGCCGCCCTCTGGTACCCCGCCGTGCCGCAGCCCGCGCCCCGGACCCATGGCTGAGGTCCTCCTCTTCGACCACATCGGGAAGACGGCCGGGAGCACGATCCGCCACGTGCTGTGGCGGGTCTATGGCCACGAGGCCGTGTTCACCTCCACGGTCGTAGGGCAACACCAGGAGCGGATCGCGGCGCTGACCGGGCTCCTCGATACCGAACGCCCGGCGGTCTCGGTCATCGTGGCGCACACGGGGTACGGGCTGCACGGGCGACTCCCGCAGCGCCATCGTTACCGCCTCTTCACGCTCCTCCGCGACCCCGTGGAGCGGACGCTGTCGAACTACTACTTCGAGATCCAGAAGGGGCGGCTCCCGGCCTCGGTCTCCCTCGTGGAGTGGCTGGAGCGCGACGTGGAGCGCGCCTACAACGTGCAGACGGCCTTCCTCGGCGGCCTCGCCGTGGCAGTCCACCTCGACGGGCGTGTGCTCAGCCGGGACTGCTTCACCGACGACCTCCTCGCGCGCGCGCGCGAGGCCCTCGATGCGCACGAGGTCGTCGGGCTGGCGGAGCGGTTCGACGAGAGCCTCCTCCTGCTCGGGCAGGCGTTCGGGTGGCCGATCCGGCAGATGCGCTACTTCGAGGCCAACCGGGGCAGGCTCCGCGCGCGCCGGGCCGGCCCGACGGCGGAGGAGCTCGAGGCCGTCCGCGCCGCCAACCGGCTCGACGCCGCGCTCTACGACTACGCCCGGGGGCGGTTCGAGGCGCAGCTCCGGGAGCGGCTGCCGGACGTGGACGCACGGCTCGACGCCCTCGCGCGGGCCAACCGGTTCTACGCGCTCTCCGCTCCGGGTCTGCGGCGGCAGCTGGGCCGCCGCGCCCGCCGCGCCCTCCACACCCTCCGCTCCTGACATGCGCCCCCGCCACGGCCGGACGAAGGCGCCGTCGTGTGCGGTGGTTTCGCCACGGGCAGCCGAGTACCTCGGGCACTCGGCGCGGGCGTGACGCGGCTTATCTTCCGGGTCGCCCACGGGGTCGCCACTCCGCCCACGCGCTCGCCCGAGCCGCGATGCCCCGTGTCGCCACCGCCGTAGACGGCCCGAGGTGGGAGCGCTCCCCCCGCGACATCTTCGACCGGCACATCCGAATCCTCGACCGGCACGTCCGATCCATGCCTCGCCCGTCCTTCTTCGTCGTCGGCCACTCCAAGAGCGGCACCACGGCGCTGGCCCGCTTCCTAGGCCAGCACCCGGGTCTCTTCATGTGCGAGCCGAAGGAGCCGAACTACTTCTGCCCGTCGTTCTGCCGCATAGACGATCCGGCGGAGGCGCCGGGGAGCGCGTTCGTGCGGCGGACGGAGGCGGCTTACCTCGCCCTCTTCGACGCGGCGAGGCCGGGCCAGCGCTGTGGCGAGGCCAGCGCGGCCTACCTCTATTCTGAGGACGCCGCCGCGCGCATCCACGCCTTCGACCCCGGCGCCCGGATCGTCATGCTCTTCCGCGAGCCCGTCAGCTTCCTGCGCTCCTATCACCTCCAGCTCCTCAAGAACCCCGTCTCGGAGGGGGAGACGGTGCGCGACCTCGGCGAGGCCATCCGGCTGGAGCCCGCGCGGCGGCGCGGCGAGCGGCTCCCGAAGGGATGCCGCATCCCGGAGATGCTCTACTACACCACCGACCGCCTCGCCTACGACGCGCACTACGACCGCTTCGCTGCCCTCTTCCCGCCGGAGCAACTCCTCGCCTTCGTCTACGACGACTTCCGCCGCGACAACGCCGGCACCGTCCGCCGCGTCTTCGACTTCCTCGGCGTGGACCCCTCGTTCGTGCCCGACTTCGGCGAGCACAACACCGGCGGCCGTGTCGTCCGGTCGAGGCAGGCGCACCGGTGGCTGCACGCGCTCACGACGGGGCGCGGCGCGCTCGGCCGCGTGAAGCCGCTGGCGAAGGCGCTCGTGCCGCAGGGCCTCCGGCGCCGGGCCATGGAGGTGGCGTACCGCCGGCTCGTGTACGGGACCCCGCCGCCGCTCGACCCGGCCGTGGCGGAGACGATCCGCGCAGCGGCGCGCCCCCACGTCGCCGCGCTCGGCGAGCGGCTCGGGCGCGACCTCCTCGTCGAGTGGGGCTACGGCCCCTCAGCCCTCCCACAGCAGGCTATCTGCGAGGCCGTTGAGGCATGACGGCGCCGCGCCCCGATACCCACGTCCTCGCCTGCGCCTGCCCCTACGGCAGCGGCGGGCTCGGGCGCCACTTCGCCCAGCTCGTCGAGGAGGCGCGTCGGGAGGGGCGGCTGCTCCGCTACTACGCCCGCGCGGGGCGGCCGGGCGACGAGGCGCTCGTGGAGCCGGTGCCCCGTTCGTTCTCGCGCGTGGGCTACGCCGTCCGCTATCGACTCCCGGAGGCGTGGAAGGCGCGCGTCATCAAGTACCCGGAGTCCGAGGCGTTCGACCGCGCCGTGGCGGCGCGGCTGGTGCCGGCGGCGCGCTACACCGCCTTCGCCGGCAAAGCTCTCCACAGCGGGCGCGAGGCTCGCCGCCTCGGCGTCGAGCGCGTCGAGGTGGTGGCCCCGAACTCCCACGTGGACGACGTGGCGCGGCTCCACCGCCTCGCCGCCGCCCAGACCGGCATCCGCGACACGTGGCTCTCCGAGGCCGAGCGGTGCAAGACGCGGCGGGAGTACGACGAGGCCGACGTCGTCCTCGTCCACTCCGACTACGTGTGGGCGTCCATGCTGCGCCACGGCGTGCCGGAGGCGAAGCTCGAGCGCACCGTGCTCCGCCTCCCGGCCCGGTTCGCCCCGCCTGCCGTCCGCCCCGACGATGGCGTCTTCCGCCTCGTCTACGTCGGGCGCCTCGAAGCGACGAAGGGGTTGCCCGTCCTCCTCGATGCCTTCCGCCGCCTCCCCGTCGCCGAGGCCGAGCTCCGCCTCGTGGGGGGGTGGACGTCGAAGCCGATGCGGCGCGCCATCCAGGCCGCCGCCGCCGCCGACCCCCGCATCCGCGTGGGCCCCGGCGATCCCGTCCCCGCCCTCCACCGCGCCGACGCCTACGTTCACCCGACCTTCGAGGACGGCTACGCCTACAGCCCCGTCGAGGCGCTCGCCTGCGGCGTGCCCGTGGTGGTGACGGAGGAGACGGGGATGAAGGAGTACGTGGCGGAGGGCGAGAACGGGTACGTCGTCCCCGTCGGCGACGCCGACGCCCTCGTCGAGCGGCTGCTGGCCCTGCGGGAGCGGCCGCTGCGGGCGTGCCGGTCGCTGCTCGACCCCGCGCTCGTAGCCTCCAGCGACGACCCCGGCGCGCTCGCGGCGCCGCCCGCCGCCATGCCCGCGCCCGCACACGGGTAGCCCTCATGCGGATCCTCCTCGCCAGCAAGAGTGCGCTCGACCCCCGCTTCGGGGCGCCGCAGACGTACCTCGCCCTCGGCGCCGAGCTCGAGCGGCGAGGGCACGCGGTGGACTACGTGGATCCCCCGTCGCTCGGCACCGACGAGGCCGGCTTCGGCGAGCGGCTCTACGCCCACCTCCGCCGCCACGCCGGCGACTACGACGTGGTGGACTACGACTACCAGACCTTCCGCTTCCGGCGCGACGCGTTCCCGCCCGACGTCGTCCTAGTGGCGCGGATCCAGCTCCTCGAAGCCGGCCTCCTCGGGCTGCGGATGCCGCCGCTGCCGCGCCTCCGCTCACGCGTGGGGCACGTCCTCTTCCACCGCCGTCGCCAGGCGCACCACGCCGCCGTCGCCCGGGCCGACGATGCGGCGCTCGCCCACAGCGACCTCATCCTCGCCCTCAACACGCGCGACCGCGCCTGCCTCGTCGAGCGTGGCCACGACGCCGAGAAGATCGTCGTCATCGCGAACGGGCTCGGCCCGGCGGCGGCGGCGCCCCTCATGGCGCTCCCGGCCGAGGTGCCCGAGGGGCCGCCGCGCGTCGCCTTCATCGGGATGTTCGGGCCGCGGAAGGGGGCGGGCGACTTTCCCCGTCTCCTCCGACGCCTCGCCGAGCAGGTGCCGGACGTCCGGCTCCGCCTCCTCGGCACGCGCGGGATGCTGAAGACGGCCGAGGAAGTGGAGCGGCTCTTCCCCCGGCGGCTCCGCGCCCGCGTCGAGGTCTTCCCGCGCTACTGGCCGGAGGAGCTGGCCGGCCTCCTCGCGCCGTGCTGGGCCGGCGTCTTCCCCTCCTACCACGAGGGGTTCATGCTCGCCATCCTGGAAATGCTCGCCGCCGCCCTCCCCGTCGTCGCCTACGACGCCCCCGGTGCCTGCGACGTCCTCCCGCCCGGGCGCCTCGTGCCGCGCGGCGACGCCGACGCCCTCGCGGATCGCCTCGCCGTCCTCCTCAACGACCCCACCCGGCTGGCCGAGGCGCGCCGCGCCGCCCGTGAGGCCGCCCACGCGTACCGCTGGCCCGAGGTGGCCGCCCGGACAGAGGCCGCCTACGAGGCCGCCCGCGTCCGCCTCGGTGCCCGCGTGGGCGCCGTCTCCTGACCCTCGCGCGCTCCGAAGCCCCCGTTCCCCCATGCTCATCGTCTCCGCGAGCCTCAAGAAGTCCGGCACGGGCTGGCTCTACAACATGCTCAACGACCTCCTCGTCGCCGCCGGCCACGAGGACAGCCGCGCCCTCCGCGATCGCTACGGCCTCGACGACGTGGTCAAGGGGGGGCTCTGCCACGCCCACCCGCGCTGGCCGCTGATCCGGCGGGTGCTCCCGCTCCTCCGGCGCGGCGAGACGCTGGCCGTCTCGACGCACTCCGGGCCGAACCCGGAGCTCCTCGCGCTGATGGCGCTGGGGCTGGCGAAGGCGAC
>DATGQT010000077.1:0-11422 GCA_035304085.1 Rubricoccaceae bacterium
CTCGAGCTTCTGGAGGGCCTGGCGGCGGCGGAGCTTGTACTTCGTGACGCCGGCGGCCTCCTCGAAGAGGCGGCGGCGGTCGGCGGCGTTGTCCGAGAGGATGTCCTCGATCATCTTGAGCTCGATGACCGAGTAGGCGCCGGCGCCCATGCCGGTGTCCATGAAGAGGTCGAGGACGTCCTTGAGGCGGCAGACGGTGTGGTTGAGGAGGTACTCGCTCTCGCCGGAGCGGTAGAGCCGCCGCGTGATGGTGACCTCGGAGTAGGCCGTGGGGAGGACGCCGCGCGTGTTCTCGACCGTGAGCGAGACCTCGGCCATGCCGAGGGCGCGCCGCGAGGCCGTCCCGTTGAAGATGACGTTCTCCATCTTCTCCGAGCGCAGGAGGCGGGCGCGCTGCTCCCCGAGCACCCAGCGGATCGCGTCCACGATGTTCGACTTCCCGCACCCGTTCGGCCCGACGATGGCCGTCACGCCGGGGTCGAAGAGGAGGGTGGTCTTGTGGGCGAAGCTCTTGAAGCCGTGGAGCTCGAGCTTGCTGAGGTACATGAGGGCGCAGCCGGCGTGGGCGCGGCAGGGAGGGCCGGGGGACGCGCGAAGATACGCGCCGGTCCCGTGCCCCGACGGGCCGGCCGCCGCCTCGAGCGAGCGCCGCGGGCGCGCTGCGCCCCACGCCCTCCGGCTCGTGCACGGCCCGCTCGGCGGCGACGTCCGCCGCGAAGGCGCGCATCAGGTGCCGGGCGCGGGCTCGAACGTGAAGCCGTGTCGAGCCCTCCCCCGCGCCTGTGCTGGGGCGCCTACTCGCCCCACTGGCCCGGCTCCCCCTCCGCCGGCTTCCACTCCTCGACGGGCCGGTGGGCGCGCGCGGCCGGATCGCTCCGCACGCCCGTCACCTGCCAGCTCACCTCCACGCCCGGCACGTCCGTCCGGATCACGAACCGGTTGTCCCGGACCTTCTCGGCGACGATGGCCTGCGCGAACGTGCCCACGACGGTGAGCTGGTAGCGGAAGTCGGCGTTGAGCGCCTCGAACCAGTCCGGCAGCACGACGGTGGCGTAGCCGTCGGCGTCGGTGGTGACGTTGCCGCTGTAGACGTTGAGCACCTCGCTCGACTCGACGGCGAAATGGTTGAGGTAACGGTGCTCGGGGTCGAGGGGGTGGTCGATGCGGAAGTTCTTCGTCCCGGCGACGGAGAGGCTCCCGGTGATGAAGACGTCGCCGTCCGTCGTCACGGTGCCGTCGAAGTAGGCGGCGTGGTCGTCGGGGTCCTCGCTCACGCCGTAGACGCCGATGTCGTTGAAGGAGCCGTTGACGCCGAGCGCCCCGTAGGTCCCGGTGCTCGCCACGCCGTAGACGCCGAACTGCCCGCCCTCGCCGCGCACGCCGTAGCCGCGCCCCCCGAGGCTCACGCCGTAGACGCCGGCGGCCTCGACGAACGTGCCCAGTGCCGCCGCCCGGCCGTAGACGCCGGCGCCGTCGGGCGCGTTGCTCAGCCCGTACACCCCGTAGCCCGCTCCCGCGAACGCGGAGGCCTGGCCCACGACGCCGCGGGCCCCGCTCGCCTGCGCCTCGCCTCGGATGCCGTCGCCCGTGCCCGTGTTGTTGACGGCGAAGGCGGTCCCGCCCACCGCCGCGTCGTGGATCTGGGGGAAGACGAGGCCGAGGGCGTAGGGGGCGGCGGTGAGGGCCGTGCGCGGCGAGAGGATCGTCGTGCCGACGGCCACCTCCAGCCAGAGCGCCTGGTAGAACTCCTCGACGGGCAGCGGCGTCACGGCGCCGAGGGTGACGGAGAAGATGCCGTCGGAGATGGGGACGCCGGGCTGGACCTCGCTCCAGACGGGGGCGCCGCCGGAGGGGCCTTCGTAGAGCCCGAAGCGGAGGGTGCGCGTGCCGTCGACGGGCTCGCCGTTCTGCTCGACGTAGCCCTGGTACGAGAGCGTGGCCGGGGGACGGCCCTGGGCGAGGGCGGGCACGGCCGGTGCGAGGAGGGCGAGCGCGACGAGGAAACAGGGGCGGAGCGTGGGCATGGGAAGCGGTAGCTGGCGTCGAAGGGCCTGCGTGGAGGATACGTCGGGCACGCGATCCAATCGTCATCTTCGCGCCGATCCCCTCAGCGGCGGCGGGGTGACGGCGGATTTTTCCCTGAGGCCGCCGTCTCCAGACACGAGTGAGGGGCCGCCCCCACCACGTGGGCGGCCCCTCGGCCTCCGAAGGGGGAGGCTGCTCTGAGCCGGCGGCTACCGGAGGAGCGTGATGCGGCGCGTGAGCACGTGGCCGCCCGTCTCCAGCCGCACGAGGTAGACCCCGCTCGCCAGGCCCTCCCCGGCGAACGCCACCTCGTGCCACCCCTCCGCGCGGGCCTCGTCTACGAGGAGCGCTACGCGCCGGCCGTGCACGTCGTACACCGACACCCGCACGACCCCCGCCTCCGGCAGCCCGAACCGCACGGTCGTCCGCCCCTCCGACGGGTTCGGGAACGGCGCCGCCAGCGCCGCCGCCGACGGTACCTCCGCCACGTGCGCGGGAGCCCCAGGCGCCGTCGTGGCCGAGGCGGCCTCTGCCGTCGCCTCCGTAGCGTCCTCGGCGCGCTCCTCGCCCGCGGCTTCGGCCTCTCGTGCCGCCCTGGCCGCTTCCACCTCCGCCGTGACCCGGGCCTCGGCCGCGGCGTCGAAGGGCATCGCGAGGGCGAGGTCCCCCACGTCCGCCACCGGCGCCCCCGTCGCGTCGAGGAGGAGGAGCCAGCCCGCCGCCCGCACGGCGCCGCGCCCTCGCGCCACCACGCCGGCACGCGCGACGTTTGCCTCCTCGCGGGCACTCGCCGGTCGCGCCGCCGCTGCATCTGTGCGGGCCGCCGCCTCGCCGCCCGGCTCCCGCGACGCCGCGACCGGCGGCGCGAGCGCCGCGCCCGACTTCGTCCACGGGAAGCTCCCGGTCGCTACCGGGTTGCCGGGGAACGTGCCGACGTGGACGCGGTGGACGTAGCCGCCCGCCGGCGCGCTCCCCGGCACCCGCTGCCGGAGCGTCACCGGCCCGAACGTCTGGTTCGGCCCGAGCGTGAGCGACTGCGGGCCGAGGACGTGGTACGGGTTCCCGTTCGGGAGCAGCACGTCGATCCACGCCTGGAAGGTCTGCGACGTCCCGGTGTTGTTCGTGATGGTGACGCGGAAGCGGAACTCCCCGCCGCCTGCGGGGACGACGATGGGGGGATTCAGCGGGGTCGCCGTGACGCTGAGGGCGGGCCCTCCTCCGCCGTCGGCGAGGGTGGCGGGGTACCAGAACCCCTGCCCGAGCACGTAGGCGCCGCCCGTGACGCGCCCGGCGGCGGGCTGGCCGGCCGTAGCGCGGAGGCGGAAGCCCCCGCCCGAGGCGTCGGTGGCGCCGGCGGCGGCGACGCTGGCGCGGAGGGCGTACTGGGCGTGCGCGGGCGCCGCGGCGGCGAAGAGCAGGGCCGCGAGCACGCAGGCGGCGGCGAGGGGGCGGAGGTGGGAGGCGGTCATGGCGAGGCTGGGGCGGAGGAGGCGGGAGCGGACGCTGGCGACGGGTGGGTGCGGGAGTCGGCGCCGGATCATTCGCCGATGACGGCGCTGCCGAGGGGGGCGTCGAGGAGGAGCCGCTCCGAGAGGACGCCGGTCCAGTCCGTCGAGCCCGCCCTCAGGCGGAGCTTGCTCCCGGCTTCCGTCGAGGCCAGCGCGCTGGTGAGGCTGGCGAAGGGGCGGTTGTAGCTGCCGAACCCCGCGATCACGATCCCGCCCGTGTTCACCCAGAACCCGTCCGAGGTCGTCGTCGGCCAGGTCGTCACGGCGTCGATGAGGGGGTCGAGCCGGTTGCTGTAGAAGCTCGTCGCGTAGTGGGGGTCGCCCCGCTTGTTGAACACGATGAACACGTTGACGCCGTCGGTGCGCTGGACCATGTAGGAGTTCGTCCCGGTGAGGATGCCGTTGTGGCCCGCGTCTCCGGTGAGCGGGTTGTCGCCCGTGATCCGCTCGCCGATGCGCTCGTCGTAGACGCCGGTGTGGTAGCGCTGAAGGAACTCGAGGATCGCGGGCGCGCTGGCGATGAAGCTACCGTAGCCGGTCAGGCCCGTCTGCGGCCACGTGCCGTAGGGCGACGGCACCTGCTCGTAGGGGACCGTGTTGTCGTAGATGTTGTCGCCGGTGGAGGTGCTGTAGTAGAGCGGCTCGCGGGGGTCCTGGTCGGGACGGAAGGTGCGGCCGATCTGGAGCTCGGTGGCGGGGACCCACATGTCGGGGGTGAGCACGCGCCGCCGGATGTAGGACATGATACCCTGCCCGGCCTCCTGTTCGACGAGGAGGCTGAGGGCGAGGTAGCCGATGTTCGAGTACACCGTGTTGTTGCCCGGCGTGAACTGGAGCGGCTCGCCGAGGATCCAGTCCATCATGTCCTCGGGCGGCGGCGGGCTCGGCACGCCCATGTCGTCCGACGCCTGGCGCCACCGGAAGGAGAGGTCGCCCGCGACGTCGCGGTTCCAGCCGCCCTGGTGCTGGAGGAGCTGCTGGATGGTGATCTCGTCGATCCGGCCGTCGCCGACGCCGCCGAAGGGGTTCACGTCGAGGACGCCGGTGCCGCCCGACAGCCCGAAGCCGAAGGCGAAGTCGTCCGTGTCCCACGAGGCGCCGTTGTCTATGAGGGCGTGGATGGCGGCGGCGGTGATCGGCTTGGTGCAGGAGGCGATGCGGAAGAGGGCGTTCTCGGGGAGGGGAGTCGTGCCGTTGTAGCTGTGCCCGAACCCGCGGAGGTAGACGACGCGGCCCTCGAACATCACGCCGAGCACGCCCGCCGTGATGTCGTTGTCGTCCATGAAGTCCTGCATGGCGTCGTCGAAGGCCGTCAGCGCGGGGACGGGGCGCCCGCTCACGGGGAGTTGGGCGTGGGCGGCCGGCGTGAACGCGGTGAGCGCGGCGCCGAGGGCGAGGAGGAGGATGAACGGGGCCTTCATGGGAGTCTGGGGGTCAGCGGACGACGACGGAGCCGACGGGCGCCTGCCACGTCATCGCCTTGGTGTAGACGTTCGTCGGTGCCGAAGAACCGGCTGGGCGAGGCCGAGCGCGGTCACGAGGAGGCCGAGCAGCAGGGGCGCGGGGGAGCGGCTCACGGGGGCCACCGGTCGTGCGGGTTTACTGGAGGCCGACGAGGACGAGGACGAGGCCGCGGCCCTCTTCGAGCCCCGTCATCGCCTTCCCGAGGACGGCCCCCTGCGCCCGCGCCCGGTCCGACGCCCGCATGGCGTGGCCCGCCGTCGCGCTCGTCGTGAGGAGGTCGCCCGGGCGGACGGGCCCGTACGACGCGTCGACGAGGACGTAGACCCGCCCGACGAGGGCGACGGGTACGTCGCCGTCGGCGATGCTGCCGTTCTGGCCCATCAGGAAGCCGGGGCGCACGCCGCCCGCGCCCGAGACGACGCCGGCCACGAGGGCATCGTAGGGCGTCGCGCTGACGCTGAGGCGGCCGGGCTGTGCCGGGTCAATGGAGAGGACCATGCCGGGTGCCGGAGCGAGGCCGGCCAGCGGCGCCACGTCGAAGTGCTCGGCGAGGTCGGAGCCGCCCGTGATCTCGAGCTCCTCGGTGATCACGCGGGCGTTCCCGTTGTGCTCGGCGTCGAGCTCAAGCACGGTGACGTTGTTGCGACGGAGCTTGATGGCGGGCGCGTTGCCGCCCTCATTCACGTCGAAGATGATGTTGGGGTCGGTGTCCGACGAGCCGTCGAAGAGCTCGAAGTCGTTGTCGCCGCGGACCTTATCGCCGAAGTAGGCGGCGATGCCGCTGGCGGTCGAGTTGTTGGCGTAGAGGCCGTAGCCGGAGGCGGAGGCCGTCGTGAAGTACCCGCCGTAGTTCACCCCGCTCGTGGCGGTAGCCTCACCGCGGGCGCCCGTGCCGGTGGAGGAGGTGCTGCGCCCCCAGACGCCGGTGTTGGCGCCGGTCGAACTGGTAGCCCAGGCGAAGACCCCGCGGCCGGTCGTCGAGGCCGTCTCGAAGTAGCCGCCGTAGTTCGTCCCGCTCGTGGCCGTCGCTCCGCCGTAGACACCGCGCCCGCCCGTGGAACTGGCCGAGCCGTAGACGCCGTACGTCGTCCCGCTCGACGCACCGGCCGAGCCGTAGACGCCGGCGCCGCTGGTGGAGGCGCTCGTCGCGCGGACGCCGTAGGCCGAGCCGGAGGTCGCCGTCGCCTGCGCGAACACCGCCTGCGCGCTCGTGGACGCTGCCCGGAAGAAGCCGCCGTAGCTCACCCCCGTCGCCGACGTCGCGTAGCCCGCTACGCCGGCGCCCGTCGCCGAGCCGCTCTCGCCGCGCAGGCCACTCCCCGTCGCGTTCGTGAGGGCGAGGAGGGAGCCGGTCTGGCTCACCGACGCGGCGTAGGGGAGCGTGAGGGCGCGGGCGTAGGGGCCGGCGAGCAGCTTCGTTCGCGGGCCGAAGGTGGTCCCGTTCACGGCGGTCTCGAGCCAGTACCCCTTGTCGAACGCCGTCCCCGCCCACGTCCCCGTCGTCGGCGTGCCCGCCCCGAGCTCGGCGCTGAAGACGCCGCCGACGGTGTTGACGGTGTGGGTCTCGGCGTAGACGGCGCTCCCGCCTGAGGCGGCGGTGAACAGCCGGAGGGCGACGGTGTAGGTGCCGTCGGGGACGGGGTCGCCGTCGGGCTCGGTGAGGGCGCCCTGGTACGAGATCGTCGAGGGGACGGCCTGCGCGTGGAGCGCGGGCACGGCAATGACGAGGGCGAGGGCACCGACTACGAGGGGGGTGCGGAAGCGGCTCATGGTAGTCTGCAGAGGGGTGGCGTGAAGGGGAGGGCCATGGCAGGCTTTGAGAGGGAGATCGCCACGCACGTCCGTTTCCCCTCAGGCCGTTAGAAAAAAGCGCGAGGGGCTACTCGCCGTCCTCGGCGTCCCGGTGCGCCGCGCGCCGGTGCGCCGCCCGGCGGGCCTCCCGTTCGGTGCGCTCAGCGTGCTCGGCCTGTAACCGGGCGGCCGCCGCCTCTCGCTCTCGCTCGAAGTCGTAGTCCACGCCGCGCTCGCGGGGGAGCCCGAAGGCCGACGGGTGGAGGTAGCGGCCCCGCTGCTCGGCGGGCTTCGCCTCCTCGACGACGATCCGGTTCTCCTCGGCCCATGCGTCCTGCCGGACCCCCGTCACCTGCCAGCTCACCCGCACGCCCGGCTCCTCCGTCCGGATCACGAACCGGTTGCCTTCGATCTCCTCGGCGATCATGGCGCGGGAGAACGAGCCGACCGTCGTGAGCTGGTAGCGGAAGTCGCGGTTGAGCGCCTCGAACCATTCGGGCAACTCGACGGTGGCGTAGCCCCGGGCGTCGGTGGTGACGTTCCCGTTGTAGACGTTCATCATGTCGGGGCTCTCGACGAACGAGTGCCTCAGGATGCGGCCCTCGGGGTCGAGGGGGTGGTCGATCTCGAAGGAGCCGCCCCCCTTCGAGAGGTGGCCCGTGACGTGGACGCGCCCGCTGAAGTACCCCGCGTAGCTGGACCCCCCTCCCGCTCCGGCATACACGGCGCGCGCGTTGCTGGTCGTGCCTGAGGTGCCGCCGAAGACCCCGACACCGCTGAGGCCGGTCCCGTGCCCCTCCACCCCCGTTATCGGTGACGCACCCCAGACGCCCGTGAATTCGCCCTGGCTGAAGACCCCGATGCCGAGTTCGACCTCTGCGGTGGCGTAGACCCCGTAGCCGTAATTCGACGGCGTCGCCGCGGAGGCAGCCTCGGCGCGGACCCCAACGCCGTCGGGGGCGTTGGTCATGAAGTGGGCCCCGTAGGTAAAGTGCGGGTCGTTCGTCGACATGGACTCGCCGTAGACGGCGACGCCGTCGTTGGAGCTGGATGTGAAGTATCCCCCGTAGGTGTCCCCGGTCGCGGCGCTGGCCGCGCCGTAGACGCCGGTCCCGCCCGTGGACGTGCTGATCCCCCGCACGCCGTAGGTCGCCCCCGTCGCCGCCGTGGCCTGCCCGAACACCCCGCGCCCGCTCGTGCCCGCGCTCGTGAAGTAGCCGCCGTAGCTCGCCCCACTCGCCGCCGTGGCCTCGCCGAAGACGCCGCGCCCGCTCGACGACGCGCTCGCGCCGTGGACGCCGTAGGTCGAACCGGTCGCGGCGGCGGCGTACCCGTAGACGCCCCGTCCGCTCGTGGAGTTGGCTGCACCGTAGACCCCGTAGGCGGTGCCGTTCGTCGCCGTCGCCTGCCCGTAGACGGCGCGGCCGTCCGAGGAGGCGCTCCGGAAGAAGCCGCCATAGGCGAAGCCGGCAGTAGAGGTGGCCGCGCCGTAGACGCCGGTGCCGGTCGAGGCGGCGCTCTCGAAGTACCCGCCGTAGGTACCGCTCCCGCCGCCGTAGACCCCGCGCCCCTGCGGCGAGGCCGCCGTCCCGTAGACGCCGTAGGTCGTCCCGCTCGCGGCGGTGGCCTGACCGTAGACCGCCCGCCCGTCTGTGGACGCGGCGAGGAAGAAGCCGCCGTAGCTCACGCCCGTCGCCGAGGTGGCCTCTCCCCAGACGCCCGCGCCCGTCGTCGAGGCGCTCTCGCCGCGGAGACCGGAGCCGGTCGTGTTCGTGAGGCGGAGGAGGGCGCCGGGGAGGCCCACCGACGCGGCGTAGGGGAGCGTGAGGGCGCGGGCGTAGGGGCCGGCGAGCAGCTTCGTTCGCGGGCCGAAGGTGGTCCCGTTCACGGCGGTCTCCAGCCAGTACCCCTTGTCGAAGGTCACGTTCGCCCACGTCCCCGTCGTCGGCGTGCCCGCCCCGAGCTCGGCGCTGAAGACGCCGCCGACGGTGGTGACGGTGTGGGTCTCGGCGTAGGAGGAGAGCCCCCCCGAGGCGGCGGTGAACAGCCGGAGGGCGACGGTGTAGGTGCCGTCGGGGACGGGGTCGCCGTCGGGCTCGGTGAGGGCGCCCTGGTACGAGATCGTCGTCGGGACGGCCTGCGCGTGGAGGGCCGGCGCGGCGAGGGCGAGGGCGCCGAGGCTGAGCAGGGCGAGGAGGCGGCTCATAGCGGTGGTGCGGATGGGCTGGGGGAGCGGTACGGTGTGGCGCAGGTCGCCTGGGCTCACAGGAAGGGAATCGCCGAAGGGGCGCGCTTTCCCTCACCCCGATGCAGAAAGGGCAGAGGGCTGCTCGGCCGCCTCCGGCCCGACCGGGCTCACGGCACCGCCACTCCGCCTCGTGTTCGGCGCAGGAGCGCGGGGCGGGGCGTCGAAGCGTGTCGTCCTGCGTGCGCCGTCAGCGTGAGGGGGCGGCCTCGGCGGCGCGCCCGACGGCGGCGTAGTAGTCCGCGAGGTTGGCGCGGACGGCCTCGTGGATGGAGCGGCGCGCCTCGCGCTCGAGCACGCGGGCACTCGCCGTCAGGAGGGGCTCGGCCTCGGCGTAGCGGCGCTGCGCCGTCAGGCTCGCCCCCAGCCAGCTCTGCGCCTGCGCCGTGGCCGGGTGCTCCTCGCCCACGTGCAGGCGGCGGATGGCGAGCGCCCGGCGGAGGAGCGGCTCGGCCTCGGCGGCGCGCCCCTGCGCGAGCGCGGCGCGCCCGAGGCCGAGGACCGTCGGCGCCCGGTCGGGGTGGCGCGCGGGCAGCGCAGCCTCCTCGGTGGCCTGGGCCTGCCGGAAGAGCGCCTCGGCGCCGGCCGCGTCGCCCTGCCCGAGCCGGGTGTTGCCCAGGTTGGTGTAGGCGATGGCCGTCGAGGGGTGCTCCGGCCCCGCGCCCTCGCGGTAGATCGCGAGCGCCTGCCCCTGGAGCGACGTGGCCTCGTCGTAGCGCCCCAGCTCCGCGAGCGTGAGCCCGAGGTTGCTCAGGGCGAGCGCCACGGAGGGGTGCCCGTCGCCGAAGAGCCGCCGCGCCATCGCGAGCGCCTCCCGCGCCACCGGCTCAGCCTCCTCGGGCCGCCCGCGCTCGATCAGGAGCCCACCCCGCTGCGCCAGCGTCGTGACGAGGTTGCGGTGGCCTTCGGGGTAGAGCCGCCGCTGCACCGACAGCGCGCGGCGGTAGAGGGCGTCGGCCTCCACGTACGCGCCGCGCATCCGAAGGAGCGAGGCGAGGCTGTTGCACATCGTGCCGACCTCGGGGTGGACCTCGCCGGAGAGGCGGACCTGGAGGTCGAGGGCTTCGCGGTAGAGCGCCTCGGCGTCGTCGTAGGCCCCGCGCTGGTGCTGCACGAGCGCGAGGCTCTTCAGGCTCTCGGCCACCTCCGGGCTCTCGGAGCCGTGGTGGTCGCGGCGGAGGGCGAGGGCCTCGCGGTGGCGCGCTTCGGCGGCGTCGAGGTCGCCCTGCGCGCGGGCGAGGGCGCCGTAGTTGTAGAGCGTCCGGGCGAGGGCCTCCGCGTCGCTCGGGTGCCGGCGCTGCACGGTGAGCGCACGCCCGAAGAGGGCGTCGGCGTGGTCCAGCTCGCCCTCGTTGAGGGCCACGGTGGCTAGCCCGGAGACGGCCGCGGCGACGTCGGGGTGGCCGCGGCCGAGGCGGGCCTCGCGCTGGGCGCGCACGTGCTCGTAGAGCGCCTGCGCCTCAGCGTACCGGCTGAGGCGGTCGTTGATGTCGGCGAGCGCCATCAGGATCACCTCCTGCTCCTCCGGCTCGTCGGCGAGCTCGGCGAGGGCGCGCTCGGCGCTGCGGTCGAGGAGCTGCTCCGTCGAGACGGCCTGGCCCTGCGCCTCGTCGGGGTCGGCGAGGGCGAAGAGGCCGAGCGTGAAGTCGCGCGCGCGGTCGGCGCGCGCCGCCGCCTGCGCCGCCACGTGGGCCTGCCAGAGCGCCGCGCCGAGCCCCACCGCCAGCGCGAGCACGGCGAGCGCCGCCGCCGCGGCGCCCGCGCGGTGCCGCGCGACGAACTTCCGCACGCGGTACCCCCGCGAGGCCGGACGCGCCTGCACCGGCAGTCCCTCGCGGTGGTGGCGGAGGTCTTCGAGGAGCGACTCCACCGAGGGGTAGCGCGCCTCCGGCTCCTCCCGCAGCGCCTTCAGCACGATGGTGTCGAGGTCGCCCCGGAGCCGTCGGCGCAGCCGCTCCGCCGTCGCCCCGCGCGCGGCGGCGGCCTCCGGTGTGACGGCCGCGCTCGGCGGGCGCGCGGTCTCGTCGGGCCGGGCGCCGGTGAGCAGCTCGTAGAGGACGACGCCGAGGGCGTAGACGTCGGCCGCCGTCGTCACCGCCTCGCCGCGCCGCTGCTCGGGCGCCGCGTAGGCCGGCGTGAGCGCGCCCCCCCCCGTCCGCGTCATCGCCTCGGCGGCGTCGGGGGCGAGGAGCTTGGCGACCCCGAAGTCGAGCAGCTTCACGCGCGGGGCGCCCCCCTCGTCCTCCGTGACGAGGACGTTGCTCGGCTTGAGGTCGCGGTGGACCACCAGCCGGCGGTGGGCGTGCTGTACCGCCTCGCACGCCCGCTCCAGCAGCGCCAGGCGCGCCTCCACGCCGAGCCGGCGGCGGTCGGCGTAGGCCGTGATCGG
>DATGQT010000078.1:0-2002 GCA_035304085.1 Rubricoccaceae bacterium
AAGATCAGGTCCCAGTCGGAGGCGGCCGCGCGGTCGGCGACGAGGGTGCCGAGGACCGTGACGGGGAAGCCGTCGCTGGCGGAGGCCCCGTCGGGGAAGTCGCCGGCGTGGACGGTGTAGGTGTACGCCCCGGTGGGCGCCCGGAGGGGGACGCGCTGCGTCACGGTGAACTGCCGGCTCGCGCCCGCCGGGAGGGTGAACGTCCGGGGGCCGCGCGTGACGGAGAGGCCGGTGCCCCCGTGCGTGGCCTCGGCCCACAGGTCGAACGTGACGGGCTCGTCGCCGGTGTTGGACGCCTGCACCATGAACCGGAACGCCCCGCCGGGGGGCACCTCGACGGGCGGGTCGAGCGGGGTGACGGCCAGCGTCAGCGGCGCGCCCCCCGCGAGCGTCCCCTTCAGCACGGTGCCGCTCGTGCCGGCCGCGTACCCCGTGGTGGCGGTCGGGAAGGCGACGGCGTTCAGCGTCGCGGCCGTGCCGCTCTGCTCCGGCGCCCAGGTCAGGCCACCGTCGGTGGTCTTCAGCATCGCGCCGCTGGCGCCGACGGCGTAGCCGGTCTCCGCCGAGGCGAAGTCGACACCCAGAAGCGCGTCGGGGAACAGCGTCGTCGACCAGCTCTGGCCGCCGTCCGTCGTGCGCGAGACGGCGCCCTGGCCGTCCCAGACCGCGCTGACGGCGACCCCCTCCAGCGCGTCGAGGAAGTGGACGTCGGCGAGCTCGCCCTCGTTGCCGTTGAGGTAGAAGGCGGTGAAGTCGAACGAGGCCCCGCCGTCGTCGGAGGCGCCGAAGAGGGGCTGGAAGATGGAGTTCTCCCCGGCGACGAACCCGTTCGAGGCGTCGAGCATGTGGACGCCGTAGAAGCCGCCGCCGAAGAAGCCGCCCTGCACTTCCGTCCACGTCGCGCCCTGGTCGGTGGAGCGGAGGATGGTCTGGGAGCCCCCGCCGGCGAGCCCGACGCCGCCGGCGAAGGAGACGCCGAAGAGCGTGTCGAACGTCCCGCTCGAGACCGGGGTCCAGGTGACACCCCCGTCGGTCGTGCGCCGGACCGTCCCCTGGCCGCCGACGACGACGCCCGTGTTCGCGTCGAAGAAGTGGACGTCGTAGAGGTCGTCGCCGACGCCGGGGGAGACGTCCTCCCAGGTCGTGCCCCCGTCGGTCGTCTTGAGGACGGTCCCCGCCGCGCCGGCCACGTAGCCGACGTCGGCGCTGACGAAGTGGGCGCCGTAGAGGTCCTGCGTCGTGCCCGTGTCGAGGGTGATCCAGGTGTCCTGAGCGGCGAGCGGCATGGCCGCGAGGAGGAGGACGGCGGCGACGCCCGCTCGGAGGGTTGTGCTTTTCATGATGGGGGATGGCTTGATGAGCAGTGCAGGGACCCGAGACCCTTGACGCGAAAGCTAACCGCATCCCCACGTGGCCACCGAAGCGAGGAGCATGAACAGGGCGGGCGCATTCTCCCCGGGGTCCTTCTCGGACCCGCCACAGGCTCGCTACGGCGTCCCCTCTCCACCCTCCGGGGGGAGAGGGAGACGCTACCACGGCAGAATGCGCTCGCCCTGGGAGCATGAAGCGGGCAGGGAAGCGAAGCAGATCCAATAGACCTTGGCACTCCTCGCGAACCGGAAGTATGCGGTGGTGGGGAAACGAGACCGCTCTGCGAGAGCTACCGCGTGAGCGTGACGTGCCGCGTGAATGTCCGCGAGGAGCCTCCGCCCTCCCCCGCCAGTACGGCACAGACGACGTAGACTCCTGCAGGAAGCCCCATCGCATCGAGTGCCACTTCGTGGCGGCCCGCCCCGTAGTCGCCCTCGGCCAGCACGGCCACCGCCCGGCCCAGCGCGTCGTGGACGGTGAGCCGGACGTGGGCCGGACGCGCCAGCGTGAGCGTCACCGCCGCCCCGTCACGAAAGGGGTTCGGCGCCACCTCTAGCCGCACCCCCGTCTCCTCCTGCGGCCCCGGCTCCGACGACACCGGCACCGCCTCCACCGTCCGGTACACCCCCGC
>DATGQT010000079.1:0-2049 GCA_035304085.1 Rubricoccaceae bacterium
CGCGTGATGTCGATGCCCTTGGGGCAGGCCTGGACGCAGTTGAAGATGGTGTAGCACTTCCACAGGCCGTCCTTCGAGTCCACGATCTTGAGGCGCTCCTCGGGCTCGGTGTCGCGGGAGTCGAAGACGTAGCGGTACGCCTTGAGGAGGGCCGCCGGGCCGAGGTAGTCGGGGTCGGCCCACGTGCTCGGGCAGGAGTGCGTGCAGGCGCCGCACATGATGCACTTCGTGGCGTCCTCGATGACGGCGTGCTGCTCGGGGCTCTGGAGCCGCTCCTTCTCCGGCGTCGGGTCGTCGGTGATGAGCCACGGCATGACGGCGCGGAACTTCGCGAAGAACCGTTCCTGGTCGATGACGAGGTCCTTGATGACGGGGGACGACGGCATCGGCTCGAACGTGATGGTGCCGCCGCCCTTGCCGACGAGGTCCTTGACGAGGACGGAGCAGGCGAGCTTGTTCTCGCCGTTGATCTTCATCGCGTCGCTCCCGCAGATGCCGTGGGCGCAGCTCTTGCGGAAGGTGAGGCTCCCGTCCACGTGCCACTTGATCTGGTTGAGGAGGTCGAGGGCGCGGTCCATCGGGTCCACGTCCGCGAGGTGGTACTCCTCCCAGTGGGGGGCCTCGTCGCGGTCGGGGTCGTAGCGGAGGATCTTGACGGTGATGTTCATGGAAGTTGGCTCGCTCACTTCGTTCGCTGTAGGACGCGCTTCGCGCTGTGGGACGGCCGCTGCGCGGCCTGTCGTTCGCTCGCTATGCTCGCTGTGGCTGGAGAGCGTCGCCCTATGACTACGACAGCGAACGCAGTGAGCGTCCTACAGGGAGCGGAGCGACCGTTCAACAGGGAGCGAAGCGACTGTACCACCATCAGTACTTCCGTTCCTTCGGCTGGAAGCGGGTGATGACGACCTCCTTGTCGGCGAGCTCGTAGCCGCCCTCGCCGTCGGCGAAGAAGAGGGTGTGCTTGAGCCAGTTGGCGTCGTCGCGGGCGGGGTAGTCCTCGCGGGAGTGGGCGCCGCGGCTCTCGGTGCGGCGGCGGGCGCCGGCCGCGATGGCGAGCGCGTAGTCGACCATGAAGGAGACCTCGACGGCGTCCATGAGGTCGGTGTTGAACCGCCTGCCCTTGTCGCCGACGACGACGTTGCGGCTGCGGGCGCGGAGCTGCGCGAGGTCCGCCAGCGCCTCGGCGAGGGTCTCGTCGTTGCGGAAGACGGAGACGTTCTTCATCATGGTCTCCTGGAGGTCCGTCCGCACGGCGACGGCCTTCTCGCCCTCGGTGCGCGAGAGGAGGGCGTCGAGCATGTCGCGTGTGCGGCGCTCGGGGTCCTCGGGGAGCGGCTCGCGGCGGCGGTAGTCCTCGCGCACGGCGCGCGCCATCTCCATCCCCGTCCGCCGCCCGAACACCACGAGGTCGAGCAGCGAGTTGGTGCCGAGGCGGTTGGCGCCGTGCACGCTCACGCAGGCGCATTCGCCGGCGGCGTAGAACCCCGGCACGACGTCCTCACGGTTCGAGGAGCGGACGACCTGGCCGTCGGCGTTGGTCGGGATGCCGCCCATGGCGTAGTGGCACGTCGGCGCGATGGGGATCGGCTGCTTGACCGGGTCGATGCCGAGGTAGACGCGGGAGAACGTCGAGATCTCGGGGAGCTTGTGCTCGAGGACGTCGGCGCCGACGTGGGTCATGTCGAGGTGGACGTAGTCCTTCCCGTTGATGCCCCGGCCCTCGCGGATCTCCTTGTAGATGCACTGCGAGACCATGTCGCGCGGGGCGAGGTCCTTGACCGTCGGCGCGTAGCGCTCCATGAAGCGCTCGCCCTCGGAGTTCCGGAGGATGCCGCCCTCGCCGCGGGCGCCCTCGGTGATGAGGATGCCGAGGCGGTAGAGCCCCGTGGGGTGGAACTGCACGAACTCCATGTCCTGGAGCGGGACGCCCGCGCGGAGGGCGATGGCGAGGCCGTCGCCGGTGCCGGCGTGGGCGTTCGAGGTCGTCTTGTAGGCGCGGCCGTAGCCGCCGGTGGCGAAGCAGACGGCCTTGGCGTGGAAGGTGTGGAC
>DATGQT010000080.1:0-4804 GCA_035304085.1 Rubricoccaceae bacterium
CTCTTCGACCCCGCCCACCAGCCCGCCGACCTCGACGGCCGCCTCGTCGCGGCGCTTGAGCGGGTCGGGCTGGCGTTCCGCGTCCTGCTCTGGGAGAAGGCGAAGGCCGTGCGCGAGGCCGCCTCGCTCAGCCCCATCCAGATCCAGATCCTCGTCTTCCTCCGCTACCACGGCGAGGACCTCGCCCGCGTCGGGCGCCTCGCGGAGGAACTCGGCCTCACCCCCGCCACCGTCAGCGACGCCGTCGCGGCGCTCGTCGCCAAGGGGCTCGTGGCGAAGGCGCCGGGGGCGACGGACCGCCGCGTCCAGCGCCTCCGCCTCACCGCCGCCGGCGCCCGCGCCGCCGAGGCGCTGGGCGACTGGGCCGACGCGGTGCGGGGGCCGCTGGCGGGGCTCTCCGAGACCGAGAAGGCGGCGCTCCTCCAGGCCCTCCTCACCCTGCTCGCGGCGATGCAGCGCGACGGCATCCTCGCCACGGCGCGGATGTGCCCGACGTGCCGCCACTTCGTCGCGGACCGGCACGCGGGGGCCGAGCAGCCCCACCACTGCCTCCTCCTCGACCGCCCGCTCGCGCCGCGCGACCTCCGGGTGGACTGCCCCGAGCACGCGGCGCGGGCGGCCTGAGCCGAGACGGGCGGCGCCTAGCGCTCGACGGCGTAGGGGAGGCTGAGGTCGCCCGAGAGCACCTCGTAGACCTGGTAGACGCCGAGCATCGGCCGCGCCGCGTCCGAGGTGTTCACCTCGAGGTAGGCCGTGAGCCCGTCGTACCGGAAGTCGGTCCGGTTCGCGACGCGGCCGGCGGGGACGAGCACGCGGAGCACGGGGCCGCGGAGCACCACCGAGAAGCCGGGGGAGTCCATGAACATCGGCATGCCGGGGTTCGTCGGAGGGAGGACGACGGCGGCGTCCTCCTGCGCGAACTCGCGGACGGCGTAGCCGCCGGGCACGCGGTCGTCCGGCACGAGCACGACCCAGTGGGTGTGGAAGACGACGCCGTCGTTGGCGTAGTCGCGGTCGTTGTTCTCGTCCCAGAGCGGGGTGTCGTCGAAGTCGGGGTGCGCCGTGACGGCGAGGGCGACGACGCCGTCGCCGCCGCCGAAGCCGACGTCCTCCGGGGCGAGCGTGGTGGGGAAGACGTAGCCGAGGACGGGGGCGCCGTCGAGCTGTCCGCGGGCCTCGGGGGTGGTGCCGCCGGCCGTGCCCTCGACCTCCTGCTCGAAGACGAGGAGGTCGAGGTCCGGGAGATAGCGGACGGCGGCGCGGGTGAGGTCGAGGTCCGGCGTGGCGGCGGGCTGGGCGGCGGCGGCGGGCGCGAGGAGCGCGAGGAGTAGGAAGGGGCGCATGGCGAGAAGGAATTGTTAGGAGTCCTAACAATTTGCCTCCCGAGCCGCACCTTGTCAAGAGGGCGTGCCCGGAGAGAAAGCGGTGAAAAGGCCGCCCGCCGTCGCCGCCGCCCCGCCTCGGGCGTCAGACCCGCCGCCCGGTGCGGCTACCTTGCCGCGGCGCAGCCGGCGCGGCCCCGGGAAGCCTCCGGGGCCGCGCCGCGTTTTACCCGCCTCCCCCTCACCCCGACCCCTCCCGCCGATGGAGACCACCGTCACCGCCCAGAACAGCGTCGACTACACCCTCGAGATCCGCGTCCCCGCCGGCGAGATCGAGCCGCGCGTGACGGCCGCGCTCAAGGCGCAGCGCGGGCGGCTGAACCTCAAGGGGTTCCGCCCCGGCCGCGTCCCGCTCTCGTACGTCAAGAAGATGCTGGGGCCGGAGGTGGCCGCGCAGGTGGCCGAGGAGGTCATCGGCGAGGCGTTCGAGGAGGCCGTCCGGGGGAGCGACGCGTACGACGTGATCGGGCAGCCGCGCCTGGCCGAGCTCGACTACGACCTCCGGGAGGGCGGCGACCTCCGCGCCGTCGTCCGCTTCGGCGTCCGCCCGCAGTTCGAGCTCGCGCAGATGGAGGGCGTCCCCGTCACGAAGTACGTCCGCACCTTCACCGAGGAGGACGTCGAGGCGGAGCTGGAGAGCCGCCGCGCCCGCGCGGCCACGCTCGAGGAGGCCCCCGAGGGCACCGCCGTCGGCGAGAAGGACGTCGTGACGGTGGACGTCCAGCCCGTCGACCCCGAGGGCGAGCCGACGGGGCCGGTCCAGCGCGACGCCCGGATCCTCCTCGCCGACCCCGGCATCCGGCCCGAGCTCGTGGAGGCTCTCGTCGGGAAGCGCGTCGGCGACGAGGTGCGCGTGGAGCTGCCGCACCAGCACGGGCCCGACGAGGGGCACGACCACGAGGACCACGTGGATCGCTACCGGATGACGGTCAAGGCGCTCCACCACCGCGTCCTCCCGCCCCTCGACGCCGAGTTCGTCCGCGAGCAGACGGGCGGCGAGCACGACGACCCGGACCAGCTCCGGGCCGAGGTCCGCCAGCAGCTCGAGGCGTCGTGGGAGCGGCGGGCGCAGGAGGCGCTGGAGGCGAAGATGGTCGAGCAGTTCGTCGAGGCCCACGCCTTCGACGTCCCCGGGACCCTCGTCGACGCCACGCTCGATGCCATGCTCGACGAGGTGCGCGAGCGGCAGGGCGGCGAACTCCCCGACGGGTTCGACGTCGAGGGCTGGCGCGCGGCGCGCCGCGAGCAGGCCGAGGCGCAGGTCCGCTGGCTCCTCGTGAAGGAGAAGCTGATCGAGGAGGAGGGGATCGAGGTGACGAACGAGGACTTCGAGGCCGAGTTCGAGAAGATCGCGGGGGAGGACGCGCCGGTGGAGGCCGTGAAGGCCTACTTCGTCCAGCAGCCGCGGATGCTCGAGATGATGGGCGACCGGCTCCTCAACCGCCGCGTCTTCGACGCGCTCGGCGGGCGGTTCGCCGTCGTCGAGAAGAGCCGGGAGGACCTCGAGCGCGAGCGGGCCGAGCGCCAGGCCGCGGAGGAGGCCGCCGCGGAGGAGGCTGCCGCGGAGGTCGAGGCGGAGCCCGCCGAGGCCGGCGAGGAGAAGCCCAAGCGCCGCGGCCTCTTCGGGCGGAAGAAGGGCAGCTGAGAAAGGGAGCACGGGAGAAAGGGGAAAAGGGAGACGCGGCGCGAGCGCCCTTTCCCCCTCTCGCCCTTTCCCCCTCTCCCGCCGCAGGAACCGCGCCCGCCGCCCTCGGTAGCCACCCCCGCACCCAACCCCCTCCGGTTTCCCCCCATGGTCAGCGACTTCGTCAAGTTCGCCCAGGGCATCACCTCGCTGCCCGGCGGCATCTACAGCGGCACCCTCGACGCCGCCCCCCTCAACGCGCTCGTCCCCTACGTCATCGAGCAGACGTCGCGCGGCGAGCGCGGCATGGACATCTTCAGCCGCCTTCTCCGCGACCGCATCGTCATCCTCGGCACCGCCGTCAACGACGTCACGGCCAACCTCGCCGTGGCCCAGATGCTCTTCCTGGCGAGCGAGGACCCCGACAAGGACATCAACTTCTACATCAACTCCCCCGGCGGCCAGGTCTACTCCGGCCTCGCCATCTACGACACCATGCAGTTCATCAAGCCCGACGTGGCGACGATCTGCGTGGGGCTCGCCGCCTCGATGGGGTCCGTGCTCCTGACGGCGGGCGCGAAGGGCAAGCGCGGCGCCCTCGCCAACAGCCGCATCATGATCCACCAGCCCCTCTCCGGCGCGCAGGGCCAGGCCTCGGACATCGAGATCCAGGCGCGCGAGGTGCTCCACATCAAGCAGCGCCTCTTCGAGATCCTCGCCGAGCACACCGGCCAGCCCTACGAGAAGCTCGAGCGCGACGCCGACCGCGACTTCTTCATGGGGCCGCAGGAGGCCAAGGACTACGGCCTCATCGACATGGTCCTCGCCCCCGGACACCGGCCCGACAAGCCGATGGAGAACGGGGAAGACAAGGAGGAATAGACCCGCCCCCTCCCGTCTCGCGAGGCGCGGCTGCTCCGGCGGCCGCGCCTCTTTTTATGTACGCCGTGGGGCCGCCCCTGCGGCCTGGAGTCGTACCCCTTCGCTCGCCCCGGCTGGTGGTCTCGGGGCCGAAGGGTGGCCGTCGCGCTCGGGGCGCTGCTGGCGTATCATGAGCGGTCATCAGCCCTTCGCCCCGTACCCCCATGCGCCCGCTGCTTCTCGCTCTCCTCGCCGCCTTCGCAGCGGCCTCGGCCTCGGCCCAGTCCGACAACATGTGGCTGATCGGGCACCTCGACCCCCGCCCCGGCTCCTTCTCCGACGTCTGGACGCACGTCGGCCCCGACGGCCGGGAGTACGCCCTCCTCGCCTCCTGGATCGACGGCGGCCTCAACGTCATCGACGTCACCGACGACACCCCCGTCCTCGAGGAGTTCGTCCCCATGAACGGGGACGGCAGCGACGTCGAGGCCTACGGCGACTACGCCTACGTCACGTCGAACTACAGCCCCACCCTCATCATCGACATCTCGGACCCCGAGGACCCCGCGCCCGTCCGCACCTTCGGCGGCGACTTCCACACCCTCTCCATCGTGGACGGGTACCTCTACGGGAACGGGAGCGCCGGGGTCATGATCTACGACCTCGCCGACCCCGAGAATCCCGCCTTCGTCGGGCAGTACGCCCCGTACTACGTCCACGACGTCCTCGTCCGCGGGGACACGATGTACACGGCGGGGATCTACGGGGAGGGGATCGACATCGTCGACATCTCCGACCGCGCCGCCCCGTCGATGGTCGCGCGGTTCAACTACCCCGGGAGCGGGGTGCACAACTTCTGCTCGGACCCGAGCGGGACCTACCTCTACGCGGGGGACGAGATCGGGTCGGGGCAGTGGTACCGGATCTTCGACGTCCG
>DATGQT010000081.1:0-5283 GCA_035304085.1 Rubricoccaceae bacterium
GTAGCGGGGGCGGGATTCGAACCCGCGATCTTCGGGTTATGAGCCCGACGAGATACCACTTCTCCACCCCGCAGTGGGGACGACCAATATACGGGTCCGAGGGGGGCGGCCCCAAGCTGCACAGACCAAGGGCGTGTGAAAAGCCCCCGTTACGAGCGCCCTCCCCCGGTACGGCGAACGGGCCGCCGCGCTATCTTTCCGGCCCTTCCCTACCGCCCGCTCGCCCGCTCCATGGCCACGGTCCGCCCGTTCCGGGCCCTCCGTCCCCACCCCGACTACGCCGCCCAGGTCGCCTCCGTCCCCTACGACGTCGTCTCGAGCGCGGAGGCCGCCGAGCTCGCCCGGGGCAAGCCGTTCTCGTTCCTCCACGTCATCCGCCCCGAGATCGACCTCCCGCCGGGCACCGACGAGCACGACGCCGCCGTCTACGAGAAGGGCGCCGAGAACCTCCGCCGCTTCGCCGAGAGCGAGGCGTTCCTCGAAGAGGACGCCCCCGCGCTCTACGTCTACCGCCTCGTCATGAACGGGCGCGCGCAGACGGGCCTCTTCGGGCTCGTCTCCGTGGCCGAGTACGACGCCGACGTCATCCTCAAGCACGAGAAGACGCGGCCCGACAAGGAGGACGACCGCACGCGCCACATCCTCACGCAGCGCGCCCACGCCGAGCCCGTCATGCTCACCTACCGCGGCACCGACGCGATAGACGACGCCGTGGCCGAGACGACGGAGACCGAGCCGCTCTACGACTTCCAGGCCACCGACTTCGTCCGCCACACGATCTGGAAGGTGCCCGACCCCGCCGTCGTCTCCGGGGCGTTCGAGGAGGTGGACCGGCTCTACGTCGCCGACGGCCACCACCGGAGCGCCGCCGCCAGCCGCGCGGCGAAGGCGCTGCCGGAGGTCGAGGGCGCGCAGCACTTCATGGCCGTGCTCTTCCCGATGGAGGAGATGGAGATCATGCCCTACAACCGCGTGATCAGGAAGCTGCCCGTCGGGAAGCAGCGGTTCCTCGAGCAGCTCCGCCACCGGTTCGACCTCGAGGAGACGTACTTCGCCGAGCCCGAGGAGCCCGGCACCGTCGGGCTCTACTTCGGCGACGGCTGGCACCGCCTCCGCCTGCCCGAGACGCGCCGCGACGGCGTCGCCGACACCCTCGACGTCGCCCGCCTCGGCGAGTTCATCCTCGAGCCCATGCTCGGCATCACCGACCCCCGCACCGACCGGAACATCGCCTTCGTCGGCGGCATCCGGGGGACGGAGGAGCTCGAGCGGCTCGTGGACGCGGGCGAGGCCGACCTCGCCGTCGCGATGTACCCCACGAGCCCCGACGAGCTCCTCGACGTCTCCGACGCCGGCGAGCTGATGCCGCCGAAGTCCACCTGGTTCGAGCCGAAGCTCCGCAGCGGGCTGCTGGTTCATCGTTTTTAGTCTCAGGTCGAAGGTCGTACGGTCGAAGGTCAGAGGATCTGTAGACGACGAGCACCTCCGACCTTCGGACCTTCGACCTTCAGACCTCCGACCCTCCCCATGACCATCCTCATCGCCGACGCCTTCTCCGAGACCGGCCAGCAGCGCCTCCGCGACGCCGGCCACCACGTCGTCTACGAGCCGAAGCTGAAGGGGGCCGAGCTGACCGAGGCCCTCGCCCGCCGCACCCCCGAGGTCCTCGTCGTCCGCTCGACGAAGGTGACCGAGGCCGACCTCGACGCCTCGCCCGACCTCGAGCTCGTCGTCCGCGCCGGCGCCGGCTACGACACCATCGACGTCGACGGCGCCTCGCGGCGCGGCATCTTCGTCGCCAACTGCCCCGGCAAGAACGCCGCGGCCGTGGCCGAGCTCGCCTTCGGGCTGATCCTCGCCCTCGACCGCCGCATCCCGGACAACGTGGCGCAGGCGCGGGCCGGGCGGTGGAACAAGGGCGGCTTCTCCGCGGCGCATGGCGTCAAGGGCCGCACGCTCGGCCTCATCGGGATGGGCAACATCGGGCGGGAGATGGTGACGCGGGCGCGGGCGTTCGGGATGCCCGTCGTGGCGTGGAGCCGCTCGCTCACCGACGAGGACGCCGAGGCCCTCGGCGTCGCGCGCGCCGCCTCGCCCGTGGAGGTCGCCCGCCGGGCCGACGTCGTCAGCGTCCACGTCGCCGGGGCGCCCGAGACGAAGCACCTCGTGGACGAGGCGTTCCTCGCGGCGATGAAGCCGGGCGCCTTCCTCATCAACACCGCGCGCGCCTCCGTCATGGACGAGGCGGCCGTCGCGCGGGCGATGGACGAGAAGGGGATCCGCGTGGCGACGGACGTGCCCGCGGGCGAGCCGGCGGGGAAGGAGGAGGCGTGGGAGCACCCGCTGGCCAACCACCCCGGCTTCTACGTCACCCACCACATCGGCGCCTCGACGGAGCAGGCCACCGAGGCCATCGGCGACGAGGCCGTGCGGATCGTGCTCACCTACGCCGAGACCGGGCGCGTCCCCAACGTCGTCAACCTCGCCGAGCGGACGCCCGCCACGCACCTGCTGACCGTCCGCCACCGCGACAAGGTGGGCGTCCTCGCGGGCGTCCTCGTCGAGATGCGCGAGGCGGGGTGGAACATCCAGGAGATGGAGAACCTCATCTTCGCCGGGGCCGAGGCCGCCTGCGCCCGCATCCGCTTCGACGGCCACCCCGACCCCGAGACCGTCCGCCGCATCGCCGAGCAGCCCGACGTCCTCAACGCCACCGTCATCGCGCTGTAACCGCCCGTGGCCCGCCCCTCCACCCTCGTCAAAGGCACGGCCGCCGTCGTCGGCGCGGCGGCGGTGACCGGGCTGGCCCTCCTGCTCTGGCGCCGGTGGGACCTCCCCGCGCGGATGGAGGAGCGTGGCCGTCCGCCGGCCGTGCCGCCGCGCCGTAGCAGCGAACGCGGCTGAGCAGGAACGGCGTGCTGGGTGCTATTTTGTTAGCACTTCTCCTTCAACCACCCTGCCCCATGCGCCGCCTCCTCCCGCTCCTCGCCCTCCTCGCCCCGGCCGCCGCCCTCGCCCAGCCCGCCGACGCGGCCGACGAGGAGGCCGCCGTCCTCGCCGTCGTCAACGAGCTGTGGGACGCCATGCGCGCCGGCGACTCGACGCGCGTCCGCGCCGTGCTCCACCCCGAGGCCCGCGGCTACTCCGTCGGCGTCCGCGACGGGCAGGTGGTGCTGTGGCAGGAGGAGACGCTGGACGAGTTCGTGGCGGCCGTCGGCACGCCGCACGACGAGGTCTGGGACGAGCGCGTCTCGGGCGAGGAGGTCCGCCTCGACGGCCCGCTGGCGACGTACTACGCCGCGTACGAGTTCTGGCTCGGCGAGCGCCGGAGCCACTGCGGCGTGGACGCCTTCCAGCTCGTCAAGACCGACGACGCGGGCTGGCAGATCTTCGTCCTCTCGGACACCCGGCGCCTCTGCGAGTGAGCGCGCGTTCTTGACCGAAAAGCGACGGCGGGCGGCGGTAGTCGTCCGCCGTCCTCTGTATTTTGCGGTCCCCTCGTCACGCCACGTCCTTTCCCGTCATGATGCAGCCCGTCCCCGAAGCCCTCGCCCCCGAATCCACGCGCGGCCGCCGCCTCCACAACTTCTCCGCCGGCCCCGGCGCCCTCCCCGAGGAGGTCATCGAGGAGGTCCGCGCCGAGCTCCCCGTCTACGACGACGTCGGCGCCTCGATCATGGAGATCAGCCACCGCTCGCCGGCCTACGACGCCGTGCACAACGGCGCCGTCGAGCGGATGAAGCGGCTGCTCGGGCTCGGCGACGGCTGGCACGTGCTCTTCCTCCAGGGCGGCGCCAGCCTCCAGTTCTACCAGGCCCCCCTCAACTTCCTCCCCGAGGGGGGGAAGGCCGACTACCTCGTGACGGGCTCGTGGAGCAAGAAGGCGCTGAAGGAGGCGAAGATCGTCGCCGCGAGCCGCGGGGCCACCGTCAACGTCGCCGCGAGCAGCGAGGACGCCCAGTTCAGCTACATCCCCGAGCCCGGCACGTGGCAGCTCGACCCGGACGCGGCGTTCCTCCACTTCACGAGCAACAACACCATCTACGGCACCCAATTCCAGGACGAGCCGGAGGTGGACGTCCCGCTCGTCTGCGACGCGTCGAGCGACTTCCTCAGCCGCCCCATCGCGGTCGAGCGCTACGGGCTCATCTACGCGGGCGCGCAGAAGAACATCGGCCCGGCCGGGACCACGGCCGTCCTCGTCCGCGAGGACTTCCTCCAGCGCCGCGTGGAGGGCCTCCCGACGCTGCTCGACTACCGCACCCACGTCGGCACCCTCTACCACACCCCCGCCGTCTTCGCCGTCTACATCGTCGAGAAGGTGCTGAAGTGGATCGAGGCCAACGGCGGCCTCGCCGGGATGACCGCGCGGAACGACCGGAAGGCCGAGACGCTCTACGGCGCCATCGACGCGACCGACTTCTACACCGGCACCGCGCGGCCGGACTCCCGCTCCAAGATGAACGTGACGTTCCGGCTGCCGAGCGAGGAGCTGGAGGCGAAGTTCGTCAAGGAGGCGAAAGAGGAGGGACTCCTGGCGCTGAAGGGGTACCGGACCGTCGGCGGCATCCGCGCTTCGATCTACAACGCCGTCAGCCAGGCGTCGGTGGACGCGCTGGTGGACTTCATGCGGCGGTTCGAGGCGGCCAACGGCTGACCCGAACCGCTGAAGAGAGGCTGGAGGAGCCCCCGCCGGACGCGTCCGACGGGGGCTCCGTTCGTCGAGCGCGCACCCGCGCAGGGCGTGCCCACGGTGCGCGCGGGCTGCGTGGGAGCAGCTCGTGGAGGGCTCAGGGAGCGGGTTCCAACGCGTCGGGAAGCGCAGCGGCGGTCCGGCACAAAGCTTGGGAAGTGGCCCGGGGCATTGCGGATTTCACGCCCCGTTCGTACCTAACAGCCCCCGTTCACAGCCGCGCACGTCATGCCCTTCACCGTCGGAGTCCCCCGAGAAACCGCTCCCGGAGAAACCCGCGTCGCGCTGACGCCCGACGTGGTGCAGCGGCTCGCCCGCAAGGGCGCCACCGTCGTCGTCGAGCGCGGCGCCGGGGAGGCCGCCGCGTTCCCCGACGCCGACTACGCCGCCGCGGGGGCCGCCGTCGTGGACCGCGCCGCGGCGCTCGGGGCCGACCTCGTGGCGACGGTGCAGGGCCTCGACGACGACGCCCTCGGCGGGCTCCGGCGCGGCGCCCTCGTCGTCGGCCTCCTCCGGCCGCTCGACGACCCCGCGGCGGCCGACCGCCTCGCCCGCGCCGGCGCGACGGCCGTCGCGATGGAGCTCGTCCC
>DATGQT010000082.1:0-5319 GCA_035304085.1 Rubricoccaceae bacterium
CCTACCGCAAGGGGTTCATCGACGCCGACCAGCTCGAACGCCTCGGCACGGCGGCGAAGGCGAGCGAGTACGGGCAGTACCTCCTCGGCCTGCTCGCGCAGGAGCACCCGACCGCGCGGGAGGGCTGGGTGTGGTGATGAAACCGCTCAAGGTGCTCCACGTCGTCGGCGCCCGGCCCAACTTCATGAAGGTGGGGCCGGTCCACCGCGCGCTCGAAGCCACGGGCGCCGCCGTCTCCGTCGTCGTCCACACCGGGCAGCACTACGACGCGAAGATGAGCGACGTCTTCTTCCGCGACCTCGGCCTGCCCGAGCCCGATCACTACCTCGGCGTCGGCGGCGGCACGCACGCCGAGCAGACGGCCCGCGTCATGCTCGCCTTCGAGCCGGTCCTGCTCGACGAGCAGCCCGACCTCGTGCTCGTCGTGGGCGACGTGAACTCGACGCTGGCGGCGGCGCTGGTGGCGGCGAAGCTCCAGGTACCCGTGGCGCACGTCGAGGCCGGCCTCCGCTCCTTCGACCGCGCCATGCCCGAGGAACTCAACCGCCTATGCACCGACGCGCTATCGGACCTCCTCTTCGTGACGGAGCAGAGCGGGCTCGACAACCTGAGGCGCGAGGGCGTGCCCGACGCGAAGGTCCACTTCGTCGGCAACGTGATGATCGACAGCCTCGTGGCGGCGCTCCCGAAGGCGCGGGCGGCGGGGGCCGTGGAACGGCTCGGCCTCCCGCCCAGGGGGTTCGTGCTGATGACGATGCACCGGCCCTCGAACGTGGACGAGGAGGCCCCGCTGCGCGAGGTCGTCCGCCTCGTCGAGGCGCTGGCGGCACGGCTGCCGGTGGTCCTCCCGCTCCACCCGCGCACGGCGGGCAACCTGGCTCGGTTCGGCCTGCGCGAGCGGCTGGACCGGATCCCGGCGCTCCACCTCGTCGAGCCCCTCGGCTACCTCGACTTCCTCGGCCTCATGGAGGCCGCCGCGGCCGTCGTGACCGACTCGGGCGGGGTGCAGGAGGAGACGACGTTCCTCGGCGTCCCGTGCCTCACGCTCCGCGAGAACACCGAGCGCCCCGTCACCATCGCGGTCGGCACCAACGAGCTCGCGCCCCTCGACGCCGACCACGTCGCCGCCCGCCTCGACGCGATCCTGGCGGGGGAGGGGCGGAAGGGTGAGATCCCGCCTCTGTGGGACGGTCACGCCGCCGAGCGCATCGCTGAGGTGCTCGTGGCGTGGCGGCGCGAAACCTCCAACGTGTCATCCTGAGGAGCGCAGCGGTCCCCGCGAAGGCGGGGAAGGATCTATTGCCGATGAGCCGGCGGTCCGGTGTGGCCTCCGTCATACCGCGGCTAGATCCTTCGCTCCGCTCAGGATGACGGGGTCCGGGAGGCTCAGGCGCCGACGAGCACCACGAGCACGAGCGAGAACGCGAGGACGCAGCCGTATTGAAGCCAGACGACCCGGCGAGCTGACGCGTCTACCGATCTCCCGCTCCAGAACGCGCTGTAGACTTCCAGCAGTCCCACGAACACGTCGAGTGGATAGGGGGCCTGCTGTACCCGGGATGCATACGAGGCGGCCAGATGGAGCAAGACGAAGTTCACCCCTCCGAGAATGATCAAGATTCCGATCAGGATGAACTCTAGGCTGATCATCATTGCGTAGGTGATCAACCGATCGCTACCCTGCTCGCCCGTTCGCGGCCACCTCGACGGGCTCCGGCGCAGCCTCGGCGCGGCGGTCCTCGAAGAGCTGGTCGAGCAGGCCGATCAGCGTCTCGCGCAGCTGGGGGCGCGGCACGACGAGGTCCACGAACCCGTGCTCCTCGAGGAACTCGGCCCGCTGGAACCCCTTCGGGAGGTCGCGCCCGATAGTCTCGCGGATGACGCGGGGGCCGGCGAAGCCGATGAGCGCGCCGGGCTCGGCGAGGTTGATGTCGCCCAGCATGGCGAACGAGGCCGTGACGCCGCCCGTCGTCGGGTGCGTCATGAGCGAGAAGTAGGGGAGGCCCTTCTCGGCCAGGAGCGCGAGGTTGGCGCTCGTCTTGGCCATCTGCATCAGCGAGAGCGCCCCCTCCATCATCCGTGCGCCGCCGGACTGGCTCACGATCAGCAGCGCGCGGTCCTCCGCCGCCGCCCGCCGGATGGCCCGCGTCACGATCTCGCCCACGACCGACCCCATCGAGCCGCCGATGAAGGAGAAGTCCATGGCCGCCGCCGAGACGGGGTGCCCGCCGACGGTGCCCGTGGCGGCGACGGCGGCGTCGTTGAGGCCGCTGGAGCGCTCGGCCGCCTCGATCCGCGCCGTGTAGGGCTTCCGGTCCACGAACTCGAGGGGGTCCACGGAGTGGAGGTCGGCGTCGTGGCGGTCGAAGGCGCCCTCGTCGAAGACGAGGCGGAAGAAGCCGAGCCCGCTCATGGGGTGGTGGAACCCGCACTTCGGGCACACCTGGAGCGCCTCCTCCAGCTCGCGCCGGCTCGTGATGTGGCCGCACTCGGGGCACTTGATCCAGTACCCCTCGGGCGTCTCGTTCTGCTCGGACTTCTTCGTCTGGATGCCGGCCGACTGCCGCTTGAACCAGGCCATGGGGATCAGGGAGTGAGGGACTCGGGGAGTGAGGGACCGAGGGGCTCGGGGAGTGAGGGGCGGCGTTGAACCCTCGCTCCTTCACTCCCTCGCTCCCTCGCTCCCGGAGAAGATAGGCCGGGGTGGCCCGGCCACGAACGCCTTGAGGTAGTACGGCTCCCACGCCGCCACGTTCTCCGTCCGCCCGCTTTCGAGCCTCTCGGCCCCCAGCGCGGCGACGTGGATGGCCGACGGCTCGGCGTCGAACACCCGGAAACGGCCGTACCCCGCGCGCCGGAGCGCCTCGGCGACGGCCCCGGCGGCGGGGCCGACGAGCGTGAGGGCCTCGTCGTCGGAGGGCGCCCAGGACTCCGCTTCGGCGAGGGTGAGGGCGGTGGGCTCGCCGAGGGGCACGAGGCCGTCGGCGGCCGGGCGGAAGCGGGCGGCGTAGACCTCGCCCCGCCGCGACGGGAACGCCGCGAGGATGGGGTCGAAGCCGGCGGCGGGCCAGGCCGCGCGCGCCATCGCCTCCAGCGACGGCACGGCCACGAGCGCCGCGCCCGCGGCCCAGGCCAGCCCCTTCGCCGTGCTCGCGCCGATGCGGAGGCCGGTGTAGGAGCCAGGTCCCGCCGAGACCGCCACCGCGTCGAGGTCGGCCGCCTCTGCGCCGACGTGGGCGAGGAGGCCCTCGACCATGGGGACGAGGCGGGCGGCGTGCGAGCGCGGCAGGCGCACGGCCGCGTCGGCGACGACGCGGCGGCCGTCGTGGAGGGCCGCGCCGCACACGTCGGTGGCCGTCTCGAGGGCGAGGAGGAGCACGGGGGGCGGGTGGAGGGGATGGAAAGTACGGAGGGGGTGGAGGGGCGTTTCAGGGCCCATGCGGACGGGCCGTTCTCCCCCCTCCATCCCCTCCAACCCCCCGTCCCCTCCACCCCCTTGACAACCCCGCGCCCCCCGGTATCTTGGGCGCCCCCTTCACGCGCAGAATAACCGGAAACCGGCCGCCCGGCCGCTCAGCCAACGGACCCTCCCATGCAAGTCTACGACGCCGACCACATCCGCAACGTCGCCCTCGTCGGGCACCAGGGCAGCGGGAAGACCACGCTCGCCGAGGCCATGCTCTACAGCGCCGGCGCCATCCCGCGGATGGGCTCGGTCGGGGAGGGGAACACGGTCTCGGACTACCACCCCTCCGAGCGCGAGCGCGAGATGAGCGTGTTCGCGAGCCTGCTCCACGCCGAGTGGGAGGGCCACAAGATCAACGTCCTCGACACCCCCGGCTACCTCGACTTCGTCGGCGAGACCGTCGCCGCGCTGAAGGTGGCCGACACGGCGATCTTCGTCATCGACGCCGCCGAGGGCGTGCAGGTCGGCACCGAGCAGGCGTGGAACTACTGCGAGCGGACGCAGACCCCCGCCATGTTCGTCCTCAACAAGCTCGACACGCCGGGGTCCGACTTCGAGACGGCGCTCGCGCGGATGCGCGAGCGGTTCGGCCGCGCCGCCACGCCCGTCCAGCTCCCCGGCGGCGCCGGCAGCCGGACGATCATCGACGTCCTGCTCATGAAGCAGATCCGGTTCGACGACAAGGGGAAGGGGACGTTCGAGCCCATCGCGCCGGAGTTCGCCGACCGCGCGGCCGAGCTCCACAACGAGCTCGTCGAGAACATCGCCGAGAACGACGAGTCGCTCATGGAGCTCTACTTCGAGAAGGGGGAGCTGACCGAGGACGAGATGCGGAAGGGGCTCCACCACGCGATGATCGCGCGGCAGCTCTTCCCCATCTTCCTGACGGTCGCCAGCGAGAACGTCGGCGTCTCCCGGCTCATGAGCTTCATCGACAACGTGTGCCCGAGCCCGGCCGAGATGCCGCCGCCGCACATGGAGAGCGGTGAGGTCCACACCGACCCCAAGGCCGACGCCGTCGCGTTCGTCTTCCGCACGATGGCCGAGGAGCACGTCGGCGAGTACTCGTTCCTCCGCGTCTACGACGGCACGCTCGAGCCGGGGATGGACCTCGAGAACGCGCAGCACCGGACGATCGAGCGGCTCGGCAACCTCTTCGCCATCAACGGGAAGCAGCGGAACCCCCTCCAGAAGCTCGTCGCCGGCGACCTCGGCGCCACCGTCAAGCTCCGCGACACCAACACCAACGACACCCTCCGGAAGAAGGGGTCGAGCGCCGTCGTCTCGCCCATCGAGTTCCCCGGGCCGCGCATGACGCTGGCCGTCCGCGCCGAGCGGCAGGGGGAGGAGGACAAGATGGCGCAGGGGCTCCACCAGCTCATGAAGGAGGACCCCAGCCTCCACCTCCACCACGACGCCCACCTCTCGCAGATGACCCTCGCCGGGCAGGGCGAGATGCACCTCGACGTGGCGAAGTACCGGCTGAAGAACCGGTTCGGCGTCGACGTCGCCTTCGAGCGGCCGAAGGTGAGCTACCGCGAGACGGTCCAGGGCCGCGCCCGCTCCTCGTACCGGCACAAGAAGCAGACCGGCGGCGCCGGCCAGTTCGCCGACATCTCGATGATGGTCGAGCCGCTGACGGAGGCGTTCAACGCGCCCGAGGACATGAAGCAGCGCGGCGAGCACACGATGGAGACGGACTGGGGCGCCCGCGTCCAGTTCATCGACTCCATCGTGGGCGGCGTCATCGACATGCAGCGGTTCTTCGGCGCCATCCAGAAGGGCGTGGCCGACGCCCTCCGCGAGGGGCCCGTGGCCGGCTACCCCGTCGGCGACGTCCGCATCGTCGTCTA
>DATGQT010000083.1:0-15840 GCA_035304085.1 Rubricoccaceae bacterium
GGTTGGGTCACGGACTTCGGGTGCCCTCGACTTCCATGGCTTGACGGGCGGTGTGTACAAGGCCCGGGAACGTATTCACCGCGTCGTGGCTGATACGCGATTACTAGCGATTCCGGCTTCACGGAGTCGAGTTGCAGACTCCGATCCGAACTGAGAACGGCTTTATGGATTCGCATCCCCTCGCGGGGTAGCAGCCCACTGTACCGTCCATTGTAGCACGTGTGAAGCCCCAGGCGTAAGGGCCATGATGACTTGACGTCATCCCCACCTTCCTCACTGCTTGCGCAGGCAGTCTCGCTAGAGTCCCCGGCATGACCCGCTGGTAACTAGCGATAGGGGTTGCGTTCGTTGCGGGACTTAACCCAACATCTCACGACACGAACTGACGACAGCCATGCAGCACCTCACCAAGTGCCCGAAGGAGGGCCCCTTTCAGGGCCTGTCACCTGGTGTTCGAGCCTGGGTAAGGTTCTTCGCGTTGCATCGAATTAATCCACATGCTCCACCGCTTGTGCGGGCCCCCGTCAATTCCTTTGAGTTTCACCCTTGCGAGCGTACTCCCCAGGTGGAGTGCTTAACGCGTTAGCTTAGACACTGCCACTGAAGCGCGGCAGCATCGAGCACTCATCGTTTACGGCGTGGACTACCAGGGTATCTAATCCTGTTCGCTCCCCACGCTTTCGTGCCTCAGCGTCAGTACCTGTCCAGCTGTCCGCTTACGCCTCCGGTGTTCCTCGTGATATCTACGCATTTCACCGCTACACCACGAATTCCGACAGCCCCTCCAGGACTCAAGACTTACAGTATCAAGGGCAATTCACCGGTTGAGCCGGTGGCTTTCACCCCTGACTTATAAGCCCGCCTGCGCACCCTTTACACCCAGTGATTCCGGACAACGCTTGGACCCTCCGTATTACCGCGGCTGCTGGCACGGAGTTAGCCGGTCCTTATTCATACGGTACCGTCAATCCCTGGCGACCAGGGTGTTCTTCCCGTATAAAAGCAGTTTACGCCCCTGAGGGGTGTCTTCCTGCACGCGGCGTGGCTGCGTCAGACTTTCGTCCATTGCGCAATATTCCTCACTGCTGCCTCCCGTAGGAGTCTGGCCCGTGTCTCAGTGCCAGTGTGGCGGATCATCCTCTCAGACCCGCTATGGATCGTCGCCTTGGTGGGCCTTTACCCCACCAACTAGCTAATCCAACGCAGGCTCATCCTCAGCCGCCGGAGCTTTGATCCCGACAGGATGCCCTGTCGGGACGTTATGCGGTATTAGCCAGGGTTTCCCCTGGTTATCCCCCAGCTGAGGGCAGATTGCCTACGCGTTACTCACCCGTGCGCCACTTTCCACCCCCCGAAGGGGGCTTCACGTTCGACTTGCATGTGTTAAGCCCGCCGCCAGCGTTCGTCCTGAGCCAGGATCAAACTCTCCGTAGTAGAAGAGTTGCGTGCTCCGAAGAGCACGGCTTTACGCTGATGAGCTTGGGTGACCCTCAATCGGACCGTTTCGCGAAAGGCGCCGAGGCGCCTATCGAACCGGCCGACGAAGGCTCGCTATACTTCCAGTCTCTCAAAGAACCGGGCCTCGGGGCCGGCCACCGACGTGACGCGGAGTGATCCCGAGACGGCCTGTTAACATACGGCGCTCATGGGCGCCGCGTCAAGGGCTTCACAGTCTCTTCTGAGGAAGAGCGCCCCGGCCTATCCGAGGCGTCGAAGCCTTGCCCTCGATGCCAGTCCGCACTCGCAGTGCGGCCCCGTCAGCGAGGAGCGCAATGATACGGTGGGCCCGAGAGGGGAGTCAAGCTAACGGGCGCGGTTCACGAACCGTTCACTGCCCCTCCCGAGGCCCCTCATCGAAGGAACCGTCCTCGCTTCGGAACCGGCGCTAAACGGTCCATCCCGGCCGTTCCCGCAGCGCCTCCGTTCCGAGCGGCCCCTTACAACGGTACGCCTCCCCGCCGGTTTCCACCTCCCCTGCGGAGGTCCGTCGAAGAGCAGCCGGCGGTGGCTCTGTATCTTCACGGCACCCCTACATACGCCTCCGCCCCATGGCTTCCCTCCGCGAACGCCTCGCCTGGCTCCGCCCCGTCCTGACGAGCCGCCTCTTCTGGACGGTGATGCTCGGCCTCGTGGTCGGCTTCGGCTTCTTCGTCTTCCTCCTCAACTACGCCATCATGCCGCTGTGGACCCGGCACGGGGCGGACATCGCGGTGCCCGAGGTCCGGCAGCTCCCGGCGGAGGAGGCCGTCGAGGTGCTCGAGGAGGCCGGCCTGCGCCCGGAGCGCCGCGAGCAGCCGTTCAACCCCAACCTCCCCGCCGACGTCGTAGTGGACCAGACGCCGCTCCCCAACAGCAGCGTCAAGCCCGGCCGGCGCATCTACTACTACGTCAACGCGAGCCCGCGGGAGATGGTGGCGGTGCCGGACGTGGGGGGGATGGCCGAGGGCGTGGCGCGGGCGGAGCTGCAGGAGGCGGGCCTCCTCGTGGGCGACGTGCGCATGGACACCGTCCGTACCCCGTTCGAGGGGACGGTGACGCGGCAGATGCCGCCCGGCGGCAGCGCCGTGCCGAAGAGCACGCGCGTCACGCTCTGGCTCAGCCCCGGCCTCGGCCGCCAGCAGGTGCGCGTCCCCGACGTCACCGGCCTCCCCCCCGCGCAGGCGCGGCAGGTGATCTTCGAAGCGGGGCTGTGGGTGAGCTCGCCCGAGGCGCGGGGCGACACCGTGCGCTGGCAGGAGCCCCGCGCCGGCAACCGCCTCCGCGAGGGCTCCGAGGTCCGCATCCACACCACCGAGCCGCCGGAGGGCTGGAACCCCCCGCCGGCACCGCCGCGCGAGCCCGTTCCCGAGACCGAAGCGGATACGCTCGACCAGCAGGAAACCGAGGAGCCGGCGCCGGAACCTCAGCCGGAGCCCCTTCCTCCTCCGCCGGTGGAACCTGAACCGCCCCCCGCGCCCCCGCCGCCGCAGGATGACGGCGGAGACGACGGCAACGGGAGCGACGAAGAGGAAGAGAACGACGGCTGACGCCGACTACTCCTCCAGGTATACAGCCGGCGCCCCGTCCACCTCGACCACCACCCGCTCTCCGTACTTCGTCGGGATGACGCGGCCCACGTAGTCGGGCTGGATGGGGAACTCGCGGTGGCCGCGGTCGATGAGGACGGCGAGCTGGATCGTGCGCGGGCGGCCGTGCTGGAGTACGGCGTCGATGGCGGCGCGGGCGGTGCGGCCGGTGAACAGCACGTCGTCCACGAGGAGCACGTCGCGGTCGTCCACCTGCGGCGCGCCGTCCGGGGGCTGAGGCCGCTCGACGTCGGGGCGGTCGTCGCGGAAGGGCGTCACGTCGAGGGCGTGGACGGGGAACGGGCTCCCCTCCACCTCGGCCAGCGCCTCGGCCAGCCGCTCGGCGAGCCGGACGCCCCGGTTCGCTATGCCGAACACCAGGAGGTTCTCCCCACCACGGTTCTGCTCGACGACCTCGTAGGCGAGGCGGACGACGGTGCGGCGCACGCGCGCGGGCGACAGGAGGAGAACGCGGGCCATGGCGGACGGGGCGTGTGGGGGGCGAAAAGCTACGACGCCGCGACCTCCGATCTACCGGGCACGAGCCCCCGCCCGCCGAGTACGGGTGCAGCGCTTCCCAGCAGTCCCGCGCCCAGCCCGAGATGCGCTCGCGGCTGGCGAGGTGGGCCGGTCGCGCTCGGCGCTGGCGCGGCGGTTCACCGAGTACGTCGGCGTGCCCCCTATGCGGTACCTGGCGCAGTGGCGGATGCAGCTCGCGCAGTACCTCCTGCGGCAGCCGGGTCTCACCGTGTCCGAGGTGGCCGCGCGCGTGGGGTACGACGCCGAGGCCGCCTTCAGCCGCGCCTTCAAGCGCCACGTCGGAGCGCCGCCGGTGTCGTGGCGCGACGGCTACCCCTGATCTCTCCGCCGCGCGGCCCGTCGGAAGCACGAGAAGGGTTCAACCTCTTCGGGCTTCTGGGCGGCCGCTCACTCAGCAGTTCTCGGGGTGCTGCTCGCAGTAGCACTCGAGGTCACCCACGGGGCAATCCACCCCCTCGCCCTCGGAGTCGCCGAAGAAGAGGAACGAGTCGCAGCCCGGGAGGAGGAAGGCCACTAGACCGAGCGTGAGCGCGAGGACGAAGGTGCGAGAGAGCGGGGACATGGACATGGAGAGCGGTCGGGTTGATGACGGAGTGCGAGGCCGGGCCTCAGGGAGAGAAGCCGGAAACGACGGGCGGACGGCTCACCAGTCCACGGTGACGGACCAGTCGGGGCCCATCACGTAGGAGGTGCCGCCGCTGCTGCCGGCGCCGACGCCGGTGTCGTCCGAGCGGTAGAAGGCGCTGCCGCCGCCGGCGGCCCGCGCGAGCCGGACGAGGTTGACGACGGCGGGGCCGCCCTCGGGGCCGGCGTTGCCGTAGGCGTCGAGCCAGTAGCGGCCGGGCAGGACGGGCCCTGTCAGCGCCTCGATGGCGCGGAGGTCCTCCGCCGGCAGCCGCCGTCCGTTGACGTAGACGTCCGTCCGCCCGCGCGAGGCGTCGGCGCGGAGGTCCGGGCTGAACGGGAGCCCCACCGGCAGCAGGCCGACGGTGGGGCCGCCCTCGAACCCCCACGCGCCGCAGTAGGGGTCGTACCAGTAGGCGCCCTCCTGCACCTGCACGCCGAAGTAGGCCTCGAGCGCGCCGAGCGTGGCCTCGGGCACGCGCTCGCCGTTGACGACGACGGCGCGGGGCTGCGCCGACGCGGCGGCACAGAGCACGAGGAGGACCGGGAGGAATGCAACGCGGATCATCGGAAGGAGAGGCTGGAGGACGGGCTTCGGGAGGAGAAGCCGGAACGCGCGGCGGATCGGCTCAGGGGATCACCGTGAAAGGCCACTCCACGCCGTTGTTGGACGGGTCGTCCCCCTCGCCGAGCCCCTCGACGATCTCCGCGTGGAACGTGTACGAGCCCTCCGCATCCGCCCGCGCGATGAGCTGGAGCGCCGTCAAGACCGTCGTCATCGTGAAGCGCCACCGGCCGGTGGCCGGGTCGTAGGTGCCGAGGTGGTCCGGCGGATCCACACGCACGAACTCGAGCCCATCCGGCACCGGCATCTCGACGACGATGCCGGGGTCGGGCACGTGGCTCGGGGTCTTCGTGACGGTGACCGTGAAGATGGCCTCCTCGCCCACGCGCCATTCCTCCGTGCTGGACACGTCGAGCTGGAGGTCGTATTCCAAGCCGCCGCCCCCGCCGTCGGGCGCGTAGGTGATGCTGATGGAATCCTTGGTCTCGGGCACGTTACTATCCAGGGTTCCTCGTGCAATCACCTCGATCCGATTGATCCCTTCGACCAGGTCGGTAGCCATGAAGGCGAAATGGCGAGCATTTGAGGTGGGCTCGCTGGGGATGAACAGCTCGTCTCCATCGTTGAGTTGGTAGTAGAGCGAAGCAAGATGATCGGGGCGTCCATAGACAAGGCCTTCGACACGAATGTCACTTGCGAGCACGAGGGTGTCCTCCGAGGGCGACGTGATGACTACTGCGAGGGGGTGGAAGTTGTACGGTTGCGAGTCGCATCCCGAGCCGGCGAGGAGGAGCAGACCGAGGAGGAGGGGGCTCAGCGGGCCGAGCCGGAGGGCGGAGGCGGACGGGTGGTCCATGGCGAGCAGACACGGTGGGGTGGAGGACGCCTCGGGTAGAAGCCGGAAATCCCGGCGGATCGGCTCACGGCCCACACCGCGCTCATGCCGCCTCCGCCCTATCTTGGCCGCTGCGCACCTCCGGGCCCACGGCGGCCAGGACCCATGCCGGGAGCGGACCCCGACGTCACCCAGCTCCTCCTCGACCTCGGCGAGGGCGACGCGGCGGCGATGGACCGCCTCCTCCCCCTCGTCTACGACGAGCTCCACCGCCTCGCCCACCGCCACCGCCGCGGCGAGCGCGACGACCACACCCTCAACACGACGGCGCTCGTCCACGAGGCCTACCTCAAGCTCGTCCGGCTCGACCGGATCCGCTGGCAGAACCGCGCGCAGTTCTTCGCGCTGGCGGCGCAGGCCATGCGCCGCGTGCTCGTCACTTACGCCGAGCGCCGGCGCGCCCGGAAGCGCGGCGGCGGCGCGGAGAGGGTCCCCCTCGACGAGGAGGCGCTCATGACCGACCGGCAGTCGGAGGAGCTGCTGGCCCTCGACGAGGCGCTCACCCGGCTCCGCGCCCTGAGCGAGCGGCAGCACGCCGTCGTCGAGTGCCGGTTCTTCAGCGGGCTCAGCATCGAGGAGACCGCCGCCGCCCTCGGCGTCGCCCCGGCCACCGTCAAGCGCGACTGGACGCTCGCGCGGGCCTGGCTCAACCGCGAGCTGCGCGACCTCCCCGCCGGGCTGTGAGCCGCCCCGGCCGCCTTTCCGGCTTCTCCCTTCGGACGACCCCGGAGCCATGACCTCGGAGCGCTGGCACCAGATCGAGGCCCTCTTCGAGGCGGCGCTGGCGCAGCCGCCCGAGGCGCGCGCCGCCTTCCTCGACGCGGCCTGCACGGACGCGGGCGGGCGCCCCGACCCCGACCTCCGCTGCGAGGTCGCCTCCCTCCTCGACGCCCACGCCGGCCCCGGCCCCGTGGACCGGCTGGCCGAGGAGCTGGTGGCGCCGCTGGCTCGCGCCGCCGAGGGGGAGCCGGCCGAGGGCCGCCGCGTGGGGCCGTACCGCGTGCTGCGCACGCTCGGGCGCGGCGGCATGGGGGCCGTCTACCTCGCCGAGCGCGCCGACGGCCAGTTCGAGCAGCGCGTCGCCCTCAAGCTCATCCGCGACGGCGTGGACACCGACGCCCAGCGCGCCCGCTTCCTCCACGAGCGGCAGACGCTCGCGCGGCTCCAGCACCCCGGCATCGCCCGCCTCCTCGACGGCGGCCTCGCCGCCGACGGCCGCCCCTACTTCGCCATGGAGGTCGTCGACGGCGAGCGGCTCGACCGCTACTGCGACGCCCGCCGCCTCGACCTCCGCCAGCGCCTCCGCCTGTTCATCGAGGTCTGCGAGGCCGTCCACCACGCGCACCAGCGCCTCGTCGTCCACCGCGACCTCAAGCCGTCCAACGTCCTCGTGACGGAGGACGCCGGCGGCCGGCCCCGCGTGAAGCTGCTCGACTTCGGGATCGCCCGCCTCCTCGAAGACGCCGACGGCGCCGGCGGCGAGGCGCCGACGCGCCCGGCCACGCGCGTGATGACGCCGGAGTACGCCGCGCCCGAGCAGCTCCGCGGCGAGCCGGTCTCGACGGCGTCCGACGTCTACAGCCTCGGCGTCGTGCTCTACGAGCTGCTCACGGGCCACCGCCCCTACGACACCGCGGCGCTCTCGCCGGGGGAGCTGGAGCGGGTCGTCTGCGAGACGGCGCCGCCGCGCCCGAGCGTCGTCGTCACGCGCAGCGTAGACGGGGGCGGCGACGGCGCCGCCGTCACGCCGGAGGCCGTCAGCCGCGCCCGCGGCACCGAGCCGGACACGCTCGCCCGCCGCCTCGCCGGCGACCTCGACACCATCGTGATGAAGGCGCTCGAGAAGGAGCCCGAGCGGCGCTACGCCAGCGCCGAGGCGTTCCTGGAGGACGTCCGGCGCCACCTCGCGGGGCTGCCGGTCCAGGCCCGCCCCGCCACCGCCGGCTACCGGGCGCGGATGTTCGTCCGCCGCCACCGCGTGGGCGTGGCGGCGGCGGCCCTCGTCGGGCTCGCCCTCGTGGCCGGGCTGGCCGGCACGGCCTGGCAGGCCCGCCGCGCCGCCGCCGAGCGCGACCGCGCCCAGGCCGAGCAGGCCAAGACCGCTGAGGCCCTCGACTTCCTCGTGGATCTCTTCGAGCAGGCCGACCCGGGCGCGACCGGGGGCGAGGTGGTCACGGCCCGCGAGGTGCTCGACCGCGCCGCCGGCCGCCTCGCCACGCTCGACGAGCAGCCCGACGTAAAGGCGACGCTCCTCGACGCCCTCGGCCGCGTCTACCAGAACCTCGGCCTCTACGACCGGGCGGCGGCCCACCTCGAGGAGGCCCTCGCCCTCCGCCGCACGCTCCACCCGACCCCGCACCCGGACCTCGCCGCCAGCCTCCACCACCTCGGCTACCTCCAGCACGCCCGGAGCCACCTCGACGCGGCCGACGACCTCTACCGCGAGGCCGTCGCCGCCTACCGCGCCCTGCCGAAGCCGAACGAGGTGGCCCTGGCCGACGTGCTCCACCACCACGCCACCCTCCTCTCGACGCAGGGCGACGCGGAGGCCGCCGAGCCGCTCATCCGCGAGGCGCTCGAACGCCGCCGCGCCGCGCTCGGCGCCGCGCACCCCGACGTGGGCGCCGCCCTCTACGCCCTCGCCGCCATCCGCCACAGCCGGGGCGACTACGCCGGCGCCGAGGCGCTTTTCCGCGAGGCCGTGGCCCTCTTCCAGGCCATCCCGAACACCCTCCATCCCGCCGCGGCTGACGCCCGGATCGCGCTGGCGCAGTTCCTCCAGTTCCGGGGCGAGCTGGGCGAGGCCGAGGCGCTCTACCGCGAAGCGCTCGCCCTCCAGCGCCGGCTCTACGGCGACGACCACCCGGGCGTCGCCAGCACCCGGTTCATGCTCGGGGCCGTCCGCTACGAGCGCGGCGCCTTCGACGAGGCCGAGGCGCTCCTGCGCGACGCGCTCGCCCGCGGCATCCCGACGCTCGGCGCCGACCACTACGACATGCTCGGCGCCCGGCAGACGCTCGCCAGCGTCCTCTACGCCCGCGAGGACTTCGACGCGGCGGCGGACACGATGCGCGGCGTCGTGGCCGACTACCGGCGCCTCTTCGGGGGGGACCACGGCACCGTCGTCACGTCGCTCCTCATTCAGGGGCGGGCCGCGCTGGGGGCCGGGCGACACGCCGCCGCCGAGGCGGATTTCGAGGAGGCCCTCGCCATGAGCCGCCGGCTCTTCGGCGACGCGCATCCCTACGAAGCGCAGTGCCGGCGCGCGCTCGCCGCCGTGGCCGAGGCCCGCGGCGACGTCGCCCGCGCCGAAACCCTCTACCGCGAAGCGCTCGCCCTCTACGCGCGCACGCTCCGGCCCGACCACCACTTCGTCGCCGAGGCCAAGCTGGACCTCGGCACGCTGCTCCTGGAACGGGGGCAGGCCGCCCAGGCCGAGCCGCTCCTGCGCGACGCCATCACCATCGCCCGGGCACGCTACGAGCCGACGCACGAGCGCGTGGCGAACGCGCAGAGCGCCCTCGGCGCAGCTCTCGCGGCCCTCGGCCGCTACGACGAGGCCGCGCCGCTGCTCGTCGAGAGCCACGCCGTCCTGCACGACCGGCTCGGCCCCGACCACCGCTTCACGCGCGCGGCCCGACGCCGCCTCGACGCCTTCCGGCAGGCACGAGACACGGGGCCCGGGCTGTAGCGCGGGACGGGTGCCGGCCGCTCGCTCACACCACGAGTTCGCCGCGCAGCACCGTCACGGCGCACCCCGTCAGTGCCACCCGGTCCCCGTGCACGCGCACCCCTACGAAGCCGCCGCGCGCCGAGGCCTGGTAGCCGGTCAGCGCCTCGCGGCCGAGGCGCTCCACCCAGAACGGCGCGAGGGCGCAGTGTGCCGAGCCCGTCACCGGGTCCTCCGCGATCCCCGAGCCGGGCGCGAAGAAGCGGGAGACGAAGTCGTAGGGCCGCCCCTCGTCCGCACGCGCGGTGACGACGATGCCGCGCGCCCCGAGGGCAGCGACGGCGGCGGGATCGGGCGCGAGCCCGCGGACGGCCGCCTCGTCCCGCACCTCGAGGAAGAGGTCGAAGCGCGTCCGCCCCGCCCACACCGGCGCGACGCCGAAGACCCCGGCGAGCCCGTCCGGCACGTCGTCGGCCGGCACGGGCGGGGTGGCGGGGAAGTCCATCGTGAGCCGGCCTTCGCCGGCGGGGATCACGGTGAGGAGACCACTGGCGGTGTGGAAGCGCGCCGGCGCCTCCGGTCCGAGGCGGCCCGTCTCGTAGAGGGCGTGCGCGCTCGCGAGCGTGGCGTGCCCGCAGAGCGCCACCTCGACGGCCGGCGTGAACCAGCGGAGGGCGTACCCGCCCTCGACTGAATGGAGGAAGGCCGTCTCGGACAGGTTCATCTCCGCCGCCACGCGCTGCATCCAGCCCGCCTCGGCGGGGCCGTCGAGGAGGCAGACGGCGGCGGGGTTGCCGGTGAACGGCGCGTCGGCGAAGGCGTCGATCTGGAGGAGTGGGGCCATGGGAAGTGAGAAGGGAGAAAGGAAAAGTGAGAAAAGGTAGCAGCGAGATACTTTTCACTTTTCACTTCTCACTTTTCACTTCTTCCTTCCCCGGGCAGCCTTCGCGGCGGCAGTGGCCGTACATCGTGAGCGCGTGCTGGGCGATCTCGAACCCGTAGATCTCGGCGACGGTCTCCTGGATGCTCTGCAGGCGCGGGTCGCAGAACTCGTAGATCGCCCCGCAGTCGATGCAGAGGAGGTGGTCGTGCTGCCAGTAGGCGTAGGCCCGCTCGTACTTCGCCTGGCTCCGGCCGAACTGGTGCTTGACGACGAGGTCGCACTCCAGCAGGAGCTCGAGCGTGTTGTAGACGGTGGCGCGGCTCACGCTCACGCCCTGCGCCTTCAGCCGCGCGAAGAGCGTGTCGGCGTCGAGGTGGTCGCCGGTGGCGTAGATGGCGTCGAGGATGGCGAAGCGCTCGTTCGTCTGCCGCTGCCCGCGCTCCTTGAGGAACGCGGAGAAGAGGCGGCGGACCTCGTCGAGCTGGGCCTGGGGGAGGGACATCGCGGCGGTGTGAACGGGGGAAGGGGAGAACGGGAGAGAGGGGGACGAGGTTGCTCGGCGAGGGCTCCTCACCCCATCTCCCTTTCCCCCTTTCGCCCTTTCTCGGCCAGGCGCCGCTCGACGTCGCGGACGACCTGCTCGTGGAGCCAGTCCGGCGGGAGCGTGCCGTCGAGGACGCGGACGCGGGCGGGCTCGCGTGCGGCGAGGGCGAGGTAGGCGTCGCGGACGCGCGTGAAGAACGCCTCGCCGCCGGCCTCCATCCGGTCGGGCCCGTCGTCCCGGCCGGCGCGGCGGCGTGCGGCCACCTCGGGCGGCACGTCGAAGAGGAACGTGCGCTCGGGCACGAGGCCGCCGGTGACGCGGCGGTGGAAGTCGGCCAGCCAGCCGGCGTCGGCGAGGCCGCGGCCGCCGCCCTGGTAGGCCGTCGTCGAGTCGAAGAAGCGGTCGGCGAGGACGACGGTGCCGGCGGCGAGGGTGGGCCGGAGCACCTCCTCGACGAGCTGCGCGCGCGCGGCCGAGAAGAGCAGGAGCTCGGCGAACGGCCCGACGGGCACCTCGTGGCCGAGGAGCAGCGCGCGCACGCGCTCGGCCAGCGCCGTCCCCCCCGGCTCGCGGACGAGGAGGACGGCGCGGTCCGTCCGCCGGAGGTGCGCCTCCAGCAGCCGCGCCTGGGTGCTCTTCCCGCTGCCGTCTATGCCTTCGAAGGAGATGAACAAGGTCTGTCGTGTGTGCGTGTGAAGGGCGGCCGGCGGCTCAAACCGCCCCGCGCGCCGCCCGATACCCCCCCGTGGAAACAACCGGCGGGCCGTTCGTTACAGGGCGACACGCGCCCCGCCCGCGGCCCGGTGAAGCGTTCGAGGGCCGGTTGCAACCCTGTAGCCGCCCCCGTATTATACGCCTCGTCGGGGGCCCCGCCGGGCGCGTCCGATGCCTTCCCGGGGTCGTCCCCCCACCCCATCCCGGAGCGACCGAGCATGTTCGATTTCGAGTTCGACGAGTTCGAAGACCCGGCGGGCAGCGACGAGCTGCACGACCTCCTGGAGGCGTACGAGCAGAGCCGCGCCCGCGGCGAGGCCGCCTTCTTCGACTCCGAGGCCCTCGAGAACTTCGCCACGTTCTACTTCGAGCAGGGGCGGATCGAGGAGGCCCTCGGCGTCGTCGACCACGCGCTCGAGCAGCAGCCGTACCAGTCGGACACCTGGCTCCGCCGCGGCATCCTCCTCAACCACCTCGACCGCCACGAGGAGGCGCTCGAGGCCTACGACCGCGCCCTCGCCCTCAACCCCGCCGACGCCGAGACCGTCGTCAACCGCGGCGTGACCCTCGACGCGCTCGGGCGGACCGAGGAGGCGCTCGAGGCCTACGACCGCGCCCTCGCCCTCGACCCCCTCCACGCCGACGCCCTCTTCAACCAGGGCATCGCCCTCGAGAAGCTCGGCCGCTACGACGACGCCGTCGAGGCGCTCACGCGCTGCGCCGAGCTCGACGAGGAGCACCCCGAGGTGTGGTACGAGCTCGGCTACTGCTACGACCAGCTCGACCGCCTCGACGACTCCATCGCCTGCTACGACAAGCAGATCGACCTCGACCCCTACGCGCAGAACGCGTGGTACAACCGCGGCATCGTCCTCAACCGCCTCGGCCGCTACGACGACGCCGTCAGCTCCTACGATTTCGCCACGGCCATCTGCGACGACTTCGCCAGCGCGTGGTACAACCGCGGCAACGCGCTCGCCAACCTCGGCCGCACCCGGGACGCCATCGAGAGCTACCTCAAGGTGCTGGAGTACGAGGACGGCGACGCCGCGACGTTCTACAACCTCGGTATCGCCTACGAGGAGCTGGAGGACTACGCCACGGCCGTCTCCTACCTCCTCCGCGCCGTCCAGGACGACCCCGACTACGCCGACGCGTGGTACGGCCTCGGCTGCTGCTACGACGCCCTCGAGCGCTACGGCGACGCCCTCGGCGCCTTCGCCCGCGCCCTCGCCCTCGACCCCGCCGTCGCCGAGTACTGGCACGCCCGGGCCGACAGCGAGTACAACGCCGGCCGCCTCGCCGACGCCCTCCGCTCCTACGGCCGCGTCGTCGAGCTCGAGCCCGAGAACGCCGAGGCGTGGCTCGACCTCGCCGAGACCCGCCTCGAAGCGGGCCTCGCCGCCGACGCCCTCAAGGCCTACGCCGAGGTCGTCCGCATCGACCCGTCCTCGACCGAGGCGCACCTCCGGCAGGCCCAGGTGCTCGCGTCCGTCGGCCAGCGGGAGTCGGCCCTCCGCGCGCTCGACCGGGCCTGCGAGCTCGACCCGGCGCACACCGAGGAGTTCCGCCGCGCCTACCGCGAGCTGTGGGGGAACGCCCGCTCCGGCGGCGCCGGCGAGGAGCCGCGGCGGTAGGTCGAGAATGGGAGAGAGGAAGAGAGGGAGAGAGGGAGAAGAGCCCCCCTTCCCCCTTGCCCCCTTTCCCCCTCTCTCAGGCGCGACCACGCGCCTAGCCGTCCTCCTCGGCGACCCCGTCGCGCACTCGCTCTCGCCGCGGATCCACAACGCGGCCTTCCGCGCGCTCGGCCTCGACGCCGTCTACCTCGCCTGCCGCGTCGCCCCCGCCGACCTCCCCGCGGCCGTGGCGGGGCTGAAGGCCCTCGGCGCCCTCGGCGCGAGCGTGACGATCCCGCACAAGGAGGCCGTCGTCCCCCTCCTCGACCACCTCGCGCCCGCCGCCGCGGCCACGGGCGCCGTCAACACGCTCGTCTTCGAGGACGACGGGGCGGTGCGCGGAGAGAACACGGACGTCGAGGGCTTCCTCCGGCCCCTCCGCCCGCACACCGACCGGCTCCACGGCGCGGCGATGACGGTGCTCGGGGCCGGGGGCGTTGCCCGCGCCGCCGCCTACGCCCTCCTCACCGCCTTCGAGCCGACGCGCCTCACCGTCGCCGCCCGCCGGCCCGACCAGGCCCGCCGCCTCGCTGCCGCGCTCGGCCCGCACGATCCCTACGACGCCCTCCGCCCTATCCCCTTCGCCGAGGCGCGCACGGCCGTCCGCGAGAGCACCCTCATCGTCAACGCCACGCCCGTCGGCATGGCGCCGGGCGACGGGGAGACGCCGTGGCCGCACGCCGAAGACTTCCACACGAGCCAGCTCGTCTACGACCTCGTCTACGCCCCGGCCGAGACGCGGCTGCTCCGCGAGGCCGCCGCGCAGGGCGCCGAGCCCCTCGGCGGGCTGCCGATGCTCGTCGGCCAGGCCGCCGCCGCCTTCCGCCTCTGGACCGGCCTCGACATGCCGCTGGAGGCCGTGTGGGCAGCGTTTAGAACGTGAGAACGTGGGAACGTGAGAAAGGGGGAGGAAGCGGCACGCTCCTACGCTCCCACGCTCCTACGCTCCTACGCTCCCTCGTTCCTGCACCCCCATGCTCCGTCCCGCCGTCTTCGCCGACCTCCCCGCCCTCGTCGCCGGGTTCACCACGCGCGACTTCGCGCCGCCCGAGGAGGGGGCGCTGGACGACGCCCGGCGGCGCCTCGGCGCGGCGTTCGGCTTCCCCGCCGTCGCGAGCGTGGGGCAGGTGCACGGAAGCGACGTGGCGACGGTGCGCGAGGGCGGCCACACGCCCGCTCACGACGGCCTCGTCACCGACCGGCCCGGCCTCCTCCTCACCGTCGTCTCCGCCGACTGCGCCCTCGTCCTCCTCGCCGACGCCGAGGCCGGCGTCGTCGGCGCGTGCCACTCGGGGTGGCGGGGGACGGTGGCGGACGTCGTCGGGCGGACGGTAGCGGCGATGCAGCGCCTCGGTGCCGAGCCGGCGCGGGTGCGCGCCTACGTCGGCCCCTGCATCTCGGCCGAGGCGTTCGAGGTGGGCGAGGAAGTGGCGGCGCAGTTCGCCGAGGGCCACGTCATGCGGCGGCCCGGCTGGCCGCGCCCGCACGTGGACCTCAAGGGCGCCATCGCCGCGCAGCTCCGCGCCGCCGGCGTGCCCGAGGCGCAGACGGAGGTGGACGCCGCCTGCACGGCCTCCGACACGGCACGCTTCTACTCGTACCGCGCCGAGGGCGGCACCCCCGGCCGCCTCATCGGCTTCATCGGGCGACGCACGTAGAGACGCGGCAGCGCCTCCCCTTTTCACTTTTCCCTTCTCACTTTTCCCTTTTCACTTTTCCCTTTTCACTTCTCACTTCTCACTTTTCCCTTCAACCGGGCTCGTCCGCCTCGGTCACGATCTCGTGGAAGACCGTCTCGCCCGTGCGCAGCATCCGCCGGACGTACGGGTGGCACAGCCGGCACCGCTGCCCGAAGACGACGTGCGCCTGGAGCTCGGCTACCGTCTGCGCACCCGCCGCCTCGGCCGCGGCCTTCAGCTCGGCGAACGTCCGGCCGAAGCAGTAGCACCGGTCGATCCGCACGGCCATCAGCGGACCGTGATGGCGGCGGGGATGATGCCGGCCGGTGCGCTCGACACCCGCCGCCCGTCGCGGTCCAGCACTACGAGCTGCCCCGCCGAGACGAAGTCCGGCGCGACGGCGCCGACGTAGACACGGCCCTCGGCGTCCGTCGCCACGGCGCCGACGAGGTGGCCGTCGGGGAGCTCGGGCGTCACCGTCGCGTCGAGCGCGTTCGAGCCGGTGTCGAAGGCGAGGAGGGCGCCGTCGGCGCGGACGGCCCAGGCGGTGCCGGCCTCGGGGCTGACGAAGGCGTCCTGCCCGAGGCTCGCCGCGCCGATCTGGTCGTCGAGCGGGATGCGCGCGACCTCCTCGGCGGTGTCGGCGTCGAGGACGACGACGGCGCCGTTCGTCCGCTCGATCACCTCGAACGTCACGGGGTCGTAGACCGTCTTGCCGGTGCAGAACACCCACACCTCGCCCTCGGCGTCCACGCCCATCGCGCGCGGCCCGTCGCAGCCGACGTCGAGCGTCTCCTCGACCCCCCGCGAGGCCGGGTCGATGACGGAGACGGTCGTGGACTCCCCGAAGCCGTTGTTCGCCACCCACACCTTCCCGCCGGCGGCGACGGCGCCCTCGGGGTTGGCGCCCACGGCCACCGGCGTCCCCGCCGCGTTCGTCGTCAGGTCCACCGGCGTGACGGTGCTGTCGTAGAGGTTCGTCACC
>DATGQT010000084.1:0-6155 GCA_035304085.1 Rubricoccaceae bacterium
GCGGCCGGGCGGGGGGTACGCCGCCGTGATGGCGGGGCGGATCAACGCGCACGCCTACGACCGGGTGTGGGTGAGCGAGGACGGGGGCGAGACGTGGGGGCCGGACTCGGCGGGGGTGCCGCTGCCGGAGGGGCCGCCGGACGGGGTGGGCGGGGGCGTGCATGGGGTGCTCGCGCTGGGGGGACCGAGCGCGTTCGTGGTGCTGGGTCGGGGTACGGTGTACCGGACCGACGACGCGGGGGCGACGTGGGAGGCGGTCGGAAGGGCGCCGGAGATCGCGTTTCTCATCCACCTGTCGTCGGCGGCGGTGGGTCCGGACGGTCGGCTGTACGTGGGGCTGACGGAGAACGGGACTGCGCGGGCATGGGTGTGGCGGACGGCGGAGGCGGTGACGGTGGCGGCGGAGCCGGGGCTGGAGCCGTCGCCGGAGGGGCTGGGGCTGGAGGTGCATCCGAACCCCTCTCGTGGGGAGGCCACGGTGACGCTCACGCTCGCGCGCCCTTCGGAGGTGGAGGTCGCCGTCTACGACGTGCTCGGCCGCCGCGTCGCTGCTGTCGCCTCGGGGCCGTACCCCGCCGGTACCCACGGGGTGCCCCTCGCCGCGGGGCCGTTGCCGGCGGGGGTGTACGTCGTCCGCGTCGCGGCCGGCGGCACCGTCGCCGCGCGCACCGTGACGCTCCTGGACTGACTCGCTCCGCGATGCACCTCGACGACCTCCGCCGCTACTGCCTCTCGAAGCCCGGCGCCTTCGAGGACCAGCCCTTCGGGCCGGACGTCCTCGTGTTCAAGGTGGCCGGCGCGCGCCGCGAGGCGGCGCGGATGTTCGCCATCACCAACCTGGAGAAGCTGCCCGACGCCGAGGTCGGCCTGAAGTGCGACCCCGAGCGGGCGCTCTCCCTCCGCGAGGAGTACGAGGGCGTCTTCCCCGGCCCCTACCTCAACAAGAAGCACTGGAACTACGTCGCCCTCCGCGGGGACGTCCCGGCCGGGGTGATCCGGGAGCTGGTGGACCACTCGTACGACCTCGTCGTGGCGGGGCTGCCGCGGCGGGAGCGCGAGCGGCTGGGCCGGGGGTGAGGCCGCGGCCGGATCAGGCCGCCGCGCCCGCGCGCAGCCGCGCCCGCCGCCGCGCGTAGTCGTCGTGGACGACGAGGCGGAGCTTCCGGCCCAGCGGCACGACGGCCCGCCGGCCGAGGTTGTCGTAGCCGGCCGCGCGCACCTCGTTGAGGATCTCGCGGTACATCCGCGCGGCGGCCCGGATGCCCGTCCGCACGCTCCCCGGCAGCGCCGCGATGCCCGCCTCGGCCCGGTCGTAGAGCCCCTCCGCCTGCGCCGCCACCGACTCGACGAGGGCGGCGTAGGCCGCCTTCGGGCCGCCGGCCGGGGCGTCGCCGAGGAGGTCTTCGGGGGTGAGGCCGTGGGCGGCGAGGGCCTCGTGGGGGAGGTAGACGCGGCCGAGGCGGCGGGCGTCCTCGCCCACGTCGCGGAGCACGTTCGTCAGCTGCATGGCCTGCCCGAGCGCCCGCGCCGGCGCCTCCAGCGCCGCCACGTCCTCGCGGCGGGCGACGAGGAACGGGAGCATCATCGCGCCGACGCTCCCCGCCACGAGGTCGGCGTAGGCGAGGAGGTCGCTGTCGGTTTCGATGGCGCGGCCGTCGAGGTCCCAGCCGGCGCCGTCGAGGAGCTGGTGGAGGGGGCGGGGGGGGAGGCCGTAGGTGCCGTGGACCTCGGCGAGGCGTCGCCAGAGGAGGTCGTCGGCGGGGCGGCCGTCGAGGGCGTCGTCGAGGCGTCGGCGGGCGCGGTCGAGCGCGGCGCGGGCGCGGTCCGGCCCCACCGCCAGCACGTGCTCGTCGGCGATGCGGTCGACGGTCCGGCAGTAGAGGTAGAGGGTGGCGACGGGGAGGCGGACGTGGCGGGGCAGGAGGCGGGCCGCGAGGGAGAACGTCCGCGCGTGGTGGCGGAAGGCGCGCCGGAGGTAGCGGTCCTCGGCCGCGCGTGCGGCGCCGCGCGGGGGCCGCGCCGGGACGGCGCGCGGGGCGGGAAGGGGGAGGGAGAGGGCGCCCGCGTTCATGCCGCCACCGCCTCCCGGCGCCCGGCGCCGCGGGGTTCTTCCGCTCGCCGCAGCCGGAGGAGCGCGAGGGGGACGGCGAGGGCCGCGAGGCCGACGACGCCCGCCCACGCCACGCCGTAGGCGAGGCAGATGCACACGGGGAAGAGCACGTTGGCCGCGTAGAGCGCCGTCGCCCCGGGGGCCGCGGCGCGGAGGCCGCCCAGGAGGCGGTCGTACCCCCACACGATCACGGCCGAGGTGAGGAACCACCCGGCCCAGTTCGCGAGCGGCATCCCGAAGTAGACCCCGTCGGCCTCGAAGCGCCAGAAGGGGAACGCCGTGCTCATGGCGGGGTCGAGCGCGACGTCCCACAGCACCATCAGGCCCGCGCCCGCGAGCACGACGCGCCACGCCCCTCGCGTGAGCCTCCGCGCGAGGTCGTACGCGACGACCGACATGGCGTACCACGACGGCGGGATCAGCCACGGCACGTGGCCGAGGATCTTCGGCCCGAGGAGGTCGCCGTAGGCGTAGGCCCCGAACGGCACGCCCGTCTGCGTCCCCACCAGCTCCGCCGCCGCGCCGACGGCGCTGCCCCAGGCGAGGAAGAGGAGGGAGCGGCGGGGGCCGAGCTGGGGGAGGTAGAGGAGGAACGTCAGCAGCGGCAGCAGCGCCATGTACGTCCACGTCGAGCCCTCGATGAGCTCGTTCATGGTGAGGCCGGTGTGCGCGTGGATCCAGCCGAGGGCGGCCGAGGCCGCCGCGGGCGCCGCGTTGAGCAGGAGCGACCCCGCCACGCTGAACACGATGACGGCGAGGAACAGCCCGAAGGCGGCGCGGAAGGCGAGGCGCGTGCCCGGCGGGGCGGCCGAGGCGTGGGGCATGGAGGGGCGGGGGAGAGGGGGCGATTTCAACTTGGACCCGGGTGCCCGGATCCGGTGGACAGTGAGCAGCGGTCAGAAGAGAGTGGACAGCGACCTTGGACCTTCAGACCTTCGACCTTCAGACCCTCTACTGATGATGACCGCCGTCCGCCCGCCCGAGTACTTCCCCCGCCTGGAGTACGCCGCCCTCCTCCTCGCCGCCGAGCGGTTCGTCGTCGCCGACACGTTCCCGTTCAGCCGGCAGGGGTGGCAGAACCGCACGCGCATCCGCACGCCGGAGGGGGAGGGCTGGCAGTGGCTCACCGTCCCCCGCCGCCACGCCGGGGCCGACGCGCCCCTCCTCACGCTCCCCCTCGCCGACGCGACGTCGTGGGCGCGCACGCACGTCCGCGCCCTCCGCTACAACTACGGCATGGCGCCGTTCTACGAGCACTACCGCGAGGGCGTGGAAAAAATCCTCGGCCGCGCGTGGCCCTCCCTCGGCGCCCTGGCGACGGCGACGGTCCGGTGGACGGCCCGGCAGCTCCACGCGGCGGCGGAGGTCGTCTGCGCCTCCGACCTCCCCGGCGCGCCCGATACGCTCCCGGCCGTGTGGGCGGCGCTGGGCCAGCCGCCCGTCCTCGGCACCCTCCCCGAGTCGGCCGAGCGCGACGCGGAGCGGCTGGCGTCCTCCGGCCCGGCCGTCCGGGTGCTGTGCTTCGAGGAGCCGGTGCGGCGGCAGAACTTCCCCGGCTTCGTCGGCGACCTCGGCGTGCTCGACCTCCTGCTCAATTACGGCCCTGCCGCCGCCGAGCTCCTCCGCGAGGGCGTCGCCAGCTGGCGCGAGGTGGCGGCGTGACGGGAGAGGGAGCGATGCCGAGGCTACACGTCGTAACGGTCGTGGGCGGCGGTGTAGTCGTCGACGACGGTGCGGAGGAACTGCTCGGGCGGCATCTGGACGGGCGCGAGCCCGAGGCGGTCCTCGACGGCGGCCTTCGCGCGGCGGGCCAGCCGGTTCGTGGCGGCCGAGCGCCTCTCCAGGCGGAGCTTGACGAGGACGGCCCGGAGCGTCCGCACGTCGGCGTCGGTGAGGCGCTCGGCGGCGGGGAAGGCGGGCGCGTAGTCCGCCGGGAGCTTGCGGTAGCGGACCTCGTCGAGGCGGACGCGGCGGCGGAGGCGGACGACGGTGGTCCCGGCGGCGAGGTCGCCGAGCCGCTGCGCGTGCCGCGTCACGCCGATGGCGACGACGGCGACGACGCCGGAGGAGAACGTGACGTCGACCCAGCGGAGGAGCCAGCGGAGGAGGTACTGCGCCAGCGTCGGCTGCGCCCCGTCGAGGCGGGCGACCCGGATCTTCAGCAGCCTCTTCCCCGGGGTCTGCCCCTCGAAGAACACCTCGAAGAGGAGGTGGTAGAGGAGGACGGGCAGGACGAGGACGACGAGGAGCGTCGGCCCGCCCCGCCCGCCGAAGTCGAGCAGCGAGACCAGGATGACGTACGCCGTGACGACGACGACGTCGACGAGCCAGGCGAGGATGCGGTCGCCCAGCCCCGCCGTGGCGAAGGCGAGGTCTACGTTCTGGGCCGTCTGGACGCGGAGGGGGTCCACGGGGGAGGGTGAAGGGTGAAGGGTGAAGGGTGAAGTTAGAAAAGGCGACGCGTAGCTTCCGCCTCGCTCCTGCTCCCGGATAGGAGCCTCTACGGACCACGGACAACCGACCACGGACCAACCTCCATGCGCGAAGCCGTCTTCGTCCGCCGCCACGCCGACGACTGGGAGGCGTTCGAGCGCCGCCTCGACGCGAAGGAGCCCGTGGACCCCGACGCGCTGGCCGAGGGGTACGTCCGCCTCACCGACGACCTCGCGTACGCGCGGACGTTCTACCCCGGCAGCGCCACGGCGGCCTACCTCAACGGGCTGGCCGGGCACGTCCACCACCGGATCTACCGGAACCGGCGGGAGGAGCGGGGGCGGCTGCGGCGGTTCTGGGCCGAGGAGATCCCCCGCGTCGTCTACCAGGAGCGGCGGGCGCTGCTGTGGGCGCTCTTCCTCTTCGTCGGGTTCGCCGCCCTCGGCGCCGTCTCGGCCGCGAGCGACGGCGCCTTCGTCCGCCTCATCCTCGGCGACGCCTACGTCAACATGACGCTGGAGAACATCGAGGCGGGCGACCCCATGCGCGTCTACAAGGAGATGTTCCAGGTGGACATGTTCGCGCTCATCGCGCTCAACAACGTCTTCGTCTCCTTCCTCACGTTCATCGGGCTCTACCCCCTCGGCGACCTCGCCCTGCCGGGGTTCTCGCTCGGGACGGCGCTCCACCTCTTCCGCAACGGCGTCATGGTGGGGGCCTTCCAGTACTTCTTCTGGGAGCAGGGGGTGTTCTGGGAGTCGGTGCGGACGATCTGGATCCACGGCACGCTCGAGATCGCGGCCATCGTCCTGGCCGGCGGGGCGGGGCTGGCGATGGGGAACGCCCTCCTCTTCCCGGGCACGTACCCCCGGATGACGGCCTTCCGCCGGGGCGCCCTCCGCGGGCTCAAGATCGTCGTCGGGCTGGTGCCGCAGTTCGTGGCGGCGGCGCTGCTGGAGGGGTTCGTGACGCGCTACACCGAGATGCCGGTGGCGCTGAGCCTGCTCGTTATCTTCGGCTCCCTCGCGTTCCTGCTGTGGTACTTCGTATGGCTGCCGGCGCGGGTCCACCGGCGCGATGCCGAGGCGGCCTCGCCCGAGGTGGCCGATGTTGGCTACGCCCCCGCCTGACGCCCCGCCGTCCGATGTACGACGACCTCGCCGGCTCCGGCGACCTCCTCCGCGAACAGGCCCCGCCCGACGACGCCGGCGCGATCCGCTTCCGCCGCGAGCGCGACCTCGGCGACGTCGTCAACGTCACGTTCCGGTTCCTCCGCGACAACGCGGCCGAGCTCGGGCGCGGCCTCCTCGTCATCGTCGGGCCGGTCGCACTCGTCGCGGCGATGGTCTCGGCGTGGGCGCAGCTGCAGATGGAGGCGGCCGTGCAGGGGGCCTTCGACCCCGCCGACTCGATGAGCCCGTTCGGCGACGAGGGCTATGTGACGGGCCTGATCCTGACGGTACTCGCGGTCGTGGCGATGCAGCTGCTCATTCAGGCCGTCGTGCTCGGCTACGTCGAGCGGTACCGGCGCGGCGCAGCCGGCACCATCACGCCGGCGGTGCTGTGGGAGGCGACGAAGGAGGCCTTCAGGCCGGTAATGAGCACCATGCTC
>DATGQT010000085.1:0-18174 GCA_035304085.1 Rubricoccaceae bacterium
CTACCGGCCTACCTGGTACGCGAGGAGCGCCTGCTGCACGCGCAGCGCGTACGCCGCCCGCACCTCCCCCACCCGCGCCTCGACGTACCGCGCGTTCACCTCGGCCAGCGCCGCCAGCGTCGTCAGCCCCAGCCGGTAGCGCTCCCGCTCCGCGGCCAGCGCCGCCTCGGCCGCCGCCACGCGCTGCTCGGCCACCCGGACCTCCTCGCCGCGCAGGCGGAGGTCGAGCACGGCCTCGCGCACGTCGAGGGCCACCTGCCGCCGGGCGTCCTCGGCCTCGACCTCGCGCTGGCGGAAGCGCGCCTCGGCCGCGCGCACCTGCGCGCTCGTCTGCCGCTGGTCGAACAGCGGGAAGCCGATGCGGAAGCCGACGGAGCCGCCCCGGTTCTGGTCGAGCTGCGCGCCGAGGCCGGTGGGGTCGGTGCTGGTGTAGGAGGTGCCGTAGCCGGCCACGAGGGCGAGCGACGGCCACCGCCCGGCGCCCGCGGCGCGGCGGCTGGCGCGGGCGGCGTCGGCGGCGGCCTCGTAGGCCCGGAGGTCGGCGCGGCGGTCGAGCGCCTCGGCCACGAGGGCGGCCTCGTCGAGCGCGGCGACGGCAGCGGGCTCGGCCTCCCCGGGCGCGGCGACGGCGTAGTCGCCGGCGGGGTCGAGGGCGAGGTGACGCACGAGCGCGAGCGTCGCCGCCCGCTCGGCCCGCTCGGCCTGGAGCACGGCGAGCTCGGCCTCGGCGAGGCGCTCCTCCTGGAGGTGGATCTCGGTCTGGGGCCGGAGCCCCTCGCGGATCTGCGCCGCGACGAGCCGGTGCTGCTCCGCCTGCGCCGCCGCGTTCTCCTCGGCGATCTCGCGCGCCGCGCCGGCCGTCGCGACCTCGTAGTAGAGACGGAGCGCCTCGTGGACGGCCGTCTGCCGCGCGCGCTCGTGGAGCCGCTCGGCCTCGGCCCGGTCGGCCCGTGCGCCGGCCACCGTCGAGGCCGTCGCGAACCCGTCGAAGACGGTCCACGAGAGCTCGGCGCCGGCAGAGGCGAACTCCGTCGTGGACTGGGTGACCTGGCCGGCGGTCTCGTCGAAGGAGAGGCCGTAGCGCTGAGCGCCGTTGGAGTAGAGGCCGAGCGCCGGGAGGCGCTGGCCGCGCGCCCCGGCGAGGGCGGCCTCGCGGGCCTCCACCTCCAGGGCCGCCCGCCGCACCGCCACCGCCTGCGTCTGCGCGAGCGCGGCCACCTCGTCGAGCGTGAGGACGCGGGGCGCCTGCGCCCGTGCGCCCGCGGCGGCCAGCAGCGCCGCCAGTCCGACCGTGAGGGCCTTCTGCATCACGCCACGCTCGAAGAGACGGCCTCCCCGCTGGAGCGGGGTCCCGCCGCGGCGGGATCGCTGACGACCTTGCCGTCGAGGAGCTCGACCGTGCGGCGCCCGTAGGCCGCGAACTTCTCGGAGTGCGTGACCTGGATCACCGTCACGCCGTCGCGCTCGTTCAGCTCGCGGAACGCCTCCATCACGACCTCGCCCTGGCTCGAGTGGAGGTTGCCCGTCGGCTCGTCGGCGAGGATGAGCGTGGGCTGGATGATGAGCGCGCGCGCGACGCCGACGAGCTGCTGCTGCCCGCCGGAGAGCTGGCTCGGGAACAGCCCCGCCTTGGCGACGATGCCGAAGCGGTCCAGCATCTCGGCCACGCGCGCCTTCCGCTCGGCCGCGGGCACCTTCTGGTAGAGTAGCGGGGTCTCGAGGTTCTCGTAGACCGTGAGGTCGTCGAGGAGGTGGTAAGCCTGGAAGACGAACCCGATCTTCTCGCGGTGGAGCGCCGTGCGCCGCCGCTCGTTGAGGGTGTGGACGGGGACGCCCTCGAAGAAGTACGCCCCGCCGGAGGGCTCGTCGAGGAGGCCGAGGAGGTGGAGCAGCGTGCTCTTCCCCGAACCCGACGGGCCGACGACGGTGACGAACTCGCCCTTCTCGACGACGAGGTCCACGTGGCGCAGGACCCACGTCTTCTGGAGGCCCTGCGAGTAGTACTTGCTGATGCCCTGGAGCTCGATCACGGCAGGAGGGGATGGGGGTGGAGGCGGTGCTCCCCGGGGGACAAGGGGTGTGCCGGGCACCGGCGCAGCACGAGACGGCCGATTCCCCGAAGCGAACTGTGCGCTGGCGCACACCCGCTGCGCGCCAGCGCACACCGCCCCTCCCGCCCCGATCACTCGTACCGCAGCGCCTTCACGGGGTCGGCCGCCGCCGCGCGGAGGGCCTGGCCGGCGACCGTCGCGAGCGCGATCAGCAGCACGGCCGCGCCGGCGGCGGCGAACACGCCGGGGCCGAGGTCCACGCGGTAGGCGAAGCCCTCCAGCCACCGGTCGACGGCGAGGTAGGCCACGGGCACGGCGAGGACGGACGCCACGAGGACGAGCCTCAGGAACTCCATCGAGAGCAGCCCGGCCAGGCTCGCCGTGCTCGCGCCGAGCACCTTCCGCACGCCGATCTCCTTCGTCCGCCGCTCGGCCGTGTACGCCGCCAGCCCGAACAGCCCGAGGCACGCGATGCCGATGGCGAGCAGCGCGAACACGCCGAAGAGCCACCCGAGCTTCCGGTCCCCCTCGTAGCGCTTGTCGAGCTGCTCGTCCACGAACGTGTAGTCGAAGGGGCGGTCGGGGAGCACGCGGGTCCAGGCCGCCTCCAGCGCGGCGAGCGCGTCGGGCACGTCGCCCGGCAGGACGCGTGCGGTGACGGCGGCCATCGCATCCGGGTGCCACAGCAGCATCAGCGGCTCGATGGGCTGGTGGAGCGAGGCGAAGTGGAAGTCGCGCACGACCCCGATCACCTCGTAGGCCTCCTCGCCGTCGAGGATGCGCCGTCCGACGGCGGCCTCGGCGCTCGGCCAGCCGAAGGCGCGCGCCGCCGTCTCGTTGAGCACGACGGTGCCCGTGGAGTCGCTCGCGCGGCCCCACGCGAAGCCGCGCCCCGCCGCCACCTCGATCCCGGCCGCCCCGGCGAAGTCGGGGTCCACGTAGAGCATCGAGATCAGCAGGTTCTCCTGCTCCGAGGCCCCCTCCGCGTACATCGTCGTCTGGGGGAAGAAGCTGCCGAGCGGGCGCGCCGAGGCGGCGGCCTGCACCACCTGCGGCAGCGCCGCCACCTCGCGCCGCAGCCGCTCCGTCTCCTCGACACCGCCCACCTCCAGGGTGACGAGGTGCTCCTTGTCGAAGCCGAGGTGCGTGCGCTGGACGAACCGGAACTGCTGGTACGCCACGCCCACCGCCGCGAGGAGCACGACGGAGATGGTGAACTGGAACACCACGAGCACGCGCCGGAAGCCCGCGCCGCCGCTGAGCGCGGGGAGCGTCCCCTTCAGGACGGCCACCGGGCGGAACCGCGAGAGGTGGAGGGCCGGGTAGACGCCCGCGAGCAGCCCCAGGAGCAGGAACAGCGCCGCCAGCGCCCCGAAGGCCGCCGCCAGCGGGACGGCCCCGAAGGAGAGCTCCAGCTCCAGCAGCCGGTTGAACAGCGGCAGCATCAGCGCCGCCAGCGCCGCGCCCGCCACCAGCGCCGCCCCGGCCATCAGGAGCGACTCGCCCAGGAACTGCCGCACGAGCTGCGTCCGCCGCGCGCCGAGCGCCTTCCGCACGCCGATCTCCCGCATCCGCTGCATCGAGCGCGCCGTCGCCAGGTTCACGTAGTTGATCGAGGCGATGAGCAGGATGAAGAGCGCGATGGCCGCGAACACGTACACGACGGCGACGTCGCCGACGACGGCGTTCTCGGCCACCATGTCCGTGCGGAAGTGGATGCCGGTCAGCGGCTGGAGGTAGTACGTGATCCCCTCGACGCCCTCCTCACCCCGGTGCGCCGCCGCGAGCGCCTGGAGCCGCGCCTCCGTGGCCTCCCGCGTGGCGCCCTCCCGGAGGAGCACGAAGGTCCAGAGCGTGTTCGTGCCCCAGTTCTCCAGCCACGCCTCCTGCCGCGTCGCGTACGAGGCGAGGGCGTCGAAGCGGAAGTGCGAGGTCGGCGGCACGTCGGCCATCACGCCCGTCACGCGGAAGTCCTCGTCCCGAAAGCGCACGACCCGCCCGACGGGGTCTTCGTCCCCGAACACGCTCGCGGCGAGTTCCGCTGTGAGAACGACGGTGTTCGGCTCGGCCAGCACGCGGTCCGGGTCCCCGCGCAGGAGCGGGAACGAGAACACGTCGAACACGGCCGGGTCGGTGAAGTAGACCTCCGCCTCGACCGTCGGCTCGTCATCGCGGTACAGGACGCCGTCGCGGAGGAAGAAGCGGACGGCGTGCTCGACCTCGGGGAGGCCGGCCTCCAGCGCCGGCGCCATCGGCCCGGAGACCACGGCCACCTGCTGCACGGTCCCGAACCGCTGCTCCTGCACCACGCGGTAGATGCGGTCGGCGTGTTCGTGGAAGCGGTCGAAGCTCGTCTCGTGCCGCACGAACAGCCCGATGAGCAGGCAGCACGCGATGCCGACGGCGAGGCCGGCCACGTTGAGGAGGGCGTAGCCCTTCTGCCGGCCGAGGTGGCGGAGGGCGATCTTGAGGTAGTTCTTCCACATGGGGACGCGGGCGTTCAGGGGGCGGGGACGGCGGCGCCCTCGGCCATCGGGCGGGGCCGGTAGCGGAAGAGCACGGGGACGCCGTCCTCGGAGGGCACGCCGATGGACGCGAGCTGCCACGCGGGGTCGCGCGCGTCGAGGAACGCCTGGAGCGCGTTCACCTTCGAGAGCGGCTCGTAGTCCGCCCACAGCAGCGTCTCGACGCGGTAGTGGAGCGACTGCCGGACGCCGTCGATGGTGAGCTCGACGTCGACGGCGCGGGGGCGGTCGAGGGGCGGGAGGGGCACGCAGATCTGGGCCATGGCTGCGGAGGTTTGTTCGGCTGCGGAGGTCTATTCGTTGCGGAGGGCCTCGACGGGGTCGGCAGAGGCGGCGCGGAGGGTGTGGAAGGACGTGGCGACGAGGGCGACGGCGAGCGCGAGCCCGCCGGCGAGGAGGAACACGCCCGGTCCGAGGTCCGCGCGGTAGGCGAACGTCTCCAGCCACCGCTCCACGGCGAGGTAGGCCAGCGGCGTCGCCACCACGACGGCGACGAGGACGAGGCGGGCGAACCCCGTCGTGAGCAGCGCGGCGATGTTCGCGGCTGAGGCGCCGAGCGCCTTCCGGATGCCGACCTCCTTCGTCCGCTGCGCCACGGCGAGGGCGGCGAGGCCGAAGAGCCCGAGGCAGGCGACGAGGAAGGCGAAGAGGGTGGCGTAGCGGACGATGAGGGCCCACCGCGCCTCGGTCTCGTAGAAGGCGGCGAGGTCCTCATCCAAGAAGCGGTACTGGAAGGGGAGCTCCGGCGCGGCGGCCTCCCACGCCGCCTCCAGCGCGGCGAGCGCCTCCTGCGTCCGCTCCGGCCGCACCCGCGCCAGCACGTAGCGCACGGGCTCGTCCGGGGAGAGCATGAACAGCGCCGGCTCCACCGGGGTGTGGAGCGAGCGGAAGTTGAAGTCCTCCACCACCCCGACCACCGCCGGCGCGGTGAAGTCGGGGCTCCACTCGAGCTCGTCGAGGGTCCTCCCCAGCGGGTCGTCCCACCCCATCGCCGCCACGGTCGCCTGGTTCACGACGACGCTCGCCGTCGAGTCCGTCGGCAGCGCCGGGTCGAAGTCGCGCCCGGCGGCCAGCTCGATCCCCATCGTCTCCAGGAAGTCGGCCTCGACGCGGTAGACGACGATCTCGACCTCGCGGCCCTCGTGCTGGAAGCCGTAGCTGGAGGTGCCCGTGCCGAAGGAGGCCGACGTGGCGGTGAGGCCGAGGAGGGCGGGGTGGCCGCCGAGCCGCTCGCGGAAGCGCGCCAGCACGGCCTCGCCGTCGAGGTCGCCGAGGGGGACGACGACGACGTGGTCGCGGTGGAAGCCGAGGTCGCGCTCCTGGAGGAAGCGCATCTGGTGGCTCATGGCGAGGGCGCCGGTGAGCAGGAACACCGAGAGGGCGAACTGGACGACGACGAGGGCGCGGGCGAAGCGGCCGGCGCCGCCGAGCCGCACGCGGTCCTTCAGCGACTCGACCGGGCGGAGGCGCGCCAGCAGGAGGGCCGGGTAGCTCCCCGCCAGCAGCGCCGCGAGGAGGAGGAGCCCGCCGAGGCCCAGGGCCAGCGGCCCCGCCCCCAGCTCGCCGAGCGACAGCGCCTTGCCCGTGAGGGCGTTGAACGTGGGCAGGAACAGCGCCACGAGCCCGACGCCGAGGCCGAGCGCGAGCGCGCTCATCAGAAACGCCTCGCCCCAGAACTGCGCCGCCACCTGGCCGCGCCGCGCGCCCACCGCCTTCCGTACCCCCACCTCCTTCGCCCGCGCCGCCGAGCGCCCGATGGCGAGCGTCGTGAAGTTGATGCACGCGATGAGGAGGACGGCCAGCGCGATGGCCGCCAGCACCCTCGCGTAGAGCGGGTCGCTCGGCGGCGTGAGGCCGGGGTGGACGTCCGGGTCGAGGTGGATGGCGTGGAGGGGCTGGAACGCGTAGAGGTCGGCCGGCGGCCCGTCGGCCTTCCAGTAGCCTTCGGCCGCCATCGCCTCGTAGTGGGAGCCGAAGTGGCGGTCCAGGAACGCCGCCAGCTTCTCCGCCAGCACCGCCTCCGAGGTGCCCTCGCGGACGCGCACGTACGTCACGAGGTTGGTCGCGTTGTAGGCCTGCTCTACGCTCCGCATGCGGGGGTAGAGCGAGAAGACCTGCTCGAACGGGAGGAGCACGTCGAACCACACCGTCGAGTTGGGCGCGACGCGGGCGACGCCGGTGACGGTGAACGGCACGAAGGCTCCGGCGAGCCGGATCTCCACCACCTGCCCCACCGCCACCCCGTCGCCGAAGAGCTGCCGCGCCACGGTCTCGCTCAGCACGACGCCGTCCGGCCGCGCCAGCGCCGTGGCGGCGTCGCCGGCCCGGAGAGGGAACGTGAACACGTCGAGCACGGCGGGGTCGGCGAAGACGACGCGCTGCTCGGCGGCGTGGGTGCCGCGCCGGACGAGGAGGTCGGCGTACTTGAGCCGCACGTACGCCTCGACCTCGGGCACCTCGGCCGCGAGGTCCGGCCCCATCGGGATCGGGACCCACGGCGTAGACGGCTCGCCCGTGCGCGTGCCGTCGGGGTTGAAGTCGTGCCGGATCATGCGGAAGACCCGGTCGCCGTCGGCGTGGACGCGGTCGAACGTCAGTTCGTCGCGGACGAAGAGCAGCAGCAGCAGGCAGCACGCGAGGCCGAGGGCGAGGCCGCCCACGTTGATGGCGCCGTAGAGCTTCTGCCGGCGGAGGCCGCGGAGGGCGACGAGAAGGTAGTGCTTCAGCATGGTGGTTGGGGTCCGTCGTCCGTGGTCCGTCGTCCGTGGTCCGTCGTCCGTGGTCCGTCGCCCGTGGTCGCTCATCAACGGACCCCGGACCACGAGCAACCGGCTACTCGTAGCGGAGGGCCTGGACGGGGTCGGCCGTGGCGGCGCGGAGGGCGTGGTAGGAGACCGTCAGCAGCGCGAGCGCGAGCGCGCCCGCGCCGGCCATGAGGAACGGGAGCGCGCCGAGGTCCACGCGGTAGGCGAACCCCTCCAGCCACCGGCTCATGGCGACGTAGGCCAGCGGCGCCGCGGCGACGCACCCCACCAGCACCAGCCGCCCGAACTCCGACGCAAGGAGGGCGACGACGTCGGCCACGCCGGCGCCGAGGGCCTTGCGGATGCCGATCTCCTTCGTGCGCCGCTGCACCGTGAACGCGGCGAGGCCGAACAGCCCGAGCGCGGCGATGAGCAGCGCCAGCAACGTGAAGAAGGTCACGGCGCGACCCAGCATCCGCTCGTGCTCCGCGAACCGGGCGAAGTTGTCGTCGAGGAAGGCGTAGCGGACGGGCTCCTCGGCGCCGAACCGCTGCCAGAGGACCCGGAGCGCCTCGGGGAACGCCGCCGCCCCCGCTGCGGCGAGGCGGACGGCCAGCTGGGTCCCCGCCGCGTCGTAGGTCAGCACCACCGGCTCGACGGCCTCGCGGAGCGACTGGAAGTGGAAGTCGGCCACGACGCCGATCACGCGCTGCCCCTCGTTGACCTCCTGCCCGAGCGGGTCGCCGGGGAGGCCGAGGGCGCGGACGGCGGCCTCGTTGAGGATCACGGCGCTGCTGTCGGAGGCGAGGTCGCCGGAGAAGTTGCGCCCGGCGACGAGCCGCATGCCGAGCGTCGGGAGGAGGTCGGCGTCCACGGGGAACGTCTGGAGCGTGACGCTCTCCGCCATCCGGGGCGTCCGGTACGTGTACATCCACACGCCCGAGCCCGTCGGGATGCGCCGGGCGAAGGCGGTGCGCTCGACCTGGGGTATGGCCTCGACCGCCTGCCGGAACGCCTCCGCCCGCTCCCCGAGCACGTCCGCGTTCTCGACGACCACCACGCCCTCGGCGTCGAACCCCTTGTCCGTCTCGCGCATGAACGCGAGCTGCTCGCGGACGACGAGGGCGCCCGTGGCGAGGGCGACGGCGACGGCGAACTGGACGACGACGAGGCCGCCGCGCAGGCGCCGGTTCCCCTTCACCGTCCAGACGCCTTTGATGACGCTGGCGGGGCGGAGGCCGGAGAGGTAGAGGGCCGGGTACAGCCCCGCCACCAGGCCCGCGAGCACGGAGAAGCCGAAGAGAGCCAGGACGTACCGGGCATCGGCGAACAGGCTGTCGACCAGCACGGCGCCCGTCGTGGACGTGAACGCCGCCAGCATCGCCTCGGCGAGGGCGGCGGCGAGAGCCATCGCGGCCACGCTCAGCACCACGGCCTCCGTGAGGAACTGCTGCACGAGCGCGCGCCGGCTCGCGCCCATCGTCTTCTTCACCCCCACCTCCTTCGCCCGCCCGCTCGCCCGCGCCGTCGAGAGGTTGACGTAGTTGACCCCCGCGATGAAGAGGACGAACAGCCCGATGAGGGCGAGGACGTAGACGAGCGTGGGGTCTCCGCCCGGCGCTGTCTCGAAGTTGTAGTCGGAGTGGAGGTGGATGGCCGTCAGCGGCTGCGCCCAGAGCCGGACGGCCTGCGGCGTGGCGGACCACGCCTCGAAAGACCCGTCGAAGCCGCTGGCGGGGTACACCTGCGTCCGTAGGACCCCCTCGAGGCCGCGCTCGAGGTCGGCCCGCGTGGCGCCCGGCCGGAGCCTGACGTAGTTGTAGTTGGTGACGTTGGTCCAGCCGGGGATCGGCTCCTCCGGCACCAGCGGCAGCCAGAGGTCGGCCGCGAGGTGCGACCGGCTCGGCGGCGTCGCCACGACGCCGGTGACGCGGTAGGGCGTCCGCTCCTTCCCCACGAGGAGGACACGCCCGAGCGGGTCCTCCGTGCCGAAGTACTTCCGCGCGAGCGCCTCGGAGAGCACGGCCTCGTCCGGCGCGTGCATCGCCGTCTCGCGCCGTCCCGCCAGGAAACGGTAGGAGAACACGCCGAAGAACGCGCTGTCCACCGAGAGCACGCCGGGCTCTTCGTAGAGCCGGTCACCCACGCGCACGAGCGTGGCCTGGGCGCTCCCGTTGACGCGCGTCACGCGCTCGACGGCCGGCACCGCCTGCGGGAGGACGTCGGCGAGCTGCCACTGGCTCTTGGCGAAGCCCCCCATCTCGAAGAAGTCCGTGGCGACGCGGTAGATGCGGTCGGCGTCCTCGAAGTGGGCCTCGTAGGTGAGCTCCTGGCGGACGTAGAGGCCGAGGACGAAGGCGGCGGCGATGCCGAGGGCGAGGCCACCCACGGTGAGGAGGGTGTAGACGGGGTACTTGGCGAGGTTGCGCCAGGCGATCCGGAGGTGGCTCTTCAGCATGACGGGCAGCGCGCGGAGGAGGCACCGCCCCGCCTCACAACGCCCGTACCAGCCGTGAAGGCCATGCGGAGGCGTCGGATTGCAGGCTCTCCCACCTCTTCGGGTGTGCGCCCGCGCACAGTCGGTGTGCGCGGGCGCGCACCGCGCTCGCACCGCTCACTCGTAGCGGAGCGCCTCGACGGGGTCGGACGAGGCCGCACGGACGGCTTGGTAGCTCACCGTCAGGAGGGCGACGAGGAGGGCGAGGCCGCCGGCCAGCATGAACACCCCCACGCCGATGCCGACGTGGTAGGCGAAGCCCTCCAGCCAGCGCCGCATCACGAGGTAGGCCACCGGCGCGGCCAGCACGACGGCCACGAGCACGAGGCGCGCGAACTCCTTCGACAGCAGCAGCGTCACGCTCGCCACGGAGGCGCCGAGGGCCTTGCGGATGCCGACCTCCTTCGTCCGCCGCGCCACCGAGAGCGCCGCGAGGCCGAAGAGGCCGAGGCAGGCGATGAGCACGGCGAAGCCGGCGGCGTAGCCGACGATGCGGCTCCAGCGCTGCTCGCTCTCGTACTGCTGGCCGAGGTCGTCGTCGAGGAAGGTGTACTGGAAGGGGACGTCGGGGGCGGCCCTCGCCCACGCCGCCTCGACGGCGCGGAGGGCGCCGGGGACGTCGCCGGGGGCGAGGCGCACGAGGAGGTGGTTGAGGTTCCAGCCAGGGGCGTCCAGCATCAGCACCATCGGCGCGACGGCCTCGTGGAGCGAGAGGAAGTTGACGTCGCGCACGACGCCGACGACCGCCGGCTCGTCGTAGAACCCCTCGACGGTCTGGCCGAGCGGCTCGACCCAGCCGAAATCGCGCACGAAGGCCTCGTTGACGAGGACGGCGCCCGTGGAGTCCGTGGCCATGGCGGGGTCGAAGTCGCGCCCGGCCACGAGCGGCATCTGCATCACGTCGAGGAAGCCGGGCTCGACGCGGTAGACGTACGCCGTCTTCTCCTCGCCGCCGACGTTCCACCCCTCGATGCTCCACCCGTGCGTGAAGGCGCTGCTCATGCCGGTGACGCCGAGGACGTCGGGGCGACCGCCGAGCTCAGTGCGGAGCCGGCCCAGCAGCGCGCCCCCGTCCTCGCCCTGCGTCGGGATGACGACGAGGTTGTCCTCGTTGAAGCCGAGGTTCTTCGTCTGCAGGTAGTGTAGCTGCCGGAGCATCACGCCGGTGCTGCAGATGAGGAACACCGAGAGCGCGAACTGGACGACGACGAGCGACCGCGTCAGGGCGCCCGAGCCGCCGAGGCGGAGGCGCTGCCGCAGCGTCTCGATGGGCCGGAGGCCGGAGAGCATCAGCGCCGGGTAGCTGCCCGCGACGAGGCCGACCAGCAGCGTCAGCCCGAGGAGCCCGGCGGCCAGGCGCACGTCGCCCAGGTAGTCGAGGTGGAGGTCCTTGCCGGCGAGCACGTTGAAGGTGGGCAGCGCCAGCCGGGCCAGCACGAGGCCCGCGGCCAGTGCCAGGACGCTCATCAGCAGCGCCTCGCCCCAGAACTGAACGAGGAGCTGCCGCCGCTGCGCCCCCACCACCTTCCGCACACCGATCTCCTTCGCCCGCCCCGCCGATCGCCCGATGGCGAGCGTCGTGAAGTTGATGCAGGCGATGAGGAGGATGCCCAGCGCGATGGCGGCGAGGATGTACGAGTACCTCGGGTCACTCGGCGGGACGAGGCCGCCCTCGACGCTCGGGTCGAGGTGGACGGCCGCCAGGGGCTGGAACCCGTACTCGCGGGCGGGGCCCTCTCCCGTCCACTGCCCCTCCTCGCGCAGGCGCTCCGTTTCGCCGGGGATGTACTTCTCGCGGAACGCCGGCAGCCGGGCCGCGGCGGCGCCCACCGAGGCGCCCTCGGCGAGGAGGGCGAAGGTGAAGAACGACGAGGCGTTCCAGCGGTCGGCGTTGTTGCGGACCCACTCGAACGCCTCCGGCAGCCTCGCGAAGGGCATCAGGTAGTCGAAGCGCACGCTGGAGTTGCCGGGCCCCGGCGCCGCGACGCCCGTGACCGTGGCCTCGTAATAGGCGTCGCCGAGGCGCACCTCCAGCGTCCTGCCCATCGGGTCCTCGCCACCGAACCAAACGCGTGCCGCCGCCTCGCTCAGGACGATGCCGCCGGGGTCGGCCAGGGCCGTCGCGGGGTCGCCCTTGAGAAGTGGGAAGGTGAAGACGTCGAAGAAGCCGACGTCGGCGAAGAGGATCTGCTCGGGGAGCGCGGTCGTGCCGCGGCGCACGAAGGCCTCCTGCTCCATGAGGCGCACGGCCCGCTCGACCTCGGGCAGGTCGGCCTCGAGAGCCGGCCCCAGCGGCAGCGGCAGGTACGCGTGCGTCGCCTCGACGCTGCCGTCCGGGGCGTAGCGGGTCTGAGTGAGGCGGACGATCCGGTCGGCGTGCTCGTGGAAGCGGTCGAACGTCAGCTCGTCGCGGACGTAGAGCCCGATGAGCGCGCACAGCGCGATGCCGACGGCGAGGCCGCCCACGTTGATGAAGGCGTAGAGCTTCTGCCGGCGGAGGCCGCGGAGGGCGACGAGGAGGTAGTGCTTCAGCATGGCGGTTGGGGTCCGTCGTCCGTGGTCCGTCGTCCGTGGTCCGTCGTCCGTGGTCGCTCATCAACGGACCCCGGACCACGAGCACCCGGCTACTCGTAGCGGAGGGCCTTGACGGGGTCGGCCGAGGCGGCGCGGAGGGCCTGCGTGCTCACGGTCGCGAACCCGATGACGACGGCGGCCAGCCCGGCCAGCAGGAACACGCCCGGGCCGAGGTCGACGCGGTAGGCGAACGACTCCAGCCACCTCCGCATCAGTAAGTAGGCCACCGGCGAGGCCACCACGAAGGCCACCAGCACGAGCGCCGTGAACTCCTTCGAGAGCAGCAGCACGACGTCGCGCGAGGAGGCGCCGAGCACCTTCCGCACGCCGATCTCCTTCGTCCGCCGCTCGGCGGCGTAGGCGGCCAGCCCGAACAGCCCCAGGCACGCGATGAAGATGGCGACGGTGGCGAAGAAGGCGAAGAGCTGCCCCTCCTTCACCTCGGCCTCGTACTGCCGGTCGAAGTCCTCGTCGAGGAACCGGTAGTCGAACACGTAGCCCGGGGCGAACTCGCCCCACGTCGCCCGGACGTGGTCTAGCGCGCCGCGCACGTCGCCCGGGGCCAACCGGATCGCCACGCTGCCGAACCACGGGATGTAGTTGAGCACGAGCGGCTGCACCTCCTCGCGGAGCGACTGGAAGTGGAAGTCGGCCACGACGCCGATCACGCGGCCCATCGGGCGGTCCCAGGCGCGGAACGGCTGGTCCACGGCCTCCTCGGGCGTCCACCCGAGCTGGGCCACGGCCGCCTCGTTGAGGACGTACGTGTCCATCGTGTCCGTCGGGACGTCGTGCGAGAACGTCCGCCCGGCGACGAGCTCGATCCCGAGGGCGTCGACGAAGTCGGGGTCGGCGGGGATCGTCCAGAAGCTCGCGCCCTGCTCGCCGTCGGCGGCGGCGGCGGCATCGGCGCCGGGCCAGTTGTAGCCGCGGCTGGTGCCGATGCGGCCCGGGAGCCCGCCCGCCCGGGCGACGTGCATCACGCGGGGGTCCTCCAGCAGCCGCGCGCGGAAGGCGTCGTACCGCTCGAAGACGGCGCCGGGCGGCGTCAGGAACACGACCTGCTCCTGGTCGAAGCCGAGGTCGTGCTCCTGCATGTACTGGAGCTGGCGGTACACCGTCAGCGTCGCCACGATGAGCACGACGGAGACGATGAACTGCCCGACGATGAGGCCGCGGCGGAGGAAGGCGGCGCCCCGCCCGCGCGTGACCTCCCCGCGGAGCACGCGCGAGGGCTGGAAGGCGGAGAGGTAGAACGCGGGGTAGCTCCCTGCCACGAGCCCCGCCGCGAGCCCGATGGCCACGAGCAGCGCCACCACGCCAGGCCCGGCGTCGAGGAGCGAAAGCCCGGTGCCCATCGCCGCGTTGAACACGGGCAGCGCCAGCGCCGCCAGCGCCAGCCCGAGCGCGACGGCGAGCACGCTCAGCAGCACGGACTCCCCCAGGAACTGCCCGACGAGCTGCCTCTGCTGCGCCCCGATCGCCTTCCGCACGCCCACCTCGCGCGCCCGCTTCGTCGCGCGCGCCGTGGCGAGGTTCGTGAAGTTGACGCACGCGATGAGCAGGACGAGCAGGCCCACCGCGCCGAAGAGGTAGAGGTAGCGGACGTCCCGCGCGCCGGCGTTCCCGAACCCGACCGAGGTGTCGAAGTGGACGGCGTGGAGGGGCTGGAGCGAGAGGGGCTGGCGCGTGGCGCCGTCGTCTCCGCCGTCGGCGGCGCGGCGGGCGCGCTCGATCGCGTTCATCGTCGCCTCGGCGGCCGCGGGGTCAGCGCCGGGGCGGAGGAGGAAGTACGTCGCGAAGTTGTAGTTCGTGTAGTTCTCCAGCGCGTCGTCGCCCATGAACTCCGTGATGAGGGCGAACGGGGCGAGGTAGTCGAACGTGAAGTGGGAGTTGGACGGGACGTCCGCCATCACGCCGGCGACGGTGAGCGTGAGGTCGCCGCCGGCGTCGCTCCGCCGCGGCAGCACGACCACCTGCCCCATCGGGTCGGCGTCGCCGAAGAGGGCGCGCGCGCCGGACTCCGTGACGACGAGGTTGCCGGGGTCGGCGAGGACGGTCGCCGGATCGCCGCGGAGGAGCCGGAAGGAGAACACGTCGAAGAACGCCGCGTCGGCCAGCGCCATCGTCCGCTCCACCTGCCGCGTCTCCCCGCCGACGCGGAAGTAGGGGCGGCGCTGGTTCTCCACGCGCACGGCGGCCTCGACCTCCGGGACCTGCGCCGGGAGGTGCTGCGCGAACCCCGCCGCCGTCGTGGCGCTGGTGCCGCCGTCGTCCTCGTCCCAGTTGACGAGGAGCCGGTAGATCCGCCCGCCCTTCTCGTGGAAGCGGTCGAAGGCCAGCTCGTGCTGGATGAAGAGCACGATGAGGAAGCAGCACGCCAGCCCGAGCCCGAGCCCGCCGACGTTGATGAGCGAGTAGCCGGCCTGCTTGCGGAGGGCGCGGAAGGCGACGCGGAGGTAGTTCTTCAGCATGACGGTTGTCCGTGGTCAGTGGTCCGTTGTCCGTGGACGGCGCTGGACGAGCATCCCGCCCGCCACTGACCACGGGCTACGGACGTTGGACTACTCATAGCGGAGGGCCTTCACGGGGTCGGAGGTAGCGGCGCGGAGGGCCTGCCCGCTCACGGTCAGCAGGGCGGTGGCGAGGGCGACGAGGCCGGCGAGCGCGAAGAGACCGGGCCCGAGGGCCGTGCGGAAGGCGAAGCCGTCGAGCCACCGGTCCATCGCCCACCACGCCCCCGGCACCGCGACGGCGAAGGCGACGGCGACGAGCGCCATGAAGTCCCTCGACAGCAGCGCCACGAGGTGGCCGACGCTCGCGCCGAGCACCTTCCGCACGCCGATCTCCTTCGTGCGCTGCGCGGTGGCGTAGGCCGCCAGCCCGAACAGCCCGAGGCAGGCCAGCGCGACGGCGAGCCCGGCGAAGACGGCGAAGACGCGCGCCAGCCGCCGCTCGGCGTCGTACTGCGTCGCGAAGCGGTCGGCCAGCAGCCCCATCGACGGCTCGTAGCCGGGGAAGAGGTCGGCCCACGCCGCTCGCGCCTCGGCCTCGACGGCGCGGCGCTGCCCAGGCGCGAAGCGGACGAGGAAGAGGGTGCGCGCCGGGGCGTTCTGCTGCGAGACGGCGAGCGCCGGGATCGGCTGCTGCAGCCCGTGCTGGTGGTAGGCGCCTAGTACGCCGACGACGGGGCCCTCGATGCCCGAGCCGGGTGAGACGACGGTCTCTCCGATCGCGGCCTCGGGCGTCGGCCAGCCGAGCACGCGGACGGCCTCCTCGTTGAGGAGCACGGCGTCCTCGTCCGAGACGAGGTCGGGGTCGAAGTCGCGCCCGGCGACGAGGGGTAGGCCGAGCGCCCGAACGTAGTCGGCGTCGGCCATGACGTGCTCCATCGACACCCCTGAGGCCTCGTCGTCCCCGCGGAAGGTGACCTGTCCCTGCCAGCCCGGGTAGCCCGGCCCTGCGCCGGCCTGCGAGACGGCGCGGACGGCCGCGAGGCCCTCGAGGCGCTGCGCGAAGGCGTCGGCACGCTCGGCGCGCACCGAGCCCGGCACCGGCCCGGCCTCGACGACGAGCACCTCGTCGGCCGCGAACCCGAGCACCTGCGCCTGCATGTAGTCGAGCTGCCGGAGCACCGCCAGCGTGGCGACGATGAGGCCGATGGAGAGGGCGAACTGCACGACGACGAGGCCCTGCCGCAGCCGGCCGCCCTGCGAGCCCGTCGAGAGCCGGCTGCGCAGCGCGGTAACGGGGCGATAGCCCGAGAGCACGAAGGCCGGGTAGAGCCCCGCCCCGACCCCTACGACGACCACGAGGGCGAGGAGCAGCCCACCCACCCAGGGCGCGGCGAGGTCGGCGGCCGTGAAGGCGCGCCCGGCGAGGTCGTTGAAGAGCGGCAGCGCCGCCGCCGCCAGCGCCACGCCGGCGCCGAGGGCGAGGATGGCCAGCACGACCGACTCGCTGAGGAACTGCCACACGAGCGCCCCGCGCGACGCCCCGACGGCCTTCCGCACGCCCACCTCGCGCGCCCGCTCGGCCGCCCGCGCCGTCGAGAGGTTGATGAAGTTGATGGCGGCGATGAGGAGGACGAAGAGGGCGATGGCGCCGAGGAGGAGCACGTAGTCGGCGTTGCCCATCGGCCCGAGAGGGTTGCCGGCCTCGGAGTGGAGGTAGACGCGCGTGAGGGGCTCGAGCCGGGCCTCCAGCGTGTAGCCGTTCCACTCGCCGAAGTGGCGGTCGTAGACGGCCGCGAGCTTCGCGGCGAAGGCCTCGACATCGGCGCCCTCCTGCAGGCGGACGTAGTTGCTGATCTGGAGGGTAAACCACCGGTCCTCGAAGCTGAAGTCGGGCCGGGCGGTGAGCGTAGAGAGGGAGACGAGGCCCTCGAACTGGACGTGCGAACGGGCCGGCGGGTCGGCGGCGACCCCCGTGACGGTGTAGGCCGTCGAGTCGGTCGAGAGCAGGAGCGTCTGCCCCACCGGGTCGGCGTCGCCGAAGAGCGTGCGCGCGAGCGTCTCGGTGAGGACGACCGAGTAGGGCTCCGCGAGCGCCGTCGCCGCGTCGCCCGCGACGAGCGGGAAGCCGAGCACGTCGAAGAAACCCGGGTCCGTGTGGAGCATCGTAGGCTGGAGGAGGCCCCCGTCGATCCGCACGTCCGGGTTCCAGGGCCACCGCACGCTCGTCAGCGCCTCGACCTCGGGGAGCTCCGCCGCGAGGGTCGGGCCGAGGGGCCACCCGTTCCCGCTGGAGAGGTGCGGCGGCGCGTCCGGCGGCGCGACGGCCGTGACGACGCGGTACGTCCGCTCGGCGTGCGGCGCGAAGCGGTCGAACGTGAGGTCGTGGCGGACGAAGAGCGCGATCAGGAGCGCGCACGCCAGCCCCACGGCGAGGCCGACCACGTTGATCGCCGTGAAGCCGGGGCGCTTGCGGAGGGTGCGCAGGGCGACGCGGAGGTAGTTCTTCAGCATGGCGGCAGGGGCTGTCGGCTGTTGGCTGTCGGCTATCGAACTCACCGGCTGACAGCTGATAGCTGACAGCCGATAGCCTTCCCTCAGTCCGGCATCGCGTACTCCTTCTCCATGAACCGCTCGCTGACGACGTGGCCGTCGAAGAGGTGGATGACGCGGTGCGCGAAGTCGGCGTCGGCCGGGGAGTGCGTGACCATGACGATGGTGGTGCCGGCGGCGTTGAGCTCGGAGAGCAGCTTCATCACCTCGTCGCCGTGGGCGGAGTCGAGGTTGCCCGTCGGCTCGTCGGCGAGGATGAGCGGCGGCGAGGCCACGACGGCGCGGGCGATCGCGACGCGCTGCTGCTGCCCGCCCGAGAGCTGCTGCGGGAAGTGGTCGCGGCGGTGCGCCATGCGGACGCGCTCGAGGGCCGCCTCCGTGCGGAGCTTCCGCTCCTTGGCGTCGAGGTTGAGGTAGAGCAGCGGGAGCTCGACGTTCTCGTAGACCGTCAGCTCGTCGATGAGGTTGAAGCTCTGGAAGACGAAGCCGATGGTGCCGCGGCGGAGGCCGGCGCGCCCGCGCTCGGAGAGCCCGGCCGTGGCGTTCCCGTCGAACCAGTACTCCCCGCCGGAGGGGCGGTCGAGCAGGCCGAGGATGTTGAGGAGCGTGGACTTCCCGCACCCCGACGGCCCCATGACGGCGACGAACTCGCCGCGCTGGATCTCGATGGAGACGCCGCCGAGCGCGCTGGTCTCGACCTCCTCGGTGGCGTAGACGCGGCGGAGGTCCTGCGTCTTGATGAGGGTCTCGCGGGCCGGCGAGGCGGCGGGAGCGGGC
>DATGQT010000086.1:0-11144 GCA_035304085.1 Rubricoccaceae bacterium
CCCGAGGACCAGTACTCCATCGACATGGCCAGCCGCGTGTGGGTCAACGGAGGCATCGGCAACGACTGGGGCATCTTCCGCGTCTTCGACAACACGCAGACGGGCCTCCAGCCCGTGGTGGCCCAGGGCGGCGGGTACTTCCACGTCCGCCAGGACCTCGCGCCGCCCACCATCCGCATCACCGGCTACGGCGTCGACACCGGCACGTCGAACCAGACGCAGCAGACGCACACGGGCCCGAACGCCGGCTCGTCCGGGACCACCATGCGCTACCAGGTCGACACCACCGGCGGCAACTCCGGCAGCCCCGTCATCGACGAGGCCACCGGCGACGCCCTGGGCGTCCACACCCACGGCGGCTGCTCGACCTCCGGCTCCGGCAGCAACAGCGGCACCAGCCTCTTCAACACGGCCTTCTGGGCCGCCGTCGGGACGCCGCCGCCGCCGGCGTCCGAGGTCTGCTTCACGACCCTCAGCGGCGGGCTCACGGCGAGCATCGATCTCGACGAGCCTAGGGACATCTTCTATGGCGTGGGCAACGGCGCCACGACGTACCAGGTCAGCGGGGGCCGCGGCACCAACGGGCGCACGCTACGCCACCACTACTTCGACTTCATGAACCCGGCGGCCGGGGACAGCCCCACCTGTACCGACAACGACGGGATCGTGGACTGGCTCGTCTTCAACGGCCGGGTCACCGGCGGCGGCGGCGGGACCTACAGCTGGGGCGGACGCTGGATGAACAGCTGCGGCACCACGGGTTCGACGACCGGGACCATCACGCTGGGCGGCTGCCCCGCTCCGCGCCAGGCCGTGCCCGACGGGGACGATGCGCAGCGGGTGCCGCCGGCCCGCGTCCGCGCCGACGTCCCGCTCGACGAGGCGGCCACGTCCCTCGTCGCGGCGCTCCCCGAAGGCGGCCTCACGTACTGCTACACCAACAGCTCCGGGTACCAGCACGAGGGCACGATCGACAACGCTACGGACATCCTCTCCGGGCTCGGTGACACCGGCAGCGGCTTCGACTGGTACGTCCACGGCGGGCGGGGGACGACCGGCCGCGAGCTTCGCCATCACGCCCTCGTCTGGCAGAACCCGAACGCCAACAACGATTCCGGCTGCGGCGATGGGTCCGGCTTCACGGACTGGTTCACGTACAACGGCCTCGTCTCCGGGTCCGGCCCGTCTTACACGTTCAACACCGTATGGCGGAACAGCTGCAACGCGACGGGCACGTCGCCAGGCACCATCACCGTCGGCCCCTGTCCGGCCCCGCTCGCGGGGTCGCCCCGCCCCGGCCCGGAGGCCATAGCCCCGTCCGCCGCTGCCGGCACCGAGGTCGCTCTCGCCGGTGCCGAGGTCGCTCCCGCGGGCGTCGCCGTGGTGAGCGGCCCGAACCCGTTCCGGTCGAGCACCACGATCATGTTCGCGCTCGCCGAGGCCACGCACGTCCGGCTAGCCGTCTACGACATGCTCGGCCGCGAGATCGCCGTGCTCGTGGACGAGGAGCGCGAGGCGGGGACGCACTCGGCCGTGTTCGAGGCCGGCGCGCTGCCGTCGGGGACCTACCTCTACCGGATCGAGGCGGGCTCCCACACCGAGGCCAAGCCGATGGTGCTGGTCCGGTGAGCCGGCCGGCTCGCTGAGCCCGGGATCGCAGCTCACGAGGCTGTGCGGAGGGCAGGCGCTGCAACAGCGCCTGCCCTCTTCTTCGTTCGAACCCGCGCGGACGGGCACGCGCGCCGGGGTGGGGCCGAGGAGCGTGCGCTCGCACGGCCGGCTCGGCCCTACCGGCCCGCGCCTGTGTTCCCGAGGGCGGGCGGCCCGCGTGCCGGTAGTCCCCGGGGTGGGGTCAACGTTCCGCAACACACCGTGTTGTGAAATGGCACAGCGGTTGGGAAGGGGGTGGCGGAGCCGGCGAAAGCGCGCCTCGCGCCGGCCCCGCGCTTCCGAGCGTGCACCGCGTGCGCAGCGTGTGCATCAGCCTCTCGACCCCGCATCCCCCGGCACTCCAGCGCCCGTTCCCTCCAACCCACCCCCACCCAACCCCTGCCATTGCCATGACCGCCATCCGTCTCCTCCTCCTCTCGGCGCTCCTCGCGCCGGCTGCGCTCGCGCAGACGTGGACGCCGCAGAACAGCGGCACCGCGGTCGAGCTCACCGGCGTCCACTTCATCAGCGCCACGACCGGCGTCGCCGTCGGCGAGGGCGGCGTAGCCCTCCGCACGACCGACGGCGGCGAGACCTGGAGCGCGCAGACGCTCCCCGCCGAGGACCTCGAAGCCGTCGCCTTCAACCCCTCGGGCACCGTCGGCATCGCCGTCTCCGACGACGGCCCCGTCTTCCGCACCACCGACGGCGGGGCCACCTGGTCCTTCGTCGCCACCGGCGCCGGCGACCTCCGCGACGTCGATTGGGCCGACGACGCCGTCGTGTGGGTGGCCGGCCGCGACGGCGACGCCGCCGTCTCCACCGACGCCGGCCTGACGTGGGCCTACCGCAACACCGGCTCGGCCGAGCGCACCGAGAGCGTCGCCGCCGTGAGCGCCGCCGAGGCGTTCGTCGGCAACCGCGAGGGCGAGCTCCGCCGCACCACCGACGGTGGCCTGACGTGGGCGCCCGTGTTCCTCGGCACCGACCGCGACCTCAACGACATCCAGATGCTCGGGACCACCGGCTACATCTCCGGCAACGGCGACACCGTGCTCAAGACGACCGACGGCGGGGCCACCTGGGCGGATGCCTCGAACGGCTCCGCCGGCGACGAGGGCCTCTTCTTCCTCGACGCCGCCACCGGATGGGTCGTCGGCGACGGCGGCGAGATCTGGTTCACCGACGACGGCGGCGCGTCGTGGACGCTCCAGCCGAGCGGCACGGCGGCCAACCTCACCGAGGTCCACTTCCCCACGCCGAGCGACGGGTGGGCCGTGGGCGAGGGCGGCGCCATCGTGAAGTTCTCCGGCATCACGACGGCGGCGGAGCCAGGCGCGTCGCCGCGCGGCTTCGCGCTGAGCGAGGCGCACCCGAACCCGTTCACGCGCCGGGCCGCGTTCACGCTGGAGGTGGCTGAGGCGCAGCACGTCCAAGCCGAGGTGTACGACGCGCTCGGTCGGCGGGTGGTCGTGCTCCACGACGGGGTGATGGAGGCGGGCGCGCACGCGCTCGTGCTCGACGGGTCGTCGCTGCCGGCGGGGGTGTACGTCGTCCGCGTGACGGGGGAGGCGTTCGCGGCCACCCGCCGCGCCGTCCTCCTGCGCTGACTCGCGGCGCCTCCGCTCGTCCCTTCTCATCCGCACCTCCCGCAGCCATGACCATCCGACTGACGCTCCTCACGTTCCTGCTCCTCGCCGCGTCGGCCTCCGCGCAGGACCCCTCACCCATCCGGTTCCTCCCCGGCGACGACGAGACCGGCCCGGCGCCCTTCGACCAGGAACTGCCGGCCATCGCCCGCGGCGACGACCAGTACCTCGTCGCCTGGGTGGACTACCGCACGGGCAGCATGCCGCCGCTTCCCCTCGACCAGAGTGGCGCCGACGTCTTCGCTGCGCGCCTCGATGCCGACGGCCACCTCCTCGACGCCGTGCCCATCCTCATCACCCAGGCCGCCGCCGACCAGACCGACCCGCGCGTGGCGTGGAACGGCGAGAACTGGCTCGTCACGTGGGTCACCCAGACGCCCACCGCGTTTTTCTGGGAGTACCAGATCCACGCCGTCCGCGTCGCGCCCGACGGCGCCGTCCTCGACGCCGAGCCCATCATCGTCTGGGACCCGGACGACGCCGCCAACGTCGCCCACACGCTGACGGGCGGCGACGGGAACTGGCTCGTCGCCGCACGGGGCGCCTTCAACCCCGACATCGTCGGCATCCGCGTCGCCCCCGACGGCACCGTCCTCGACCCCGGCGGTGACCTCCTCGTCGACCGCTCCTCGTTGTCGATCAACCTGGACCTCGCCTTCGCAGGCGACGAGTACCTGCTGATCTACGACGCCTGGCCGCAGCTCAAGGCCCTGCGCCTGTCGCCGGAGCTGCAGCCGCTCGATCCCGCCCCCTTCACGATCACCACCTCCGAGGAGCTGGAGCCCGCGGACGCGCGCGTGACGTCGGACGGCACCGACTTCTTCGTGGTCTGGGAGGACGACGAGGAGGCGCGGGGGGCGCGTGTGTCCCACGGGGGCGACATCCTCGACCCCGCCGGCCTCGACATCGGGTCGGCCTTCTCGCTCGAGAACCCCCGCGTGGCCTGGGACGGCACCCACTACGTCGTCACGTTCTGGGTGAACAACTTCTTCCCGAACGACGACGACCTGAAGGCGGCCCGCGTCACGCCCGGCGGCACCGTGCTCGACCCCGGCGGCGTCGAGATCAGCCCCGGCTCGCCCCTCGAACACGGCGAGACGGAGATCGCCGGCCGGTCGGGCGGCGGGGTTCAGGTCGCGTGGGAGACCGCCGAGCCGTCGGGCGGCCCCACCGCCGAGCTCAACGTCTCCACCGTCGCCGTCTCGCCGGACCTCGTCGCCGGGTCCCCGGAGGTCGTGACGATCGGGATGCCGGCCCAGCGGCAGGTGGACGTGGCCGCCGGTGTCGACGGCTACATGGTCGTCTTCCGCAGCGACGTCTCCGGCGACCACCGCATCATGGCCCACCCGCTCGACGCCGACGGCGAGCCCCTGCTCCCCGAGCCGATCCTGCTCGACAGCGGCCTCCGCGTCGAACACCCGGCCGTGGCCTGGGACGGCACGCGTTACCTCGTGGTGTGGGAAGACGACGACGCGGCCCGCATCCTCGGCCAGCGCCTCCTGTCCGACGGCACGCCCGTCGACGCCGGCCCCTTCATCATCATGGAGGGGTTCCGCCCGGACGTGGCGGCCCTCGACGGCGTCTTCCTCGTCGTGGACATCCAGATCACGTTCGACATCGAGCGCCAGGAGCCGTTCGCCGTCCGCGTCGACGGGGCGACGGGGACCGTCCTCGGGAGCCCGGTCGACATCGGGGATAACCACACCCGGCACGTCAGCGTCGCCGCCTTCGGGGACCGGTGGATCGTGGCTTACCAGCGCAACTTCTCGCACGACGACCCCAACGCCGAGGTCCACGCCAACTTCGTCGAGGCGAGCGGGGCCGCCGGGAGCGAGTTCATCGTCGCCTCGGCCTTGAACCCCTTCTACTACACCCCCGAAGTCGCCTCCGACGGCGCCGCGGCCCTCGTGGCCTGGGTGGACAGCGTGCCCGGTGAGGACGACGTCCGCGCCGCGCGCGTTTCGAGCGACGGCTCCGTCGGCCCCCCCTTCACCGTCAGCGGCGCCTTCGAGGAGCAGAACGAGCCGGCGCTGGCGTGGGACGGCACGCAGTACGTCGCGCTCTACGAGGACCTCCGCGACGCCACGTTCTTCCTCGACGAGCGCAGCGACGTCTTCGGCACCCGCCTCACCGCCGACGGCACCGTCCTCGACCCCGCCGGCTTCCCGGTCTTCGACACGGAGGTGCCCGAGATCGGCCCCGCCGTCACGGGCGCGGGCGGCGTGGCCCTCCTGGCGGCCTCCGTCTTCCACGACGGAGCCTACCGCGTCGCCTGCCGCTTCCTCGGCCAGACGACGGCGCCGGTGGCGGTGACCGTCGAGCCGGTGAGCCCGCCGGTGGTGATCCCGCCCGGCGGCGGGAGCTTCCAGTTCACCGTCACCCTCACCAACACGACCGCCGAGCCGCAGGCCTTCCAGGCGTGGACTGAGGTGACGGGGCCGGTCAACCGCGAGCCCGTCCTCGGTCCCCGCACCGTCACGCTCCCGCCCGGCGCTACCGTGACGCGGACGCTCACGCAGCGGGTGCCGGGCGCGGCGCCCCCGGGCACGTACACCTACGCCGTCAACGTGGGGGAATTCCCCTCGACCGTGAGGGCCTCGGACGCCTTCGCGTTCGAGAAGGAGGGGGCGACCCCTCGAGGTGCTGCGAGCGACGCTGACTGGGCCGTGAGCGGGTGGGATGAGGCCCCGGCGGCGAGCGCCGCGCTCCCCGACAGCTTCGTGCTGAGCGAGGCGCACCCGAACCCGTTCACGCGCCATACGACGCTCGCGCTCGACCTCGCCGAAGGCCAGCACGTCCGGGCTGAGGTGTTCGACGCGCTGGGCCGTCGGGTGGCCGTGCTGGCCGACGGGGAGGTGGAGGCGGGCACGCACGCGCTCGTGCTCGAGGGGGCGGAACTGCCGGCGGGCGTCTACGTCGTCCGCGTGACGGGCGAGACGTTCAGCGCCACCCGCCGTGCCACGCGCCTCCGTTGACGGAGTGGGCAGCGAATTCAGGACGACGGAGAACCTGCCGATGTCCTACCTTAAAGCCCCCGGCGCCGCCGCGCCGAGGGCCGTCGTCCCCCCGCCGCCGTGCCTACCCAAGCGCCTGCCCCCGCCCCGCCGACGGAGCGCCCCGCCTCGCCGGAGCCGCCCGCCGCACCGCCCAACCCCGCGCCCGCGGGGGGCTCGGCCCCGGTGTGGGCCAACCGGCGCGTGCGCCTGGTACTCCTCGCCGTCGTGCTCGTGGCGGGCGCGGTGGCCGCGGTGGCGGCCGTGCGCCGGGGGCAGCCGAGCGACGCCGAGCTCGCCATGCAGGCCACCGTCGAGCAGACGGCGTGGCGGAACTACCTCCAGTACGCGCCCCTCCGCCTCGAGGGCGGCTTCGCCACCGGCACCCTCACCGTCGGCGACGGCGTCAGCCCGGACGGCCTCCTCGAGGACTACTACGCCTTCGAGGCCGCCGACAGCAGCGCCTTCTCCGTCATCGTCACCGCCGCCGCCTTCGCGCCGGACCTCGTCGTGACCACGCCCGGCGGCCGGCGCATCGCGGCCTCGACGCTGTGGCAGACGCCGCACCGCGCCGAGGTGCCGGGCCTCCGCGGCCCCGGCCGCTTCGTCATCGCGGTGACGGCGCGGGCGCCGGGCGCGGGCGGGGCCTACGAGCTCTCGGCCGGGCCCCCGCCGCTCCCGCGCCTCGTCGAGCCCGAGGACGCCGTCGACTCCACGCTCGGCCTCGGGGGCAGCCCCCTCCGCGCCGGCCGCTACGAGGACCACTACGCCGTCCTCGCCCCGCCGGGCCAGTCGCTCCTCGTCGCCGTCCGGTCGCGCACGTTCCGGCCGCGGCTGGCCCTCCTCGGCCCCGAGGGCCTCGTCGTCGAGCCGTGGGGGAGCCTCGCCCGCCGCGACACCGACACCCTCCACACCGCCGCCATCCGCTACCAGCCCGGCTGGGACGCCCCCTACCTCCTCATCGTCTCCTCCGAGGAGGAGGGCCGCCGGGGCGAGTACACCGTCGAGGTCGAGCCCGTCCGCATCCTCGCCATCCGCACCGACGGGGTGGGCGTGAGCGGGACGCTCGGGGAGTCCGGCTGGTACCGCGACGGCCGCTACGGCGACACCTACCGGTTCGAGGCCGCCGAGGGGACCGCGGCCCTCATCGAGGTCCGCTCCGAGGCGTTCGAGCCGGAGGTGGTGCTGCGGCAGGGCGACCGCGTCGTCGCCCGGCGCAGCGGGGAGCGCGCGGCGCGGATCGAGGCCGACCTCGACGGCGGCGCCTACGAGCTCGACGTGACGAGCACGGACCCCGACGCCGCCGGCGACTACACGGTGTTCGTGACGGTGGACGCCCCCGAGGGCCCGCGCACCCAGACGTTCTCGACCGAGGTCCGCCGCGTCGGCACGACCACGCGCGGGCACTCCTTCGAGGTCACCGTCCGCCGCGTCAGCGTCACCCCCGCCGGCGACGACCGCGTGCAGGTCCGCCTCCGCATCGAGGAGCGCTCGCTCGACTTCCTCGGGGAGTGGGACGAGTGGCCGCGGCGCGCCTTCCGCACCCGCCTCACCGACGACACCGGCCGCGCCTACTACCCCGTCGACGCCTCGGGCGGGCAGGACGGCGACGCCGTCGAGCCGGGCGGCGTGCGGCGGGGCGAGATCGTCTACGAGGCGCCGCGCGCGGGCCCCCGGCCGGCGACGCTCACCCTCCTCTACACCATCGGCGTGGACGGCCGCGTGGTGGTGGCGGTGCCGGTGGGCCTGGAGCGGTAACGACGAGGGCCACGGCGCGAGCGCGGAGTTCCGTGCTTCGCCGTATCCTCTGCCATTCCAACCCACTGCGCCTGCCATGGAGCTCCCGTCGTTCATGGAGGAGGTCGAGCGCCGGAACCCCGGCCAGCCCGAGTTCCTCCAGGCCGTCCGCGAGGTGGCCGAGAAGGTCGTCCCGTTCGTCAACTGCCACCCCGCCTACGAGGAGGCCCGCGTGCTCGAGCGGCTCGTCGAGCCGGACCGCGTGGTGATGTTCCGCGTGGCGTGGGAGGACGACGAGGGCCGCATCCAGGTCAACCGCGGCTACCGCGTCCAGCAGTGCAACGCCATCGGGCCCTACAAGGGCGGCCTCCGGTTCGACCCCTCCGTCACGCTGTCGGTCCTCAAGTTCCTCGCCTTCGAGCAGGTGTTCAAGAACAGCCTGACGACGCTGCCCATGGGCGGGGCCAAGGGCGGGAGCGACTTCGACCCGAAGGGGAAGTCGGACGCCGAGGTCATGCGGTTCTGCCAGGCGTTCATGACCGAGCTCCACCGCCACATCGGCGAGGACACCGACGTGCCCGCCGGCGACATCGGCGTGGGCGGGCGCGAGATCGGGTACCTCTTCGGGCAGTACAAGCGGCTCCGCAACGCGTTCACCGGCGCGCTCACCGGCAAGGGCGACGGGTGGGGCGGGAGCCTGCTCCGCCCCGAGGCCACCGGCTACGGCGCCGTCTACTTCGCCCGCGAGATGCTGGCCCACCGCGGCGACGACCTCGAGGGGAAGCGGTGCGTGATCTCGGGCGCGGGCAACGTCGCGCAGTACACGGCCGAGAAGCTGCTCGACCTCGGCGCCACCGTCCTCACGTTCTCCGACCGCACCGGCACCGTCCACTTCCCCGACGGGCTGCACGAGGAGCAGCTCCACGCCCTCATGCACCACAAGAACGTCGTCCGCGGCACGCTCGCCACGTGGGCCGAGGCCGACGGCCTCGCGTTCCACCCCGACGCCACGCCGTGGGCCGTCCCGTGCGACTGCACCTTCCCGTCGGCCGTCGAGAACGAGCTCGACGACGGCGACGCGAAGACCCTGCTGGAGAACGGGTGCTTCGTCGTGAGCGAGGGGGCGAACATGCCGTGCACGCCGGCGGCGGCGCACCGGTTCGAGGCCGCCGGCATCCTCTACGGCCCCGGCAAGGCCGCCAACGCAGGCGGCGTGGCGACCTCGGGGCTGGAGATGAGCCAGAACAGCCTCCGCATGGCGTGGACGCGCAGGGAGGTGGACGAGAAGCTCCAGCACATCATGGCCTCCGTCCACGCCACGTGCGTCCGCTACGGCGCCGAGGACGACCACGTCAACTACGTCAGGGGCGCCAACGTCGGCGGCTTCGTGAAGGTGGCCGACGCCATGCTCGCCTACGGCGTAATGTGACGAGTTTGCTTGTGATGGCCGTCGGCGCGAACTTGTGGATTGACCTTGCTGCAAGTTGAAAGCGATGGCTGAACCGACCGCTCAAAGAGAGGACGCTGACGAGCGCCCATGGGGAGGAAGTTGGACTGAGGTGAAGCTCAACGTGCTGAGGAGCTACCTCAGTCCGTATCTGACAGCGCTGAAGAACCAGAGGCAGTACTTCAGGCTGGAGTACATCGATGCCTTCGCAGGAGCTGGTTACCGAAGGCTACCAGGAAGCCTGTCCCCTGACCTCTTCACGCCCTCCTCTGAGGAAGTAGCAGCGTTTCGCGACGGTTCCGCTCGGATCGCTTTATCACTCGACTCGGGCTTTGACGCCTACACCTTCATTGAGAAAAGTAAGAGGAACGTGGCCCAGTTGGAAAAACTGGCCGCCAGCTTCCGAGAGCGCGATGTGCGAATCCTACAGGGCGAAGCGAACCAGCGCTTGCAGGAGCTAGCATCATTGGACTGGCGTAAGCGGCGAGCTGTGGTCTTCGTAGATCCATTTGGGATGCAGTTGGAATGGCCTACGCTAGAAGCACTTGCTCAGACGAAAGCTGTAGATGTGTGGATCCTAGTCCCGATTGGCATAGCGCTGAATCGGCTCCTTGCTCGGAGACTCTCTGATATACCACCAGGATGGGCACGACGACTCGACCGTTTCTTTGGGACGAGGGACTGGCGTACAGGACTTTATGAGAGCACCGAGGTGCTGAAAGTCCGCAAAGGAGAGATACCGATGTTTCCTGAAGAGAGGTCGCGGGATCAGGAGCGTGAGAAAGTGGTGAACTTCGACGACATCGCTCGGTACTACCTCGCCCGCCTGCGGAAGGTGTTTCCCCATGTGGCACAACACTACAAGTCGCTGCGCAACTCTACCGGGCAGCCGATCTACATGCTCTGCTTCGCTGCAGCAAACCCGAATCCAAAGGCGGGAGGACTGGCTCTGCGCATCGCAAATCACCTGCTGAAGAGCTAGGTTGCGTGACGCGATGCTGGCACCCGGCGTTATGAACCTGCAGCCCTATGGCCTCCTCCTCCATCGAGTGGACCGAAGCGACGTGGAACCCGGTGACGGGCTGCACGCGGGCGTCTGCGGGCTGTGACCTCTGCTACGCCGTCACCATGACGCGGCGGCTCGCCGCGATGGGGTCGGAGAAGTACGCCGGGCTCATCAACGCGGGGAAGCACCACTTCAACGGCGTGGTCCGCACGCACGCTGACACGCTGGACCAGCCGCTCCGCCGCCGGCAGGACACGCTGTGGTTCGTGAACTCGATGAGCGACCTCTTTCATCCGGGGGTTCCGTTCGAGTTCGTCGCCGCCGTCTTCGGCGTCATGGCGGCGACGCCGCAGCACCAGTATCAGGTGCTCACGAAGCGTCCCGAGCGGATGCGGGCGTACTTCGACTGGCTGGCTGAACAGGAGCCAGGGCCCGTCGCGCTCTGTACGAAGGCAGCGGCTACGGCGATGGGCAGAGCGCTGAGAGTCGATCAGAAGCGGTGGCCGCTCCCGAACGTCTGGCTCGGCACGAGCGTCGAGGACGAGCGAGTGGCGAACCGTATCGCTGCGCTACGCAGCGTGCCTGCCCAGGTCCGCTTCCTCTCTTGCGAGCCGTTGATAGGATCGCTCGATCTCGATGGGCGCCTCGATGGCATTCACTGG
>DATGQT010000087.1:0-8121 GCA_035304085.1 Rubricoccaceae bacterium
CGGGCGTACTGCGCCTGCCCGCCGGCGTAGCCGCCGAGGAGGTGGGAGTAGCCGTAGATGCCGGCGGGGGTGTAGCCGTAGGCCTTCTCGGCGGCCTCGGCGTTGGGGTTCGAGTTGTCGCAGAGGCTGTACTCCGACCGCTCGCAGTGCCGGCAGCGCCCGCACGCGATGGGGAACGGGACGACCACGCGGTCGCCCGCGCGGACGCCCGTCACCTCCGGCCCCACCTCGACGACCTCGCCCATGAACTCGTGGCCGAGGATGTCGCCCGGCGCCATCGCGGGGATGTAGCCGTCGTAGAGGTGGAGGTCGGAGCCGCAGATCGCCGTGCTCGTGACGCGGACGATGGCGTCGCGGGGGTTGAGGATCTCGGGGTCGGGGACGGTGTCGACCTGAACGTGCCCGACGCCGTGCCAGCAGACGGCCTTCATGGGAAGTGAAAGGTGAAGTGTGAAGGGCGAAGGGTGAAACACCGGAGAGATGCAGCGAACTGTGGAAAGGGCATCTTTCTCACTTTACCCTTTTCACTTTTCACTTCCGGACACCCGTCCGGAGGGCTGGCCGTCGGTGGTGGGGACCTCGCCGGCCTCGAGGACGTGCTTGAACCGGCGGACGTCCTCCTTGACCATCTGCCCGAAGACGGGGTCGAGCCGGCGGGCGAGCGCGGCGCCGGCGGCCCCGCCGGGGGCGTGGTACGAGATGCGGACGTGGACCTCGGTGCCGCCGCCGGGCGCATCCGTGAAGCGGACGTGGCCGCCGTTGACGACGTCGGCGCCGGGGAGGGAGCGCCACGCGAGCACCTCGCCCTCGCGCTCCTCGATGATCTCGGCCAGCCACTCGATGTCGGGCAGCGGGCCCGGCCCCTTCGCCACCCAGTGCGAGCGGCCGTCGCCGAGGTCGCGCACGCTCCGAAGGTGGTGCATGAAGCGGGGGAGGTTCTCGAGCCGCCGCCAGAACGCGTAGGCCTCCGCGCGCGGTACCGTCACCGTCACCGCCTCGACGACCTGAACGGGCGCGGGCGTCGCGCCGCCAGCCACGCCGACGAGGGGGAAGCGGCCGGTGGCGCCGCGGTACGCGAGGACGCCGCCGAGCCCGGCGAGGGCGGCGCCGCCGAGCGAGCGGCGCGAGAGCCCGTAGAGCGTGAGGAGCGCGCCGCCGACGGCCGAGGCGACGCGCTCGGCGTCGCCTGCGGTGCGGGAGGGAAGGGCGAGAGAGACCATGACGAGAAGGGCGAGGAGAGGGGAGACCCGGCCTGCTCTTACCGGAGGTCCCCCACGCGGTTGCCCGTTCCGGTGGCTTCAGGACTCCCCCTAGCACGCGGCCCGACGGCGAATTCCGTAAGGGGACGACGGCGGGGCCGAGCGTCCCCTTTACGGCGGCGGAGCCACCTACCTTCGCACATCCACCGTCTTTCCCAACGACGATGAACGCCCCCTGTCTCGGCCGCCCGCCTCCTCACGACGAACCGGATCGCCTACCTCAACCGGAGCGCGCTCGACCTCGTGCCGGGCCCGTTACCAGTTGGGGACGTGGCCCGGCCGCGTGAAGAGGAGCGCGAGGAGCGCACGCCCGGTCGCATTGAGGTCGGCGCCCGGACCCGGCCGCGTGAGGATGCGCGAAGCGAGGTAGTCGGCCTCGACCATGCCGTCCACGTGTGCCAGCCGGAGCGTCGGCACGTGGCGGTCCATCGGCTCGACGCGGACGGGGAGGCCGGCGCGGGTGAGGCGCACCTCCCACGAAGGCGCCCACTCGGGCGGCGGGCCGCCGTCGCACGAGCGGCACATCCACGGGTAGCGGCCGAGGAGGTCGGGCGGTGGGCCGGCGGGCACGTGCACCGTCACGTCGGCCTGCTGGTGCGCGAGGAGGTCCACGATGGAGAAGTTGCGCGCGTCGTGGCTCCGCTCGAGGATCTCGACGGGCGAGACGCCGGCGAGGTTGACGCCGTGGAACCGCCCGTGCGTGGCGCTCCACCGCGAGCGGCGCCCGTCGCGCCACGCCCAGAAGTGCTCGTTGAGCAGGAGGTTGATCTCGAAGTGGAGGTGGGCCCGCGCGCGGTCGAGCCCCCGGCCCGAGTAGCCGAGGACGCCGAGGCGCTGGCCGCGCTCCACCCACTCGCCGCCGCGGACGGCCACCGAGGCGAGGTGGGCGTAGAGCGTGTAGAACGGGCTCCCCTCCCACACGTGCTCGACCACCACGTAGCGGCCGTAGTCGGAGGCGCCGGGGCTGGCGTTGGCGTAGACGACGCGGCCCTCGTCGACGGCGCGCACCTCGTCGAGCGGCTCGCCGCGCGCGTCGCGGTAGAGCGGCGCGATGTCGACGCCCTCGTGGAAGCGGGTGAAGCGCCAGCCGGCCGGCGTCCGGCGCGCCTCGCGGACGTACCCGTACGTCCCGCCCTCCCACGTCCACTCCTTCTCGCGGCCGAAGTGGCGCTCGAGGCCCATGTAGAACCGCGCCGGCTCGAAGTTCAGGACGGCCTCGTTGTCGGTGGGGAAGAGGAGCGAGACGCCGGCGGCCTCCTCGCGGTCCCCACCACGGGGCTGCGCACGAGCGGGCCCGGTCGTGCTCGTGACCACCGCGGCAGCGAGCAGCAGGAGGGCTCCTCGGGTTACGGCTCGAGGCATGGGTCCAGGGGCGCCCGCGGGGGGCGGCGACGGACGGGGCGTTCAGGGTAGCCTACCGCGCGGCCGGGTGCAAGGCTCCCCGCCCCGGGTTATCCCTGAATCCGCGGGCGCCTCAGAAGGGCGCGTCGCTCATGGGCGGGAGCGGCGGCGGCGTGCCGTCGTAGCCGCCGGCCGGGCCCGCGTCGTAACCGTACCCTCCTCCGTCGTACCCCCCTCCACCGTAGCCGCCGTCGGTGTCGCCGGCGAGGTAGGCCGTGAGGTTCTCGAACCGGGCGTACTGGTTGACGAAGGCGAGCTTGACGCTCCCTATGGGCCCGTTCCGCTGCTTCCCGATGATGACCTCGGCCAGCCCCTCCGTCGAGTTCCCGTTCTCGTCGACGGTGATGCCGTAGCGCTCGGCGCGGTAGATGAACCCGACGACGTCGGCGTCCTGCTCGATGGAGTTGTGGACGACGACGTCGTCGGCGACGAAGTTGTGCGGCCCCGGGACCGTCAGGTCGAAGACCGCCTCGACGCCGTCGGGCTCGATGGAAACGACCTCGTCCCAGTACACGTCGCTCTGCGCCAGACGGGCGAGGGCCGCCGAGCCGACGACCTCGGCGACGCGGAGGGCGCGGTCCCGGCCGAGGTTGTGCTTGAAGAGCGTCGCGCCGCAGTAGGCCATCCCGAGGCCCGCCTGCATCTGCCGCTGCGAGAGGCCGGCCCGCGCCATCGCCGGGAGCACCAGGCGCTCCCAGACTGCCCGCGGGATGGCGTCGCGGTTCGGGTTCGCCTCCCGCTCATCGAGGTGGTCGAGGATGGCGGTCAGCGCCTCCTGCTTGTAGCGCCCCACGGCCCCGACGACCTCAGCGAACCGGAGCAGGTCCGGCTGTCCACTCACGATGACGTGGTGCTGGTCGCGGCCCTTGCCGGGCTGCGGGAGCCGCTTGACCCGCGCGTTGACGCCGACGCGGAGCAGGAGCGCCTGCACGTCGCGTGCCAGCCGCTCGCTGCTGCTGGCGTAGTAGACGGCCGGATACGGCCGGGCGCCGCCGCGCATCCGGACGCAGCCGTCGGTGGCCCAGAGGTGGCGGAGGAAGTGGGCGACATGGGCCTCGGGCTGCGCGAAGACGGCCTCGGGCACGCGCTTCTCGTGCGAGCGCAGCCCCCACACGCCGAGGCGGTCGAGCCACTCGGCGACGGCGCTGCGGACGCCGTGGGTGTGCCGGCGCGTGGAGGTGAGGTACACCTGGTACCATTGCCGCTCCCGATGCACGCGCGGCGCCACGTTCGACCCGAACACACGCCCGGCGAGGTCCGCGACGTACTCGGCGAGGTCGTCCTCGCGTGTGGTGTACTGTACGGCGTGGCGTGGGAGCGTACAACCGTCGCCGATGAGGTGGCCGAGGAGCGCGAGCTCGTCCGGCGTCATCGTCGCCTCCTCCGGCTGCCCGAGGCGACGGGGGAGCGCGAGGTGCTCGCCTTCCGCGAGCGCGTCGAGCGGCTTCCAGCCCTCGACGGTGAGGAACTTGTGATTGGCCGTCGCGCGGATCGTGCGGCCGAGGCGGGTGGTGAGGCGGAAGACGGGCTTCGTGCCGGTCTGCCAGGCGCGGCTGACCTCGGCCACCTCCAGCTTCAGCGTCGCCGGGTTCAGCGCCCAGACGTGGAAGCCGCCCTCTGGATGCATCGCCGCCAGCTCCCCGATGGGCACGCGGCGGCCGGTATCGGCGAGGGTGACGAGCGTGTCGGCCGTGAGGCAGCCGGACTCGCGGAGGTCGGAGAGCTGGGGCCGCTTGTCGCCGCCGCGCGTCTCGACGGCGCGCGAGAGCTGGGAGAGCGCGATGACGGGGACGTCGAGCTCCTTGGCGAGCCCCTTGAGGGAGCGGCTGATCTGGGCGATCTCCTGCTCGCGGTTGGCGCTCTTGCTCTGGACCGTCCCGTGCATGAGCTGGAGGTAGTCCACGATGACCAGCCCGATGTTGTGCTCGGCCTTGAGGCGGCGGCACTTCGCGCGGAGCTCGAGGATGCCGAGGCCGGGCGTGTCGTCGATGAAGACGGGGGCCTCGGCGAGGCGGCCGGCGGCACGGGCGAGCTTGGGCCACTCGTCGTCGTGGAGGCGGCCGGTGCGGGCGGCCTGCGCGTCCACGCGCGCCTCGGACGTGAGGAGGCGCTGGGCGAGCTGGCCCGCGCTCATCTCGAGCGAGAAGTAGGCGACGGCGACGGGCTTCTCGGGGTGGAGCGCCGCGTTCCGCATCATCGCGAGCGACATCGCCGTGTTGTGGGTGACCGTCCCGTCCTCCAGCAGGAAGAGCCGGTTGCCGTCGATTTCGAACCCGAAGTAGTCGTCCACCCGGTCCGGCTCGACGGTGACGCCGGTGACCGTCCAGTCGCGGAAGTCCGTCCACGGCGCCGCCTTCTTCCGGTCGATGCGGACGGGGATCTCGTCCACGTTGCCGTTGAATCGGACGCGCCAGACGGTGCTCCCGGCGCCGGTCTGGCACCGCGCCATCTTGGCCCGTAGCGACGTGCGGTAGCCGAGGGTGTCGCAGAGGAACTTGATCTGGCGGGCGAGCCGCTCGCTCTTCTGCGTGATCTCGTAGGTGCCCCCGTGGCCCTTGTTGCAGCGGCCATCGCTGTCGATGAGCCCGGCGAGGAGTTGGAGGCGGTTCCGGCGACTATTGGCGAGGTAGGCGTGCGGGATGTGCTTGTCGCCGAGCACGCCCAGCTCACGGAGCGCTTGGTGGAGCGAGGTCTCGTGGCGCGCCCGCGACCGGCCCTTGGTGATCCGGTAGCCCGGGCAACGATCGACGTCGCTCAAGCGGACTTCAGCCCCGTCGGCCTCGGCGTAGGCGTGGAGGTAAGCGGCCACCTCCTCATCGGTGGTGTAGATGCGGGCGTCGTCCGTCTTGCCATCGCCCAGCCAGATGCCCAGGATGTACGGGTCCACCGGCAGCGGCCGCTCGGGGAACGCGACGGCGACCTTGTACCCCTTGTGGTCGTTCTTCCACTTGCCGGACTTCCCGAGGTAGTCGCGGACGGAGACGTTGACGACGGTGCCACGCGGCACGCGCCCTTCGCGGCGGCTCTTCTTGAGCGAGAGGATGTGGCTCTCGTTGACGCGGTAGTCGATTCCGTGCCGCTGACGGACCCAGTACATCATCTCGCGCCCCCGCGCGAGCGAGCGGACGCGGCGCGGCGTCGAGTCGTCGCCCATCAGCAGGTCGCCGACCTCCACGTCCTCGACGGCCTTGAGCGTCCCGTCGTACATCAGCACGCGGGTGCCCCGGCCGAGGCACTTCCCCATGCTCGGCCGGGCGGCGATGATGATGAGGTCGGAGTTCTGCCAGCCGCCGGTGAGGTTGTCGAGCTGGGTGAACCCGGACGGCACGCCGGTGATGCCGCCGACGCGGCCGTGGAGGCGGTGGAGCTGCTCGAACGTGCCGCGGACGACCTCGCGCATGGGCACGGCGCCGCGGCGGAGCTGGCTCTCGGAGATCTGGAAGATCTGGCGCTCGGCGTCGTCGAGGAGGTCGAACGCGTCGGTGGTCGGGTCGTAGGCCTGCCCGACGACGCCGGTCATCGTGGCGATGAGCTTGCGGAGCAGGCTCTTCTCGGCGATGATGCGGGCGTGGTACTCGACGTTGGCCGCGGAGGCGACGCGGGTGGTGAGCTCGCTGAGGTAGTAGCCGCCGATCTGCTCGTAGTCCCCCCGCCGCTTGAGCTCCTCGGTGAGCGTGACGAGGTCGACGGGGTTGCCGCGCTCGAAGAGCGCCTGCATGGCGGCGTAGATCCGCTGGTGGCGCGGCTCGTAGAACGCGTCGGCCGGGAGGACCTCGATGGCGCGCGGGATCGCCTCGCGCTCGATGAGCATGGCCCCGAGGACGGACTGCTCGACGTCGACGGCCTGGGGGGGCATCCGGCCGGCCTGCTCGTGGAGCGGGACGACGTTGGCCGGGCGCGGCGCCTTCCGCGCCCCCGTCATCGTCTGGATCGGGTACTGCGCGCCGCTCTCCTCGATGCGCAGGGGGCGCTGCTGGTGTTCCTCGTGGTCGGCCATCGGCGGTCGGGGGGACGGCTAGGCCTGCCTGGACGGGGCGCCGTCCACGAGCTGGTCGTAGCGGGTGCGGAGCAGCTTGACGTCTTCCCAGGTGGGGCGCTTCCACTGCGGGTTGCGCAGGAGCGCCGCCGGGTGGTACGTCACCATGAGGGGGAGGCCGTAGAAGTCGTGGAACTTCCCGCGCAGGCTGGCCATGGAGGAGGTGCGGCCGAGGAGGCTGTTGCCGGCGGTCTTCCCGACGGCGAGGAGGAGCTTCGGGCGGACGAGGGTGATCTGCCTGTACAGGATCGGGATGTGGGCCTCGACCTCGGCCGGGAGGGGGTCGCGGTTCCCCGGCGGGCGCGTCTTGAGGATGTTCGTGATGTAGACGTCGCCGCGCTCGAAGTGGATGGCCTCGAGGATCTTGTTGAGGAGCTGTCCGGCGCGGCCGACGAAGGGCTCGCCCTGGCGGTCCTCGTCGGCGCCGGGCGCCTCGCCGATGATCATGAGGTCGGCGTCGGGGTCGCCGGTGCCGAGGACGGGGTTGATCCGGTCCTCGTCGATGGGGACGAGGACGGTCTGCTTGAGCCAGTCGAAGATCTCCTCCAGCGAGGTCATCGCGCGGAGGGGGGAGTCCTCGGGGATGAGGGCCTCGATCCGCTCGTAGGGGGAGAGGGCGGGGTCCTGGCTGGGGTCCGAGAGGGCGCCGAACAGGTCGGGCATCGCGTCGTCGCTTTCACGGAGTCCCGCCTTGGCGGGATCGGGGGGTGTGGTGGGGCCGGCGGCGGGGGGCGCCGGGGCGAGGAAGCGGTACCGCCCGACGAGCGCGCGCTGGAGCTCGAGTACGTGGCGGGCCTCCTGGAGCGCCTCAAGCACGGGCAGCGCTAACGCGTTGTGTTCGGGGGGACTGCGCGGGGCGATCCGCCGCCCTCGGCGTGGGGCCAATGTAACGGGCGACCCTTCAGACTCGCAAGGCGACGGGGTGAAATCAGGGACCCGTCCCCTCCCCGTCGAACGTTCGACGGGTCACGTCGAACGATCCCCTGCCAATGCTGCCCGGGCCTCCGGCAGCGCCGCCTCGACCCACGCCGCGTAGGCCGCGCCGTCGGGGTGCAGGCCGTCGTCCACGACCAGCGCGCCCTGCGTGCGGGAGAGCGGGGCGACGTCCACGTACCGTGCGCCGCCGGCGTTCGTCTCCTCGCGGTTGACCTCGTTGAAGGCGTCGATCTCGCGGGCGATCCGGGCGCGGTCCCGGCCCTCGGCGAAGGGCGTCACGCCCCAGTCGGGGATGGAGAGGACGAGGACGCGGGCGGGGTCGCCGCCGGCGAAGGCGACGGCGCGGGCGAGGAGGGCGCGGAACGCCGGGCGGTACGCCTCCGGGTCGCGCCCGCGGTACTGGTCGTTGACGCCGATGAGGAGGGAGACGAGGTCGTAGCGTCCGGCCACGCGGCCCTCGGCCCCGCGGGCGGGATCTGCGACCTCGGC
>DATGQT010000088.1:0-11663 GCA_035304085.1 Rubricoccaceae bacterium
CCGACGATGTTCTTGCCGATGTCGTGGACGTCGCCCTTGACGGTGGCCAGGAGCACGAGCGGCGCTTTCTGGTCCGCCTCGCCGTGCGCCGCCTGCTCCGCCTCGATGAACGGCGTGAGGTAGGCGACGGCCCGCTTCATCACGCGGGCGCTCTTGACCACCTGCGGGAGGAACATCTTCCCGCTCCCGAAGAGGTCGCCGACGACGTTCATCCCGTCCATGAGCGGGCCCTCGATCACGTCGAGCGGCCGCGGGTACGCCTGCCGCGCCTCCTCGACGTCGGCCTCGACGTAGTCGGTGATGCCCTTGACGAGGGCGTGCTTCAGGCGCTCCTCGACGGGCGCGCTGCGCCAGGCGGCCTCCTGCTCCCGCGCCTCGCCCCCGTGCTCGCGCACCTCCTCGGCGTAAGCCACGAGCCGCTCCGTCGCGTCCGGCCGGCGGTCGAACAGCACGTCCTCCACGAGGTCCCGGAGCGCGGGCTCGACCTCGTCGTAGACGGCGAGCTGGCCGGCGTTGACGATGCCCATGTCCATGCCGGCCCGGACGGCGTGGTAGAGGAACGCCGCGTGCATCGCCTCGCGGACGCGCTCGTTGCCGCGGAACGAGAAGCTCAGGTTCGAGACGCCGCCCGAGACCTTCGCGCCGGGGAGGTTCGCCTTGATCCACCGCGTGGCCTCGAGGAAGTCGAGCGCGTAGCGGCTGTGCTCGGGGATGCCGGTGGCGACGGGGAAGATGTTGGGGTCGAAGACGACGTCCTCGGGCGGAAAGCCGACCTCCTCGGTGAGGATGCGGTAGGCCCGCTCGCAGATGGCGATGCGCCGCTCGAACGTATCGGCCTGCCCCTCCTCGTCGAAGGCCATCACGATGACGGCGGCGCCGTAGTCGCGCGCCTTCTCCGCCTGCTCGCGGAAGGCGTCCTCCCCCTCCTTGAGCGAGATCGAGTTGACGACGGGCTTGCCGGGGAGGCACTTCAGCCCCGCCTCGATGACCTCCCAGCGCGACGAGTCCACGACGACGGGGACGCGCGCGATGTCGGGCTCGCTCATGGCGAGGAGCAGGAACCGCTCCATGGCCGCCTCGGCGTCGAGGAGGCCCTCGTCCATGTTCACGTCGATGGCCTGGGCACCGTTCTCGACCTGCTGGCGGGCGACGGAGAGCGCCTCCTCGTAGTCGCCTTCTCTGATGAGGCGGGCGAAGCGGCGGCTGCCCGTCACGTTCGTCCGCTCGCCGACGTTGACGAAGTTGGTCTCGGGACGGATGACGAGGGGTTCGAGGCCGGCCAGCCGGGTGTAGCGCGGCACCTCCGGGATCTGCCGGGGCTGCTTGCCCGCGACGGCCTCGGCGATGGCGGCCGTGTGCTCGGGCGTGCTCCCGCAGCAGGAGCCGACGAGGTTGACGAGCCCCTCCTCGGCGTACTCGGCCAGCACGCGGGCCATGAAGTCGGGCCCCTCGTCGTAGCCGCCGAGCTCGTTGGGGAGGCCGGCGTTGGGGTAGAGGCTCGTCGGCACGGGGGCGACGCGGGCGAGCTCCTCGATGAACGGGCGCATCTGGGCCGTCCCGAGCGCGCAGTTGAGGCCGGCGGAGAGGAGCGCCGGCGCGTGCGCCATCGAGATCCAGAACGCCTCCACGGTCTGGCCGACGAGCGTGCGCCCGCTCTGGTCCACGACGGTGCCCGAGACCATCACCGGGAGCACGCGGCCCGTCTCGCGGAAGAACCGGCGGATCGCTACGAGCGCCGCCTTCGCGTTGAGCGTGTCGAAGATGGTTTCGACGAGGAGGACGTCGGCCCCGCCGTCCACCAGCCCGCGGACGGCCTCGGTGTAGGCGTCGCGGACGGCGTCGAAGGTGACGCCGCGGAAGCCGGGGTCGGTGACGTCGGGCGAGAGCGAGAGCGTCTTGTTCATCGGCCCGAGGGCGCCGGCGACGAAGCGGGGGCGGTCGGGCGTGCGGGCCGTCTGGACGTCGGCGGCGGCGCGGGCGAGGCGGGCGGCGGCGGCGTTGATCTCGTAGGCCAGCCCCTCGGTGCCGTAGTCCGCCTGCGAGACGGCGTTGGCGTTGAAGGTGTTGGTCGAGACGACGTCGGCGCCGGCGGCGAGGTAGGCCTCGTGGATGGCGCGGACGGCCTCGGGCTGGGTGATCGAGAGGAGGTCGTTGTTGCCCTGGAGGGGCTGCGGCCAGTCCCTGAAGCGCGCGCCGCGGAAGTCCTCCTCGGCGAAGCCGTGGCGCTGGATCATCGTGCCCATCGCGCCGTCGAGGACGAGGATGCGCCGGGCGAGGAGGGCGCGGAGACGGTCGAGGGTGTTCACGGGAAGGCAGAGTATCTATGAGGCCGCAAGCTACGGCGCCGTGAACGCGGTGGATGGGCTAGAGTTCGGAGGCCGCCAACCTCTCCCGATCCTCCTGTCGCTGCTCTTGCCGCGTCACCTCACCGAAGTGCCGACGCGGGTTTCCGCAACACGGGCCGGAGCACCTGCACGGCGCGGAGACGACCTTCCCACGCGGGCCGTCCCCGCGAGCAGCGTAGCCCATCCAGTACCCGGACCGTCTCCGTTGGAGCCGGCGGTAGTGGTGCCGCCGCAACGCGCGCTTTTTCAGCTCAGCCATGGTCGTTTCCAGATGAGGCTGTCATCCTGAGCGGAGCGAAGGATCTGGCTCCGGTATGACGGAGGCCATGTCGGTCCATCGGTAACCCGGACGTAGATCCTTGCCCGCGTCCGCGCCGGCGAGGGCCGCGGGCCGAGCCCCAGCGGTGCCGCCATCGACAGCCAATCGGTACGAGCGACGGAGCGGGGCGGCCCCGAGCGCGGCTACGACGGGGCGAGGCGGCTGGCCGGGCGGAAGCGGCACGTCCTCGTCGACCCGACGGGGCTCCTCCTCGGCGCGTGCGTCCACGGCGCCGACGTCCACGACGGGCAGGGCGCCCGTCGTCTCCTCACGGCCGAATTGAAGGGGCGGCTGCCCCACCTCGCGGTGATCTGGACCGACCACGGGTACCGGGGGCCGGTGCAGGCGTGGGCGGCGGAGCGGGGGGGGGCGGATGGAGGCGGTCCGGGATCGGGACCGGCAGCTGTGGCGGTACGGGCTGGAGGAGAAGCCCGAGGGGTTCCAGGTGCTCCCGAAGCGGAGGGTGGCGGGATCGCCCACGATCCCGAGCGGACGCTCGCGTGGCCGAGTCGGTACCGCCGGCTGTCGAAGGACTACGAGTACCTCCCGGAGACGAGCGAGGCGATGATCTACGCGGCGATGACGCGGCTGATGCGGAGGCGGCTGCCCCGGCCGAAGCCGGCCGCAGCGGCCGCCTGAGCGGGTTCTCACACACCCTCTGAGGGGATCGCGCTGCTCCTCGCATGAGCGACGCTTCGACGGGATCGGGGATGACGCGTCGCTCCCTGGAGGCACGATGCGCAGGGGCTGTTACCTTCACGCGTCACGGATCACGTACCACGCCGCGTGCGCCCCACCGCCGAAGTCCGCTGGTTCCTCCGCGGTCCCCTGCCGGAGGCCGTCGTCCGCTGGTTCGAGGCGGCGGCCGGGGCGCGCGCGTGGGAGGTGAGGACGGACCGCTACGTCCGCACCGAGGCCACCGACCTCGGCGTCAAGACGCGCGAGGGCGGCGTCGAGGTGAAGCGGCGGGAGGCCCTGCTGGAAGAGGCGCGCTTCACCGAGGAGGCCGCCGGCCGCGTCGAGCGCTGGCGGAAGTGGCGCTTCGCGCTGGCCGAGGAGGCCGCGCCCGAGACGGACGACTGGGTGGCCGTGCACAAGCGCCGCCTCAACCGCCCGTTCGCGGTGGACGCGGCGGGCGTGCGGCCGGTGGAAGTCGAGGTGGATGCGGTGCAGGGGTGCAGCCTCGAGGTGAGCGAGGTCCAGGTGGCGGGCGCCGCGTGGTGGAGCGTCTGCTTCGAGGCGTGGGGCGCCGACGAGGCGGCGCTGCCGGACGTGCTCCGTCGCGCGGCCGCCCACGCCTTCGCCTGCGGCGCGCCGCCCGCACTCCCGCCCGCGCGGGCGATGGGCTACCCGGCGTGGCTGGCACGCGAGGGGTAGGCTTCGATGCATCTCCGCAGTCGGGGCGGCGGGCGGGGTGTCCCACGTCCGGTTTTTCTCGTATCTACGCCGTCGTCCGTCCGTACCCCCCGCCATGCCTCCGAACCCCGCCGAAGAAGCCGTGCTGGCGCCGCCCCCCTCCGTGCAGGCCGCACTGGAGGCGCCCGCCCGCCCGGCCTCGGGCATGTCGCTCCGCGGCGTGGTGTGGTCGCTGGCGCTGAGCCTGGCGGTGCTGGGCGTCGTGGGGTACTTCACGTTCGACCCCGCGGCGTTCGGGCCCTTCCTGGACCACCTGAGCCCCTGGCTGCTGGCGGCGGCGCTGGCGGCGGTGGCGCTCCGCGTCCTCTTCGGCGCGTGGCGCCTGCGCTACTTCTCGGGCGGGCGGCTCGGCCTCCGCGGCAGCGTCCGCAGCCAGATCGTGTGGGACTTCTTCGCCTACATCACGCCCTCGACCGTGGGGGGCGGCCCGTTCGCGGCCGTCTTCATCGCGCGGGACCAGCGGCTGCCGCTGGGCGAGGCCACCGCCGTCGTCCTCTTCTCGATGCTGGTGGACCAGATCTGCTTCGCCCTCACCATCCCGGTGCTGCTCGCCTGCACGGCGTTCGTGGAGGTGTTCCCGCCGGCGCTGGGGACGGTGGGCCACTGGTCCCTCGTGCTGTTCTTCTGCGGGTACCTGGCCTGGGTGCTCGCCTTCGCCTACGGCACGCTCGTGCGGCCGCAGCACCTCGTGCGCGTCGTCGCGTTCGTGTTCCGGCTCCGGTGGCTCCGCCGGCTCCGGCCGCGCGCCGTGCGCGCGATGGAGGACCTCCGCGCGCGCTCGGGCGTCCTGCGCGCGCAGCCGCCCGGGTTCTACGTCAGGGGGTTCGTGCTCACGCTCCTGCCCTGGCTCCTCCGGTACCTCCTCGTCCTCCTCGTGATCTGGAGCGTCTACCCCGGCGTAGACGGGGTGCCGGTGTTCCTGCGCGCGGCGGCGCTCCACCTCGGCGCGCTGGCGATGCCCACGCCGGGGGGCGCCGGCGGCGTCGAGGGGCTTTACGTGCTCTTCCTCGGGCCGCCCCTCGTCCCCGAGCCGCTCGTCGCGCCGACGCTGCTGGTGTGGCGGCTGCTGAGCTTCTACGCGTTCCTCGCCGTCGGCGCCGTCCTCGTGATGCGCCACCTCCGGCGGCACGCGGGAGCGAAGCGGCGCCCGCGGGCGGGCGCCACCGGCGTTTGAATCCAAGACGACGTGTAACAAGACGGAGGAGCCAGCGATGATCGCGGAGCCGGTGCCGGTGAGGCGGACGCGCGAGATCGAGGAGCCGACGAACCGCTACCTCATCCACCCGATGAGCCGGGCGCTGGTGACGCGCCTGGCGCGGTGGGGCGTCTCGCCCAACGCCGTCTCGGTCGTCGGCCTCGGCTTCGGCGCCGGGGCGGCGCTCGCCTACGCCGGGTACGAACGCTGGCCGATGCCGCTGCTCGGCTTCGGGCTCATGATCGGGTGGCACGTGCTCGACGGCGCCGACGGCCAGCTCGCGCGGCTGACCGGGCGGACCTCCGAGGTCGGCAAGGTGCTCGACGGCCTCTGCGACCACGGCACCTTCGCGCTCGTCTACCTCAGCCTCGCGTGGGCGTCGGCGCAGGCGCTGGGGCCGTGGGCGTGGGGCGCCGCCGTGCTGGCCGGGCTCAGCCACCTCGCGCAGGCCGGCGCCTACGAGTTCCAGCGGCAGTCGTACGACTTCTGGGTGCACGGCAAGCGCGCGGCGCGCGTCCCGACGCCGGAGGCGTTCCGGCGGGAGCTGCAGGGCCGGCGGGGGTGGGCGCGGGCGTTCGGGCGGGTGCACCTGCGCTACCTCCAGATGCAGCGCGCCGTGACGGCCGGCGAGGAGCCCCTGCGCGCGCGGCTGGAGGCGGCGCTCCGCGAGCCCGAGGGGGCGGCGCGCGTCGCGGCGGCGTACCGCGCGGTGAACCTGCGTGGCGTCCGGCGCTGGAACCTGCTCTGCTCCAACTACCGGACCCTCGCCATCTTCGCGGCGTGTCTCGCCGGTAGCCCGGTGTTCTTCTTCGCGTTCGAGGTCGTCGTCCTGAACGCGGTCTTCGCGGCGCTCGTGCGGATGCAGCGGCGGCACGACCGGGCGCTGCTCGCGCGGCTCTAGCGCCGTGGTCCGTGGTCCAAAGGTGGGACGGGAGAAGTTCCCCTGCCTTCTGACCCCTGTCTACTGTCCACCGTCCACCGTCTACAGCAGAGGGCAGCGTCGCGGAGATGAGGGGTGCAAAAACAGCCGGTTGCGGCGAGGGGCGGATCGGACTACTTTTTGTGCCGTGCGGGGGCGAGCGCTGCGGCTGGGTGTGCCGGGCGCCCCCGCCGTCCCCCTATGCGCCTCGTTACTCCCCTCTCCCCCCGGGCTCTCCGCGTCGTGGCCGCCCTCGCGGCGGGCCTCCTCATCCTGCTCCCGGCCTACCCCTCGGCGCAGGAGGTCGAGGAGCCGGCCCCCGACCCCACGGACGAGCGGGTCGCCGCCGTCACCGAGGCGTTCGCGGAAGGCGACTGCGACGCGCTCCTCGACCTCACCGCGTCCCGGGTAGAGATCGTCCTCCTCGGGCACGGCGCGCGCTACAGCCGCGGCCAGGCCTCCCTCGTCCTCCGCGACTTCTTCCGCCGCTACCCGCCCGACCGCGTCGAGCTCTCGGAGCGCTCCGTCGCCGGGGACGGGCGGGCCGCGATGGGGCGGTACTGGTCGGGCAACAGCAGCGCGCCGTTCACGCTCTACGTCGGCTTCCGCGTCAGCGCCGACGAGGACGAGGGGGACGACGAGGACTGGACGCTCGAGGCGATCCGCATCGAGCGGGCGTCGTTCCAGCGGACGGGCACGTTCTGACGGCGCCGGAGGGCCGCGCCGCCGCGTGCGCTAGCTTTGCGGCGTAGCCGCCCCTCCGCTCCCCGTGCTCAAAGCGCGTCTCGTCCGCCGCTTCCTCGGCGTCGCCGTGGCGCTGGCGCTCTTCGTGCTGGCCGCGCTCGGCGTGCAGGCGTGGCGCGTGGCGCAGGTGCGGGCCGACCCCGAGCGGGTAGCCGCCGAGGCCGTCGCCGAGACCGTCCGCTCGGTCCGCGCGGGGACGGCCGCGGTGATGGCCGACCTGCGAGAGCGGGCCGGGCGCCTCGCCGCCGACCCCCTCGTCCGCCGCGCCCTCGCCGACACGACGGCGTCCCTCCCCACGCGCGACGAGGCCGTGCTCGCGCGGCTCCTCGGCGAGGGGGGGCGGTACCGGTCGGTGGAGGTGTACCGGGCGGACGGGGCGCTCGTGGGGTGGGACGGGTTCGCGGCCCCCTTCGGGCCGGCGGCCAGCCGCGGCATCCCGGACACCCTCCGCAGCGGCGTCGTCCTCGACGGCACCGGCCGGCGGCTGCTCGTGCTGTGGCAGCCCGTGTGGGAGGGCGGGCGTTTCCTCGGCGGCGTCCGCGCGATGCGGCTGGCGCAGGTGGAGGTCCCCGTCCGCAACCAGTACCTCAGCGACTACGACCTCGCCGACGCGTGGCGGGGCGAGGTCGCGCTCCCGTTCGCCGTCGCCTACACCGGGCGCCTCCGCGCCTTCCGCGACGAGGCCGCCCGGATCGTCGGGCCCGACGGGGCGACGCTGGGGTGGGTGGCCGTGCCGACGCCGAGCGAGCGGGCGCTCGTGGCGCGGGCGCGGGTGGAGGGCGGCCACGTCGTCGCGTTCGGGCTCGCGCTCCTGGGGGGGTGGCTCCTCGCCGGGCTCTGGATGGTCGTGGAGCGGGCGATGCGGCGGGCGCTCCGGCGGGGCGACGCGGCGCGGCCGGGGTGGGGGGCCGCCGGGGCCGTGCTCGCGGCGTGGGTGCTGGCGTGGTGGGGCGCGCGCTACGGCCTCCTCGCCCTCGACGCCCCCGCCCGCTGGATCGAGCGCGGCGGCCTCGGCTCGGCCCTCTTCGACCCCATCTACCTCGCCTCCGACGTCGGCGGGGGGCTCCTCCGCTCCGCGGGCGACCTCCTGATCACGGCGTCGTGGGCGGGGCTGACGGCCGTGGCGCTGCTGCGCTTCGCGCTCGTCCGCACGGCGGCGACGCTGCGGCACCGTCCGCAGCCCGTGCGCCCGCTGCGCGCGGCGCTCGGCGTGGGGGGCGCCGTGCTGGTGGCCGGGGGCGCCGTGGCCGCCCTCGCCGTCGGCGTCCGCCACGCCGTCCTCGACGCGACGCTCGGCTACTTCGCCCGCTCGGGGCCGGTGCCGGAGCCGCTCACGCTCGCCGTCTTCGCCGCGCTGCTCGGCGGCGCGTTCGCGGCGACGGGCGTCTCGGCGGCGGCCGTGATGCTGGGGCGGCTGGCGCTGGGGGGGCGGCGGCGCGTGCGGCAGGGGCTGACGGCCGTCGGCCTCGGCCTCATCGCGTTCAGCCTCGTCGTGGCCGCGCTGGCGACGCCGCTGAGCGAGGTGCCGCCGTGGGCGGTGGCCCCGCTGCTCGTGGTGGCGGGCGGGGCGGCGGCGCTGTTCCTCCTCGGGCGGCGCGACCGCTGGGCGTGGCCGCTCACGTTCCGCGGCATGCTCGTCTGCGTGCTCGTGCTCGTGCCGCTCACGTACCTCCTCATGCTGCGGGCCGCGCGCGAGCGGCGCGAGGCCGTGATGGTGGCGGCGGCCGAGGACTTCGCGACGGGGCAGGACCGCCGCGCCGTCTTCGCCGTCGAGCAGGTGCTGGTCGAGGCGCGGAGCGCGGAGGTGCGCCCGGCGCTCGTCGCCGCCGTCGAGGCGGCGCGGCAGGGGCACGAGCTGCCGCCCGACACCGCCGCCGTGGCCGCGCCCGCCACGCCGGCCGAGGCCGACGACCCCTTCGTCGAGGACACCCTCCAGGCCACGCTCGACGGCCTCGTGGGCAACCTCGTGGCCGGCTCGCTCCTCGCGTCGCTGTCCGAGTACGACGTCCGCCTCGTCCTCTTCACGCCGGCCGGCGACACCCTCGCCGTCACGCCCGAGGGGGCGCCGGAGGAGGCGGGGGCGCCGCGGGCGCGGAAGGACGACCCCCTCGCGTTCGCCGCCCTCCGCGCGCGCTACCTCGCGCGGGAGACGGGTGGGATCTACCTCGCGCGCGTGCCCGTCGAGCGGCGGCGCGGCGCCTACCGCTACGCCGGCATCGCGCCGCTGCGCGCGGCGGCGGGGGCCGAGCCGGTGGCGTGGCTCTACGCCCGCGTCGCCCCGCGGCTGTCGCGGTTCGTCGCCGAGACCCCGTTCCCGCGCGTGCTCGTGCCGGCCGGCCTCTTCGGCGAGGACGACGAGGCGTTCGCCTACGCCGAGTACGACGACGGCGTGCTCGTCCGCAGCCTCGGCGAGCCGACGGGCCCGAGCCAGCTCCCGCCCGAGGTGCGCGCCCTCCTCCTGGCCACGGACGCCCCGCGCGCCGTGTGGCTCCGCGAGACGCTCGACGACCGCGGCTTCCGCACCTACTACCGCCGCCTCCCCGGCGAGAAGGAGGACCGCCTCGACGTCGTGGCCGTGCGCGCCCCCACCGTGGCCTACTACGACCACCTCTTCTACCTCCTCCGCATGACGGTGGCCGGCCTCGCCCTCGGCCTCGTCGTCTACCTCGCCGGGGTGCCGGTGCGGCGGCGGGCGGGGCTGCTCCCGGCGCCGAAGAGCCGGTTCCGCGACAAGGTCCTCACGCGGTTCCTCCTCGTCGGCATCGCGAGCGTGGCGGTGACGGGGGTGATCGGGCAGCAGGTGATCGCGGAGCAGAACCGGCAGTCCGTGCGCGACGTGCTCCGGCAGCGGCTGCAGCGGGCCGAGGCCGAGGTGCTGGCCGTGGCCGGGCCGGGCACGCCCGTGACGGCCGCGCTCGAGCGCGCCCGCGCCGACCAGATCAGCCAGGGCCTCCGCGTCGACGTCCACGTCTACCTCGGCGAGCGGCTCGCCTCGACGAGCCGGCCGCAGCTCGTCCGCCAGCGCCTCATCGACGCGCGGCTGCCGGCCGCCGTCTGGGCCGCCCTCTACACCGGCGGCCAGCGCTACGCCTTCGCCCCGGACCGCATCGGCTCGTTCGACTACACCACCGGCTACGTCGCCGTCGCCGACGAGGCGGGGCGGACCGTCGGCGCCGTGGCCGTGCCGACGCTCCCCGAGCAGGCGGCCATCGAGGCGGAGCAGGCGCGGATGATCGCGTACCTCTTCGGCGCCCTCCTCGTCCTCCTCATCGGCATCTTCGTTACGACGGCGCTGCTGGCCAACCAGCTCACGCGCCCGTTCCGCCGCCTCCGCGCCGGCCTCCAGGCCGTCGGCGCCGGGCAGATGGACGTGCCGCTGCCGGTCGAGAGCCGCGACGAGATGGGCGAGCTCGTCGAGACGTTCAACCGGATGCAGGGGCAGCTCGCCGAGAGCCGCCGCCGGCTCGCCCAGCACGAGCGCGAGCTGGCCTGGCGCGAGATGGCCCGCCAGGTGGCCCACGAGATCAAGAACCCGCTCACGCCGATGAAGCTCTCGGTGCAGCACCTCCGCCGCGCCTACCGGCCCCCCGGCGAGGACGCCACGCCCGAGGAGCAGCGGTTCGCCGGCGCGCTCGACCGCATCACCGCCACGCTCATCGAGCAGATCGACGCGCTCGACCGCATCGCCGGCGAGTTCTCGTCGTTCGCCCGCCTGCCGCGGCGGCGCCCCGAGCCGCTCGACCTCAACGCCGTCGTGCAGGAGGCGGCGGCGCTGTTCGAGGACGAGGCCGGCGGGCCCGACGGGCTCCCGGTCGTGCTCCGCCTCGACCTCGCCCCCGGCGCCCTCCCCGTCGAGGCCGACCGCGAGGAGCTGCGGCGGGCGTTCATCAACCTCCTCAAGAACGCGCTCCAGGCCATGCCGGAGGACGATGCCCCGCCGGCGAAGCGCCCCGGCCGCATCACCGCCCGCACCTGGCGCGACGACGTCCACGCCTGGGCCGAGGTCGAGGACACCGGGACTGGCATCCCGGAGGACGCGCGCGAGCGGATCTTCCAGCCCAACTTCTCGACGAAGACGAGCGGGATGGGGCTCGGGCTGGCCATCGTCCAGAAGGCCGTCGAGGCCTCCGGCGGGGCCATCTCGTTCGCGACGCAGGAGGGACGGGGAACCACGTTCACCGTCCGCCTCCCGCTCCTCCCCTCCGGCGACGGCGCGGCCTGAGTGCCGGCCGGCGGTGCACCTTTTGCACACCGGTCAGGGTTGCGAGGGAACGCAGGGATTCCTACTATGGCAGGGGCCCGTCTACCTGCCCCCGCCGCTATGCGCATTGCTTCCGTCGCGCTCCTCCTCGCGCTCGCCACGCCCGCCCTCGCGCAGGACCCCGTCCCCGACACCACCTCGGCCTGGCGGTATTACCCGCTCCAGGTCGGCAACGTCTGGCAGTACGACGAAGTGGAGGAGGGGCCTTATGGAGGCTGCTGGTCCACGCCGTGCCGTTTCCTTGCAGAGGAAGAGGTGGTCTCAGACACGCTCGTCGGCGGCCAGCGCTACTTCGTGATCGTGAAGACGAGGGCGCAGACGTACCGGAGCCGTCGCCGCCGGAGACGTTCCGCTACGCCATCCGATTCGACACCCTGGGTGCCGTCGTCGTCTTTACGGACGGTTCTCCCATCAACGGAGGGTGCCGGCTCGACGAGGCGTTTCCTGCCGATCCGGAGGTGGGG
>DATGQT010000089.1:0-6384 GCA_035304085.1 Rubricoccaceae bacterium
GTTGCGGAAGTAATGGAAGTAGCCGTACCGGTTGCCACTGACGAGGTCGGGGTCGCCGTCGGCGTCGAGGTCGACGAACGTGGGCGTGCTGTTGTAGTCGGCGAAGAGGCCGGTGAACGGGTTGTCGGCGCCGGTCTGCTCGGTGAAGACGCCGGCCTCGTTCTCGTAGAGACGGAAGTAGCCGGCGTACTCGCCCGAGACGAGGTCGAGGTCGCCGTCATCATCGAGGTCGACGAACGTGGGCGTGCTGTTGTAGTCCGCGGCGAGGCCGTCGAAGGGGTTGTCGGTGCCGGTCCGCTCGGTGAAGATGCCGTCGGCGTTCTCGAAATAGCGGAACGCCCCGTAGTAGTCGCCGACGACGAGGTCGAGGTCGCCGTCGCCGTCGAGGTCCGCCAGCGCGGGCGTGGCGTTGTAGCCGACGTAGACCGGCGGGTCGAAGGGCGACTGGTCCGGGGGCAGGAGCGCGAAGGGCCCGCCGCCCCGGGAGGTGGCCGACGGGGGGCCGCCGCGCGGGTCCGTACGTGGTGCTCGGCGCAGCCGTGTGTTCTGACGCCCCCCCAGCGGGCCGCGCCGGGCGGCGGGGTCGGTGCGCCCGGGGCGGTCGGGGCGGGCGTCCGGCCCCTCGGCGCGGCGCGGCGCTTGGGCCGAGGCGTCGTCGGCGTGAACCAGCCCGCCCACGGCGGCGAGGACGGCGGCGGGGAGTACGTATCGGCCACGCGCAAGCACACGCTCGACGGCCGCGCGGAGAAGGGAGCGGAACGCCATGTCGGAACGAGGTCTTTCAGCGGACGGGGATCGGCGCTTCAGGGATACCAACGGAAATCCTCGCCCGAACGGGTCAGGGCCGTCAGGGAAAGCGACGTGCCCGGCCGGGCCGCGCCGGGCTGGCGAGCGGGAGCTACCTCGTGCGGATGGCGGCCGATGGCCCCGGCCAGACGCACACCGTCTCTTCGGGAAGGGCCTAGGTCAGGGCGTCACAGGCGCACCTGCCGCTCGATCGCCGCGAAGCGGAGGCTGCCGCGGAGGCCGTCGTACCGGGGGTCGAGCGCGAGGTAGATGAGCATGGGGTCCCGCGCCTCCACCGCCTGTTCCAGCGCGTCGAGGGCGGCCTCCTGATCGCCGAGTCCTTCGTGGATGAGGCTGATGCCGAGCGGGGAGACGAAGAGCTCGGCCGCCAGGGCTTCCAGTTCGGCCAACACCGCCCGCGCCTCGGCCTCGCGGCCGGCCCGGGCGTAGGCGCGGCCCAGCCCCGCCAGCCACAGCGGCGTCCGTCCGCCCACCCGAACGGCCGTCTCGGCCGCCGCGAGGGCGTCCGCCGGCCGGCCGGTCGCCTCGTAGGCGAAGCTGAGGAAGACGTGGGCGAGCGCGAAGTCCGGTTCCAGCGTCAGCACGGCGCGGTAGCGCCGGATGGCCTCCTCGGCCTCCCCGTTGTAGAGGAAAGCCGAGCCGGTGTCGACGGCGAGGACGGGGGAGAGCGGGTCGAGCGCGCGGGCCCGCTCGAGGTGGCGGAGGCCCTCGTCGAGCCGGCCCGTGAGGGAGAGGAGCTGGCCGAGCCCCTGGTGCGCCGAGGCGAGGTTCGGGTCGAGGGCGAGGGCGCGGCGGAACAGGCCCTCGGCCGCCGCCGCGTCCCACGCGTACACCCACGTCACCGTGGCCAGCGGCACGTAGGCCTCGGCGAGGGTGCTGTCGAGGGCGAGGGCGCGCTGGGCCGCCGCGCGCGCCCGGGGGTACGCCTCGTGCGGCGGTACCCCCGCGTACCACACCAGCAGGCTGTAGACCTCGGCCATCGCCGCGTAGGGCAGCGCGAAGGTGGGGTCGGCGTCGGCCGCCTCGCGGAAGGCGGCGAGGCTCTCGTGGAGGTCCGCCCCCGTCCGCTTGTTGAAGAGGTGGCGTCCGCGGAGGTAGGCCTCGTGGGCCGCGGGGCTGTCGGTGCGGCGGCGGCCGACGGCCCCGACGCGGTCGGGGTCGAGGTCCAGGGCGAGGGCCCGCACCGCCTGCACGGCGAGGGAGTCCTGGACGGCGAGGAGGTCGGTGGCGACGGCGCTGAAGGCGCCGGACCAGCGCGCCGTGCCGTCGCGGGTGTCGATGAGCTGGAGCGTCACGCGGAGGTGCTCGCCGGCCTGCTGGGCGCGCCCGTCGAGGACGGCGTCGACGCCGAGGGCGCGGCCGGCGGCCACGGGGTCGCGTGCGCCCTCGGCGTAGGCGAGGACCGCGCCCGTCGGGCGCACCTCGAGGCCGTCGGCGGCGGCGAGCGCGGTGATGAGGGCGTCGGCGAGGCCGAGGCCGAGCCCCTCGGGCTCCAGGTGGCCCAGCGCCTGGAGCGGGAGGACCGCCACGGAGCGGACCGCCGGCGGCGCGGGGGCCCGCACCCGCCACGCCAGCACGGTGAGCCCGGCCACGACGACGAGGGTGCCGACGGCGAGCAACCAAGTCGTCGTGCGTGGCCCCTGCCGCCGCGCCGGACCCTCCTCGGCGACGAGGTGCCGCCGCTGCCGCCGTACCAGCACCACCTCCTCGGCTACCTCCGGCGCGTCCTCCATCCGCACGACGGGCGCGAACCGGTACCCGCTCCGGGGGACCGTCTCGATGTAGGTCCAGTCCCGGGCCGTCTCGCCGAGCGCCGCGCGCAGCTTCGAAACGTTCACGCTGACGTAGTTCTCCTCGACGACGGCGTCGGGCCAGACGGCGTCGAGGAGCTCGTCCTTCGTCACGAGGCGGCCGCTGTTCTCGACGAGGACGACGAGGGTGTCGAACGCCTTCGGGGGGAGGTCCACCGGTGCGCCGTCGCGGAGGAGCCGGCGCTCGGCCGGGTCGAGCACGAACGGGCCGAAGGCGTAGCGGGGCCTCCTCCCGGCGGGGCGGCGGTCGGCGCTCATCGTCGGATTAAGGCCTGCTTAAGGCAGAAATAAGCGCGGCTTCAGGACTCCGGCGGCGGCGAGGCGAGAGGTTGAGGCCGTATCCGAAGCCAGGGCCGGCGCTCGGATCCGGGCCGCCATGGTACGGCGCCACCCGAGCCCGGGGCAAGCGCCCCGGCACGCTCGCCTCCAGCACACCGCACCCCCCTCCCGGAGGGCATCGCCCCCGCCCCATGACGAAGCAGCGCCGCATCGAACTCACCGTCGAGACCGAGGAGGCGCTGGTGATCCGCCGCCCCGGCGACGGCTCGCTCGCCGCCCTCCGCGGCCTCCTCGAGCGCGCCGAGGCCGAGCGGATCCGCCTCGACGACCACGAGGCGCGGATCGACCGGATCGAGGCGTTCGTCGCCGAGCTGGCGGCGCTGCGGGTGCCCCTCGCGCGCGGCGCCGGTGCGGACGCCCCCCTGCGAACCGATGACCCCGTTCCCTTCAAATGACCTCGTTCACTCCAAACGCCCAACGACCATGAATCTCCTAAGGCTACCCCTCCTCGCGCTCCTCCTCGCCCCGGCCGCTGCCGCGCAGGACGTGTGCGCCTGGAACGGCGGCGCGGGCGACTGGGAGACGGCCTCGAACTGGAGCTGCGGCGTCGTCCCCGGACCCGGCGACGACGTCACCATCGGCACCGGCACCGTCACCCTCAACGAGCCCACGAGCGTCGCCACGCTCACCCTCTACGGGTCCGCCGCCCGCCTCGACGGCCCCGGCGACCTCACCGTCACCGAGGCGATGGACTGGCCCGGCGGCGACTACTTCGGCCAGACCAACACCATGGGCGGTACCGGCACCACGACCATCGCCCCCGGCGCCACCCTCCACCTCTCCTCCAGCGAGAAGAAGCGGCTCGGGCGGCCCCTCGTCAACGAGGGGACGGCCACGTGGAGCGCGGGGCACGTCACCCTGGAGGACGGCGGCCACTTCACCAACCGGGGCGCCCTCGTCGTCACCAGCGGGTACTACTTCGATCCCCCCGTCGTCAACGAGGCCGGCGCGACGATCACCGTCAACACCTCCGGCGTCGCCCAGTTCGACCGGGGGCAGTTCGAGCGCAACGACGGGGCCATCCGCGTGGAGGCGGGCGAGCTCCGCCTCAGCGGGCCGCTCGCGGTGGGGACGGCCGCGACGTTCACCGTCGCCGAGGGGGCCACGCTCGTCTTCCGGGGAGGGACGCCCACCGCCGTCTTCCCCGCCGGCGCCGCGGTCTCCGGCGGGGGCGACGTCCGCTTCGAGCGCGATGTCCGGTTCGAAGGCGGGGCGACGTACACTGTCACCGGGACCACCACCATCAACCGGAGCGTCACCTTCGACACGGGCGGCGCCGTCACCCTCCCTCGCCTCGTCGTCAGCGGCGGCTACTCCCGGCTCTCCGGCGGCGACGACGTGGTGATCCCGGCCGGGGGGGAGTTCGTGTGGCCGGGGGGGGAGGCACCGTTCGGCGCCAGCCGGAGCGTGATGGCGGGGACGGGCACCACGACCATCGCGGCCGGGGCCACGCTCCGGCTCACCACCGACCGGAAGGAGCTCCACCGCGTGCTGGAGAGCTTCGGGACGACGGTGTTCGAGGGGGGCTCGGTGTGGCGCGCGAGCACGGGGACGTTCTACAACCGGAGCGGGGCGGGCTTCGAGGCCACGGCGGCCGGCTCGTTCTACGCCGACCTCGTGAACGAGGAGGGCGCTACGATCACGCTCGCGCACGAGGGCGAGTTCAACATGGGCTACAAGATCGAGGGCGCCGACTTCGTCAACGACGGGGCCGTCCACGTCGCCTCCGGCACGCTCCGGCTCCTCGGCGACGTCACGGCGCGCGGGAGCTTCGACGTCGCCGACGGCGCCGTGCTCCTCTTCCGCGAAGCGACGGCGTCACCGCCGCTCGATCACACGTTCCACGGGGGCGCGGCCGTCGCGGGGGACGGGGTGGTGCGGCTGACGGACGGTGCGGCCACGTTCGAGGCCGGCTCCTCGCTCGCCGCCCCGCTCGAGCACGGGCTCGAAGACGCCACGACGGTGCGGACGGATGCGCCGCTGGCACCGCGTTCGTACACCCAGGGCGCCGGCGGCACGCTCGTCGTCGGCCTCGGCGCGCCGCCGGGCGAGCCGAACGGGCGCATCGCCGCGGCCGGCAGCGCCGCCGTCGCCGGCACCCTCCGCCTCGCGCTCGTCGGGGACTTCCTCCCGGCCGTCGGTGACGTCTACACCGTCGTCTCCGGCTCCGAGGTCTCCGGCACGTTCGCCGCCGTCGAGATGCCGGCGGGTGTGGAGGTCGAGGTGGGTTACACGGCGGCAGCAGTGACGGTGACAGTTACGGCTGTCCCCGTGGCGAGCGAGCCTCCGCCGGGGCTGCGGGCGGAACCCGCCCTCCACACGCCCTACCCCAACCCGGCCGATCGTCAGGTCACGCTCCCCTACGACATGGCCGCGGCCGGGCGCGTGCGCCTTGCCGTCCACGACCTCCTCGGGCGCGAGGTGGCCGTGCTCGTGGACGCCGAGCGGGCGCCGGGCCGCTACGAGGCCGTCTTCGACGGGCGGGATCTGCCCGCCGGGACGTACCTCGTGCGGATGACGGCGCCGGGCTTCGACCGGACGCGCCGCGTGACGCTCCTGCGCTAGCGGCACGCGGCGGGGCGTCCGCCGCTGGCTCCGACCGGAGGCGGACGCCCCCCGGCTCGGAAGAACATTCACCTCCCATCCCATCAACCCCAAGAGGTACCCCATGAACACGTCTCGCTCCTTCCTCGGCGCTGTTCTCCTGGCGGCCGCCCTCATCGGTTGCGACGCCGCCCCCCTCGGCGACACGGCCTCGGCCTCCCCCTCCGACGCTCGCCCTGCCGACCGCTGCATGAACGTCCGCCACGCCGGCCTCGCCCAGCTCGGCGCACCGGTCCTCATCCCGGTCGACCCCTACGCCGGCAGCGGCGCCTTGCCCACGCCCACGCAGCTCGGCCCCTACGATGGGCTCCTGAGCTCGATCCTCACCGACGAGGTGCAGATGGGGAACGGGGCCATCAAGTACCGCCTCGTCCACTACTTCGAGGACGGGGCGGGCAACGCCTTCTGGACCGACGACCACGCCGTGTGCAGCCCCGTCGGGAATGACCCCGCGACCTGCCTCGTCAACGACCGGCTGACCGTCGTCGGCGGCACCGGCGACTTCGGGAACGCCGAGGGCTTCCTGCACAACCGTGGCCTCATCACCCTGACGGAGCCGGTCTACGACCCCGACACCGGGATCACCACGTTCGGCACGCTGGAGATCGACCTCCACGGCCGCATCTGCGGCGACGGCCTCTAGCCGCTCGGGGAGCGGGGACGGCCTCGCTCGTAGTGGGCGAAAGGGGGCCGGAGGAGCGCCGCCGTCTCCTCCCGCCCCGCCTACTCAGACGCCCCCGTCCACGAGGGCCCAGCCCCAGTCGAGGAGGGGGCGCAGCGCGGCGGCGGTGTCGAGGACGACGGCGGTGAAGGCGGGCGAGGC
>DATGQT010000090.1:0-11141 GCA_035304085.1 Rubricoccaceae bacterium
GCCCGGAGAGCCCGCTGTTCGTCAGCCACGGCCGCCGCTCCGAAGGGTCCCGCCTCAACACCCGGACGGTCCGCAGCCGCGTCGACGCCCACCTCACGGCGGCGAGCCTCAAGCGGCCCGGCATCACGCCGCACTCGCTGACCCACACCGCCGCGCTCATCTGGCTCGACGATGGGAAGCCGCTGGAGGAGGTGCGCCGCCGCATGCGCCACGGCACCCTCGACACGACGATGATCTACTTCCGCAAGCAGGGCCTCCTCAAGCGGAAGCCCGAGGCGGGGTGAGCGGCGCCGCTCAGAGCCGCTCGACGCGGAGCGTCGCCACCGGCCGCGCGTCCCCCTCGGCCTCGGCCGTGCCGGGGTAGGGGTCGAGCGCGAGGAGCGTGAAGCGGAAGGCGCCCCGCGTCGTGGACTGCTCCGGCACCGGCGCCGTCTCGGCGTCGGCGTAGCCGGGGATCTGGAGCCGCATCTCCCCGATGGCCCGCGTGCCCACGAACGAGAACGCGACGACGGCCTCGCCCGCCCGAACGCAGTCCACGTCGAGGGGGCAGCGGCTGTCCGCGACGACGGACTCGAACCGGAGCCGCTGGCCTTCCACGAGCACGGCCCCGCCGCGGGCGATCTCGAAGACCTCGCCCATCTCCACGTCGGACATCGCGGTGTCGGAGGGGGGGCCGGCGACGGGGCGGGGGGAGCCGCAGCCGGCGGCGGTGAGGAGGAGGGCGAGGGCGGAGGCGAGGAGGCTTCGCATGGGAAAGGGGGAAAGGGAGAGCGGGTGAGGGGGGAAGGGGCGCGGAAGAGGCTTCTCCCTTTCGCCCGTTCCCCCTCTCACCCTTTCTCGAACGGGGGCGAGGGGGAAAACGAGGAGCGGGCTCGTTTTAGCCTACCCACCCGCACGCCCGGCCGCCGTTCCCACTACAGCCGCGTCCGCACCGAGAGCTGGTGGAGCCCGCCGATCTCGCTCCACGAGTTGAACGCGTAGTCGAAGGCGAACCGCGAGAGGTGCAGGCCGAACCCGGCCGAGGCGCCGGCGAGGTCGAGCCGCCCGCCCGTCGCGAGCTCCTCGTGCCGGCGGGGGTTGTAGCCGAGCCGGACGCGCACGGCCTCGCCGAACCGGAACTCCCCGCCGACGGCCACGTGCCGGAGTGCCTCGTCGAGCGCCGAGCCCTCGCCGTCGTAGTCGTGGAGGGCGTACCCCATCAGAGTGAGGGTGAGCGGGATGTGCCGGAGCCCCTTCGAGACGCCGACGCGGAGGTCGAGCGGGAGCCGGTCGTCCTCGGCGCCGAGCGAGGCGAGCGGGGCGCCGAGGCCGTGGACGGAGGCGGAGGCGCCGAAGAGGGCCTCGGGCACGCTGTAGTGGACGCCGAGGTCGGCCGCGAGCGCCTGCGCGTCGGCGTCGTCGAGCCAGGCGAAGAGGGCGTGGGCGGTGACGCCGCCGCGGAGGCGGGGGGCGAGGTCGGCGGCGTAGGAGACCGAGAGCGCCGCCTCGCCGGCCCCGAACGACGACCCGTCGGCCGTCCCGTCCTCCTCGGCGCGCGCGAAGTCGCCGTAGGAGAGGAAGCGGACGCCGCCGGCGAACGTCCCCCACCGCCCGACCGTCCGGGCGTAGCTGGCGAAGCCGGCGTTGACGTCGCCGAGGTGGTTGAGGTAGCCCACCGAGAGGCCGCGGTGCATCTCCGGCACGAGCAGGGCCGGGTTGTAGAACACCGCCGCCGGGTCGTCGCTCGCCACCGAGCCGACGGTGCCCGCGAGGGCCGATGCCCGCGCCGAGGGCTCCAGCCGGAGGAGGTCGTACCCCGTATCCCGGCTCGACTGCGCCGACGCGCCGAGGGCGGAGGACAGGAGGGCGAGGGCGAGGGCGAGGCGCATGGCTGTGGGCTGTCAGCTATCGGCTGTCGGTGATCAGCGGGCTCACGGGGAGCACGAACGGGGATAGCGAACGGTCAGCCGGAGTGGGGCGGTTCTGAACGGGAGCAGGCCATGCGGGCCGGGAAGGTACGGCCTTTCAGTTCGGCCGTCAGGGCAATTCGGCGGGAGGGGAGGCCGGGGCGTGCCCCCCGCCTCGCCGCCCCCTGGCCGATAGCTGAAAGCCCACAGCCATAAAGAACGAAAGGAAACCTCCGCGGCGGTGGAACGGGCGGCCCTCGCCGCTCGTGCCAGCCCGGCGCTGCGGCCCCCCATTGCGTACTTTCGAGGCTGCCCGAGCGGGCCGATACCCCATGACCCCGGCGCGCGGCCCGGCGTCCCCCAGATCCCGTTTTTTCGACCGACCCCCATGCTCCAGGCCTTCAAGAAGCTCTTCGGCGGCGACAGCAACGAGCGCGAGCTGAGGAAGCTCTGGCCCCTCGTCGAGGAGATCAACGCCCACGCCGAGCGCTTCCAGCACCTCACCGACGACGAGCTCCGCGCCAAGACGGCCGAGTTCAAGGCGAAGATCCGCGAGGCCGTCGCCCCCATCGAGGCGGAGCAGGCCGAGGTCCGCGCCCGCCTCAAGGCCGCCCAGTCCGCCACGGCCGACGAGGTCGGCGACGAGGTCGGCGGCGACGGGCAGGCCGCGCCGGGCGCCGCCGAGCGGCTCTCCGTCCGCGAGCGGCAGGACCTCTACCAGCAGCTCGAGGACCTCGAAGGGGACTGGCTCGACGCCGCCGAGGACGCCCTCGAGGAGATCCTGACCGAGGCCTTCGCCGTCGTCAAGGAGACGTGCCGGCGGATGGTCGGGAAGACGTGGGAGGCCGGCGGGAGCGAGATCACGTGGGACATGGTGCCCTACGACGTCCAGCTCATCGGCGGCATCGTGCTCCACCGCGGGTCCGTGGCCGAGATGAAGACGGGCGAGGGGAAGACGCTCGTCGCCGTGGCGCCGATCTACCTCAACGCCCTCGTCGGCCGCGGCGTCCACGTCGTCACGGTCAACCCCTACCTCGCCCAGCGCGACGCCGAGTGGATGGGGCCGATCTACGAGTTCCACGGCCTGACCGTCGACTGCATCGACAAGCACCCCTCGCACTCGCCCGGCCGCCGGCAGGCCTACCGCGCCGACATCACCTACGGCACCAACAACGAGTTCGGGTTCGACTACCTCCGCGACAACTCGTTCGTCGTGGACCCCGAGCAGCTCGTCCAGCGCGGCCACCACTACGCCATCGTGGACGAGGTGGACTCCGTGCTCATCGACGAGGCGCGGACGCCGCTGATCATCTCCGGGCCCGTCCCCCAGGGCGACGAGGACCGGTTCCAGGAGCTCAACCCCCCCGTCGAGAAGCTCGTCTACAGCCAGCAGAAGCTCGTCGCCGGCTACGTCGCCGACGCCGAGCGGCTCTTGAAGGAGCGCGACGCGGCCGAGGCCGCCGGCGACCGGAAGCGCGCGAGCCAGCTCGAAGAAGAGGCCGGCCTCGCGCTGCTCCGCGCCCAGCGCGGCTTCCCCCGGAACAAGAAGCTCATCAAGCTCAAGGGCGAGCCCGGCGTCGAGCAGCTCCTCCGCAAGACGGAGTTCTTCTACCTCCAGGACAACGCCCGCCGGATGCCCGAGGTCGACGAGCCGCTCTACTTCGCCCTCGACGAGAAGCTCCACCAGATCGAGATGACGGACAAGGGCCGCGAGTTCATCGCGCGCGCGGCCGGCGAGGACGTCTCGTTCTTCGTCATCCCCGACATGGGCGAGGAGGTCGCCCGCATCGAGCGGGAGCACGAGGCGAAGAAGAAGGCGCTCTACGAGCGCCTCCAGGCCGACACCTCGCTCTCGGAGGAGAAGCGGGAGAACAAGCTGATGAACGACCTCGCCCTCCTCAACAACGAGATGGAGGAGGCGAAGCGGAACCTCTACACCCTCTACTCCGAACGCAACGAGCGCATCCACGCCGTCAACCAGCTCCTCCGCGCCTACACCCTCTACGAGAAGGACGTCGAGTACATCGTCCAGGACGACAAGGTGATGATCGTGGACGAGCACACGGGCCGCGTGCTCCCCGGCCGCCGCTACTCCGACGGCCTCCACCAGGCCATCGAGGCGAAGGAGAAGGTGAAGGTGCAGGCGGCCACGCAGACCTACGCCACCATCACCATCCAGAACTACTTCCGCCTCTACGCCAAGCTCGCCGGCATGACCGGCACGGCCGAGACCGAGGCCGAGGAGTTCTACAAGATCTACAGCCTCCCCGTCGTCGTCATCCCGACGAACCGCCCCGTCGTCCGCAACGACATGGAGGACCTCGTCTACAAGACGAAGCGGGCGAAGTACAAGGCGGTCCTCGACCGGATCGAGGCCTACCACAAGAAGGGGCAGCCCGTCCTCGTCGGCACCACGTCGGTCGAGGTGTCGGAGACGGTGAGCCGGATGCTCCAGCGCGCCGGGATCAAGCACAACGTGCTCAACGCGAAGGCGAGCCGGGCGCAGGCCGAGGCGCAGATCGTGGCCGAGGCCGGGCGGCGGGGCGCCGTCACCATCGCCACGAACATGGCCGGCCGCGGCACCGACATCAAGCTCGGCCCCGGCGTCAAGGAACTCGGCGGGCTCGCCATCCTCGGCACCGAGCGCCACGAGAGCCGCCGCATCGACCTCCAGCTCCGCGGCCGCTCCGGCCGCCAGGGCGACCCCGGCGAGTCCGTGTTCTACGTCTCCCTCGAGGACGACCTCATGCGGCTCTTCGGCCACGACCGCACCGCCCGCATCATGGACAGGATGGGGATGCAGGAGGACGAGGTCATCACGCACAAGTGGATCACGAAGGGGATCGAGCGGGCGCAGCAGAAGGTGGAGCAGAACAACTTCGCCATCCGCAAGCGCCAGCTCGAGTACGACGACGTCCTCAACGCCCAGCGCGAGGTGATCTACGACCGCCGGATGCACGCGCTCGTCGGCGACCGCCTCCGCGGCGACATCCTCGACATGCTCCGCGCCTTCGTCGAGCGCGTCGTCCGCGAGCACTTCGGCGAGGGCGAGATCGACGAGATCCGCGAGAAGCTCCTCCGCCACCTCGCCTTCGACCTCCAGATCGACCGCGAGACGGCCCACCTCCTCGGCGAGGACGGCCTCATCGAGCGGATCCTCGACGAGGCCACCGAGCACTACCGCCGCAAGCGCGCCGCGCTCGCCCGCCCGTTCCACAACTCCGCCCGCCAGATGATGGCGCAGGCGACCGACGAGAACCGCCCGAAGAAGCTCTTCGTCGACTTCACCGACGGCCGCCGGCTCCTCCGCGCCACCGTCCGCCCCGAGGACGTCCTCGAGAGCGAGGGGGAGGAGATCAACGACGCCCTCGAGCGCGCCGCCGTCCTCTCCGTCATCGACGCGAAGTGGGTGGACCACCTCCGCGACCTCGACGAGGTCAAGGAGGGCGTCGGGCTCCGGGCCTACGGGCAGAAGGACCCCCTCATCGAGTACAAGATGGAGGCGTTCCGGCTGTTCAAGGACATGATCGAGGAGATCGACAACGAGGTCGTCAGCCTCGTGTTCAAGGCCGGCCCCGTCGTCCAGCGCGACGCCCCCGGCCGCCCGGCGCAGGTGCAGGCCCCCCGCCCCCGCCTCGACCAGCGCCGCGCGCAGACCCAGCACGCGAGCGGGCAGGACTACGCCGTCAAGATCGGCGGCAACGGCAACCAGGGCTCCTCGGCCGAGCGGGACCCCACGGCGAAGGCGGAGCCCGTCGTCGTCGGCGAGCGGGTGGGGCGGAACGACCCGTGCCCCTGCGGCTCCGGGAAGAAGTACAAGCACTGCCACGGGCGCGCGTGACGATTTCGGATTTCGGATTGCGGAGTGCGGATTGACTGAGTCGTCTGTCCAGATCCGAAATCCGCAATCCGCAATCCGCAATGCTTCGCAGCCTCAGCATCCGCGACTACGCCCTCATCGAGGAGCTCGAGGTCGAGTTCGACAGCGGGCTCAACATCATCACGGGCGAGACGGGCGCGGGGAAGAGCATCCTCGTCGGCGCCCTCGGGCTGCTCCTCGGTGACCGCGCGAGCACGGAGGCCGTCCGCACCGGCGCCCGGAAGGCCGTCGTCGAGGGGGTCTTCGACCACGCCGACGAGGGGCGGCTGCCGGCGCTCCTGCGCGCCCACGAGATCGAGCCGAGCCCGAACGGCGTCCTCATCGTCCGCCGCGAGGTCTCGGCCACGGGCAGCCGCGCCTTCGTCAACGACACCCCCGCCACGCTCGACGTCCTCCGCGAGGTGGCCGCCCACACGATAGACCTCCACGGGCAGCACGAGCACCAGTCGCTCCTCCGCACCGAGACCCACATCGAGCTGCTCGACAACTTCGGCGGCCTCGGCGGCCTCGTCGGGACGTACCGGAAGCGGTACCAGGAGGTGGCCGAGCTCCTCCGGGAGCGCGACGCGCTGGTGCGGCGGGAGGCCGAGCTGCGGCAACAGAAGGAGCTCATCGCCTTCCAGATCGAGGAGATCGACCAGGCAGCGCCCGTGGTCGGGGAGGTGGACGAGCTCGAGGCCGAGCGGCGCATCCTCGAGAACGCGGAGAGACTCTACGAGGCCACCGCCGCCCTCTACGAGCAGCTCTCCGAGTCCGACGACGCCCTCTACGACCGCCTCGTCCTCGTCCGCAACCAGCTCCAGGACCTCGCCCGCATCGACGCCTCCTTCGACGAGACGCTCGCCGAGGTGCGCTCGGCCGAGATCATCCTCAAGGAGGCTACCCAGTTCCTCCAGGACTACAACGCGCGGATCGAGTTCAACCCCGAGCGCCTCGACGAAATCCGCGAGCGCCTCGGCGAGCTCGACTTCCTCGCCCGGAAGTACGGCGGCACCGTCGAGGCCGTGCTCGACTTCCGCGCCGAGATCGGGAAGACGTACGAGCTGGCGGTCAACTTCGAGGCGTCCATCGCGCGGCTGAACGAGCGGGTGGCCGAGGCGCAGGAGCGGCTCAGCCGCGCGGCCTACCGGCTGTCCCAGAAGCGGCACGAGGTGGCCGAGCGGATCGAGGAGATGATCGCCGTCGAGCTCGCCACGCTCGGGATGCCCCACGCCCAGTTCGCCGTCCGCTTCGGGCTCCAGGACGACGAGGCCGGCTGGGTCGCCTTCCCCGCCGGCAACCAGGCCCGCCGCGTCGCCGCCTTCCCCGTCGGCGCCGACCTCGTCGAGTTCCACATCTCGGCCAACCTCGGCGAGGACCCCAAGCCCCTCGTGAAGGTGGCCTCCGGCGGCGAGATCAGCCGGATCATGCTCGCGCTCAAGACGATCCTCGCGAAGTCCGAGCGGCTCCCCATCCTCGTCTTCGACGAGATCGACACGGGCATCTCGGGGGCCGTCGCGCGGCGCGTCGGCGAGAGCATGCACCGGCTGGCGCAGTACCACCAGATCATCGCCATCACGCACCTCCCCCAGATCGCCTCGCTGGGGGACACCCACTTCGTCGTGGAGAAGGTGGTGGAGGAGGGGCGGACGAAGACGCGGATCCGCGCGCTCGAGGAGCCCGAGCGCGCCGAGCAGATCGCGCTCCTGCTCGCCGGCGACGCCGTGAGCGAGGCGGCCCTCCAGAGCGCCCGCGAGCTCATCGAGAGCGGGCGCGGCGAGGGATAGCGGCGTTACCTTGAGCGCGTACCTACTCGATGCCGACCCATGAGCATCTACGAGATCGAAGCCGAGGTCCTCAAGCTGCCCGTCCACGAGCGCGCACGCCTGGCTCAACTCCTCATCGCCAGCCTCGATGAGGACGACGAGATCGAGCGGGCGTGGGCGGAGGAGGTGCAGCGGCGCGACGAGGAGCTGCGTTCGGGAGCGGTCGAGCCCGTGCCTGCCGAGGACGTGTTCGCGGCCCTGCGGACGAAGCGGTGAAGCGCATCGCTTTCCACCCGGAGGCCCAGAATGAGCTCACGTCAGCCGTGGCATTCTACAACGCGCAGGTCACCGGGCTCGGAGACGAGCTGACCGATGAGGTAGACCGGGCGCTTCAACTGGTCTGGGCTACGCCGGGCTTAGGGACGCCCATCGGTCGGGAGCATCGCAAGTGGCCCGTGCGCCGCTTCCCGTACGACTTGATATATCGGGCAGACGAGGAGGGCCTGTTCGTACTGGCGGTGGCGCATCAGCGGCGACGCCCGGGATACTGGCGGGATCGCTCGTAACTACGCCAGCTCAACGAAGCCGAGCGCGCCGAGCAGATCGCGCTCCTGCTCGCCGGTGACGCCGTGAGCGAGGCGGCCCTCCAGAGCGCCCGCGAACTCATCGAGAGCGGGCGCGGCGAGGGGTGGGGGACCCCGGGGCGCGCCGGAGAATTTTCGCACACCGGCCCCGGGGGGAAACCGCCGGGAAAACGCGCGGTTGACGCGCCGACCTTCCGGTGTGGCCCCCGCCGCGTCCGGCGCGCTCCCCCCTGCTCCGGGCCGCCCGCGCCCGGCCGTATGATCCACCCCCATACCGCCCTCCGCTTCGTCAGCGACGAGGTCGGCTACGGCGTCGTCGCCACCCGGCGCATCCCCCGAGGCACCATCACGTGGGCGATGGACCCGCTCGACCGGACGCTCGACCCGGCGGAGGTGGAGGCGCTCGGGCCGCTCTTCCGCGAGCCCCTCGACCACTTCACCTTCCGCGACAACCGGGGCCGCTACGTCCTCTGCTGGGACACCGCCCGCTACCTCAACCACTCCTCGAACGCCAACTGCCTCACGACGGCGTACGACTTCGAGATCGCCCTCCGCGACATCGAGGCCGGCGAGCAGCTCACCGACGACTACGGCACGCTCAACCTCGACCGCCCCTTCGAGTGCCTCCCCGAGCCCGGCACCGACCGCACGGTCATCCTCCCGGACGACCTCCTCCGCTACCACGACCGCTGGGACCGCCTCCTCCTCGACGCCTTTCCGAACGTGGCGCGCGTCGAGCAGCCGCTCGCGCCGCTGCTGCCGCCGGCCGTCTGGGCGAAGGCGCAGGCCATCGCGCACGGCGAGGCCGCGATGGACTCCATCCTGAACTGCTACTACCCCGGGCCCGCGGTGCCCAGCCTCGACGGCGTGACAGGGTGATTACGTGAGGTACGTGATTACGTGAGGGAGCAAGATAGCGTGCCACGTCATCACGCACCCGCCGCCCGTTTCACGGCCTCGACCACCTGGGCGTGGACGAGGGGGTGGAACGGGCTCGGCACCAGCTCCCCCTCGGGCGCGAGCGCGCTGATGGCCTCGGCCGCGGCGATCTTCATCGCGCTCGTGATGGCCTCGGCCTGCACCTCTAGGGCCGCCTTGAACAGGCCCGGGAACGCCAGCGCGTTGTTGACGCTCTTCCCGTCGGCGGCGAAGGCGGCGCCGGCGGCCAGCGCGTCCTCGGGGTAGATCTCCGGGACGGGGTTCGACAGCGGGAGCACGATCTGCCCCGGCCGGATCATCTCGGGCCGGATCAGCCCGACCACGCCCGTCGTGGCGATGACGACGTCGGCCGAGGCCATGGCCTCGGCGAGGTCGGCCGTCGCGCCGCCGGAGGCTTCGAGGCGGGCGCGCGCCTCGGCCCCGGGGTCCACGCCGACGACACGGAAGCCGGCGTCCATGAGGAGCCGGGCGATGGCGAGTCCGGCCGCGCCGAGGCCGACCTGCGCGCACACGAGGCCCGTCTGTCCCTCGCGGCCGGTGTGGCGGAGGGCCGAGAGCACCGCCGCCAGGAGCACCGTCGCCGTGCCGTGCTGGTCGTCGTGCATGACGGGCTTGCGGAGCCGCCGGATCAGCTCCTCCTCGATGTAGAAGCAGTCCGGCGTGCGGATGTCCTCGAGGTGGATGCCCCCGAACGTCGGGGCCACGCGGACGACGGTCTCGACGAACGCCTCGGGGTCCTCGGTGTCCACGAGCACGGGGTGCGCCGAGAGGCCGACGAACTGGTCGTAGATCACGGCCTTCCCCTCCATCACCGGCAGGCTCGCCAGCGGCCCGATGTTGCCGAGGCCGAGCACGCGCGTGCCGTTGGTGAAGATGCCGACGGAGGCGCCGACGGCGGTGTACTGCCGCGCCAGCGCGGGGTCGCGCTGGATCGCCGTGCAGACGCGGGCCACGCCGGGGGTGTAGATGTAGCGGAGGTCCTCGAGCCGCTGGAGGTCCCGCGTCCGCCCGGTGTGGAGCTTCCCGCCGAGGTGCCGCTCGAACACGAGGTCCTTCACCTCGAGGACCTCGACGCCGGGGAGCAGGCGGACGGCCCGGAGCACGGCCTCGAGGTGGTCGTGGTCGTGGACCGAGACCGTCACCGCGCGCTCCGAGTGGTCCGCCCCGATGAACCGGGTCTCGACGTCGCCCACGATGGCGCCCGTGTCGCCGATGGCGGTGAGGAGGCGGCCGAGGTACCCGGAGCGGTGCGGGTTCCGCAGGACCAGCACGATGTCGGTCTCGGGCAGGCGGGGGCGGGGGGCGGCCATCGGCGGCGGGGCGGGCGAGGCGTCAACCTACCGCCGCAGCGCCCGCGCCGCCGTGAAAGCCGGGTTAGACGAGCGCCCCGTCGTCGCCCGGCGCCGGCAGCGGCTCGCGCCGCGGCCACCGCAACGACGCCGCGACGGAGACGGCGAGCACCGCCGCGATGACGGCCAGCGAGACGGCCGTCGGCACCTCGTACGCCTCCGAGATCAGCAGCTTCACGCCGACGAAGGCGAGGATGACGGCGAGCCCGTAGTGGAGGTGGTGGAACAGCCGCAGCACGCCGGCCAGCGCGAAGTAGAGCGCGCGCAGGCCCAGGATGGCGAACACGTTCGAGGTGTAGACGACGAACGGGTCGCGCGTGACGGCGAGGATGGCCGGGATCGAGTCCACCGCGAACAGGAGGTCGCTCATTTCGACGAACAGCAGCGCCACCAGCAGCGGCGTCGCCCGCCGCCGCCCGCCGCGGCGGACGAAGAACCGGTCGCCGTCGTAGCGGGCCGTGACGGGGACGAGGCGGCGGAACAGCCGGAGCACCGGGTTCCGCCCCGGGTGCAGCTCCTTGTCCTTCTCGAACGCCATCTTGACGGCCGTCACGAGGAGGAGCGCGCCGAAGACGTAGACCATCCAGTGGAACCGCTCCAGCAGCGCGATGCCGCCCGCGATGAAGCCGGCCCGGAGGACGAGGGCGCCGAGGATGCCCCAGAACAGCACGCGGTGCTGGTACGCCGCCGGCACGGCGAAGAAGGAGAAGATGAGGGCGAAGACGAAGACGTTGTCCACCGAGAGCGACTTCTCGATG
>DATGQT010000091.1:0-20347 GCA_035304085.1 Rubricoccaceae bacterium
CGCCGTCGAGGTCGGGCACCCCCGCGACGGCGAACCCGAACCAGCTCTGGTACCCCGCGTAGGGGGAGGCGAGAGCGTATAGGGGGGCGCCAGTGGCCCCGCTGAAGACGTAGGCGGCTCCGCGGTCATCGCTCCCCTCGAACCGGGCGCCGACGAGGAGGTCGTCCACGCCGTCGCCGTCGACGTCCGGCACGCCCGCGACGGCCTCGCTGAAGGCGCCGTTCTGATCCAGGTCGGGGGAGACGAGCGTGTGGCGGAGCGGCTGCGCCCCTGCCACGGCGGGGAGGAGGATGAGGGCGGCGAGGGCCGGAGAGCGGGTGAGTGGAGAGGTCATGGCGTTGGGCGTAAGGTCCAATGGTGCGGGAGTATATACCCCGGGAGCCAATGGGACAACCACCCCGCCGGGGCTCCCGCACCACCACGCCTCCTCAGAGCGTGCCGGTCACAGCCTCAGCGCCGGCTCGGCCGAGAGGCTGAGCGGGCTGGTGAGCCCGGCGGCGAGCTTGAACGCCCCCGTCACCGCGATCATCGCCGCGTTGTCCACGGAGTAGCGGAGGGCGGGGACGTAGAGCCGGAAGCCGTCCTCCTCGGCCGCCGCCTGCGCCGCCGCACGCAGCTCCCGGTTGGCCGAGACGCCGCCGACCACGGCCACGTCCCGCACGCCCGTCGCGCGGACGGCGTCGCGGAGGGCGCCGACGAGGGCGTCCACCACCGCCCGCTGGAACGACGCGCACACGTCGGCGACGTGGTCCTCCAGCACGCGGCGGCGCTCGGGCTCGGGGAGGTCGCGGAGGGTGTAGAGGACGGCCGTCTTGATGCCGGAGAAGGAGAAGGCGAAGCCGGGCCGCCCGTCCTCGCCCGGAAGGCGGGGGGTGGGGAGGCGGAGGAACGACGGGTCGCCCTCGGCGGCGAGGCGGTCGACGGCCGGGCCGCCGGGGTAGCCGAGGCCGAGCAGCTTCGCCACCTTGTCGAACGCCTCGCCCGCGGCGTCGTCGCGCGTCCGCCCCAGCTCCTCGTGGACGAACCCCGCGCGGACGAGCGTCAGCAGCGTGTGCCCGCCCGAGACCGTCAGGCAGAGGTACGGGAACGCCGGGCGGGGCTCCTCGATGAACACGCTGTAGACGTGGCCCTCGAGGTGGTTGACGCCGACGAGCGGGACGTTCAGGCCGAGGGCGAGTGCCTTCGCGAACGAGAGGCCGACGAGCAGCGAGCCGGCGAGGCCGGGGCCGTACGTCACCGCCACCCCGTCGAGGGCGCCCTTCGCCACGCCGGCCTCCGCGAGCGCGGCCTCGACCGTCGGCACGATGAGGCGCTGGTGCGCCCGGCTCGCCAGCTCCGGCACGACGCCGCCGAACCCCTCGTGGATGCGCTGGCTCGCCACGACCGACGACGCCACGCGCCCCCCCGTCAGCACCGCCGCGGCGGTGTCGTCGCACGACGACTCGATGGCGAGGAGGGTGAGGTCGGCGGGGAGCATGGGCCGCGAACGCCGCGCACCCGCCCGCCGATCCGCCGGAACCGCGCACGCCTCGGCCGCCTCGACGACGTGCTGGACGAGACGGACCTCAGGGCGCGGCGGCGGGTGGGTTTGCCGGGCGCTCCGTGCTTGTGAGTTCGGTGCGCGATCCGTACCCTGTGGGAGCGACACCGAACCTCAGCGACACCATGCGTGCTCCCCTCGCGGCCATCGCCCTCCTCCTCGCCCTGCCCGCCCTCGCGCAGGAGCCCGACAGCACGGACTGGCACCGCTACGCCCCACTCGCCGTAGGCAACGAGTGGCAGTATCGTGTCCTGACGGAGTTCTTCCCTCACACCTCCGTCTCGTACACCGTCGCCGTAGTCCTGGGGACGAAGGAGGTGGACGGGCAGACGTACTTCGAGGTGTTGGAGTGTTTCCGGGCTGAGGACGACCCGACGCCGTGCAGCACGAGTGAGCCCCGCACGCTCGTGCGCTACGACGAGGAAACGGCCTCCGTCGCCGAGCGCATCGAGGCGGGCGGGACCGTCGTCCACCGGCCGTGGGGATACTACCCCTGCGGCCTCGACGCGCCCTTCGGGATGGACGTCACCACGACGTGCCCCGACGGGACGCAGCAGGTGTGGTCCTTCGTTACGGGCGAGCCTTTTCAGCCACGCACGTCGGCTGACCACTCTCTACGTGGCGGTGGGATGATCAAGACCTATGGCACGCTCGTCAGCGGGGTTGTCGTTGAGACTGACCGGGGGATGACCGCTTATGGCAGCGGCGACCCCGGCTGCACCACGTGCGTCGAGCTCATTTACTCCCGGATCGATGGCGTGGAGAACGGCACGCCGGTCATCACGGTGGGGCGAGAAGACGTGGCGCCGCCAGAGAGATCCGCGCTCGCGGTCTCCCCGAACCCCCTCCGCGACGTCGCCACGCTCCGCTTCGGCCTCGACGCGCCGGCGCGGCTGACGCTGGAGGTGTACGACGTGCGGGGGCGTCTCGTGCGCACGGTCGCTCTCGGGGCGCGCGAGGCGGGCGCCCACGCGCTCCGCTTCGAGGCCGGCGGCCTCCCGCCGGGCGCTTACCGCCTCCGCCTCCTCGGTGACGGTGGCTTCGAGGCCACCCGCGGCGTGATCGTCCTCCGTTAAGAATGTGACCGGGGTACGGGAAACGCACGAACCCGGGGCGCTCCGGAGTGTATTGACCCGCGGCGCCCCCGCCGCTATCCTTAGCCGCCTCCACCGGATCTCCCGCTCATGCGCACCGTCGTCGCTACCGCCGTCCTCGCCGCCGCCCTGGCCCTCGCCGCGCCCGCGCGCGCGCAGCTGCGCGCCGACCTCCCCGGCGGCCCCGCGCCCGTCGCCGTCTACGAGACGCCCGGCGCGCTCTCGCTCGCTCAGCTCTTCAACGCGCGGACGCTGCGGATCGACCACTCGTACGAGTTCTCGTACTCGTCGTTCGCCGGCGGCGGCCTCGGCCTCGGCGTCTACACCACGAGCCTCGGGTGGCAGCCGACGGACCGCCTCGCGGCGCGCGTGGACGTGGGCGTCGCCCACAGCCCCTTCGGCGACGGCGCCCTCCGCAGCGCCCTCGGCTTCGACCAGGACACCCCCGCGCGCGTCTTCCTCCGCAACGCGGAGGTCGCCTACCGCCCGACCGAGAACAGCATGCTCCGCCTCCAGGTGCAGCAGAGCCCCTTCGGCCCCTACGCCTCGCCCTACGGCTACGCCGGCTACGGCCTCGCCCCCTACGGCGGCTTCGGGATGCACGCCGGCTACGGCACCGCCGACGCGCTGTTCTGGCGGAACGGCGAGTGAGCCCCTCGTGCCTTGATCTTATGCGCGGCACGCCGGACCTTCCGGCGTGCCGCGTCCTTTTTCAGGGCCTCCGCCCGATGACCCGAACCGCCAACGCCTTCCTCAACGTCGCCCTGTTCGGGGCGGGGCTGGCCGTGCTCGTGCTCCTCTACGGCCTCGCCACGCGCACCTTCACCGAGCACACCGGCCCCGCCGACGATCAGGCCCGGGAGCAGGCCCGGGCGGAGCTCGGCGGCGACAGGATCCAGGTCGAGGTCCGCAACGGCGCCGGGGCGTCCGGCCTCGCCGCCGCGATGACGCACTACCTCCGGCGGCAGGGGTTCGACGTGGTCGCGAGCGGGAACTGGACGTCGTTCGATCAGCAGGAGACCGTCGTAATCGACCGGATCGGCAACCCGGAGGCGGCCGCGCGCGTCGCAGAGGCCCTAGGCCTCCCGCGCGAGCGCGTCCGCGAGGAGCGCCGCGAAGACCTCCTCCTCGACGCCTCCGTCGTCATCGGCCACGACTACCATACGCTCCCGCCGTTCCAGGACGTTGATCGCTAACGACCCGCCGCACTCGATGGCTGCTTCCTCCCCCTCCGTCACCTCCGCGCGCGCGCGCCGCACGGGCCCCGTGCCCGGCCGCGAGCTCGCCCGCCTCGCCGTCGACGCCGCCCTCGACAAGAAGGCGAAGGACGTCACCGTCATGGACCTCCGCGGCATCTCCGGCGAGGTGGACTACTTCGTCCTCGCCACGGGCGAGTCCGACCTCCAGATCCGCGCCGTCGTGGACGGGATCGTCGAGCGGCTGCGGCAGGACGCCGGCGAGCGCCCGCTCCACCGCGAGGGCGCCCCCGGCTCGTCGCGCTGGATCGTCCTCGACTACTTCGACCTCGTCGTCCACGTGTTCGACCCCGAGCTGAGGGCGTACTACGCGCTCGAGCGGCTCTGGGGCGACGCGCCCATGGAGCACGTGGCCGAGGACGCCGAGGAGGTGGCGCTCCTCCGAGACGACGCATGACCCCCCGCCCCCTCTTCGTCCTCGCGGCCGTCGTGGCTGCCGCCGCCCTCGCCGGCTGCTCCCGCTCGCGCGAGGCCGCGCGCCCCGACGACCAGTACGGCCACCGCTACGAGGGTGTCGCCCCCGACGGCCGGGAAACCGTCCTCCTCACGCCGGCTGACACGGCCGAGGCGTACCTCGTCATGCCGGCCGTGCTCGACAGCGTGGCCGTGCGGCCGGCGCAGCGCGAGGCGCTCCCGGGCGAGGCCGTCCCCGTCGAGGTCCTCATCAAGGGGGCGCTGCCCGACGCCTGCTCGGTGCTCGACGAGGCCGTCCAGACCCGCGCCATGAACCTCATCGACGTGACGCTGACGATGCGGCGCCCACGCGGCACCGTCTGCGCGCAGGTCGTCCGCCCCTTCCGGTTCTACCTCCCCCTCGACGGCACCTTCGCGCCCGGCTCGTACACGCTGAAGGTGAACGGGGCGGCGTACCCGTTCCGCATCCGCGAGGGCGAGGTCGAGAACGGGTGAGCGTGATTACGTGAGGTACGTGATTCCGTGAGGGGCGAGGACGCATCCAATCGCGCAATCAACCCGATGGACCGCTCCTCCCGCCTCTTCGTCGGCCTCGGCGCCGTGAGCGGCGCGCTCGCCGTGGCCGCGGGGGCGTTCGGGGCGCACGCGCTCGAAGGCGCCGTGGCTGCGGAGCGGCTGGCGACGTGGGCGACGGCGGCGCACTACCACCTCGCGCACGCGCTCGCCCTCGTGGCCGCGGGGCTGGTGGCGGCGCACCGGCCGGGGCGCCTCGTGCGCGCGGCCGGGTGGCTGTTCCTCGCCGGCACCGTCCTCTTCGCCGGCAGCCTCTACGCCCTCGTGCTGCTCGACCTCCCCGCGCTCGGGGCCGTCACCCCCCTCGGTGGCGTCGCCTTCATCGCCGGCTGGGGCTGCCTGGCGGCGGGGGTGTGGAGGCGTGCATGAGCGCAGGAGCGCGAGCACAGCGATGCCTACCTGCCTGCGCCCCTGCACGCTTGCGCTCCTGCACGCCTGCGTGCCCTCAGCCCTCCTCCTCGAAGAGGATCATGAAGCTCGGCGCGAGGTCGTGCTCGCGGGCGAGGCCGAGGAGGGCGTCGGCCGCCTCGTCGGGGGTCTCGAAGCAGCCGTACTCCTTCCCGTCGACGGCGAGGGCGTAGTCCACCTCCCCGTCGACGTCGGCGTCGATGTCCTCCCACTCGACGGCCTCCTCGATGAGGTAGTTGTCGCGCTCGGGGTCGTAGGAGGCGAGGTAGCGCTCGCGGACGCTCTCCTTGTCGACGAGGCTGACGTTGCCGAGGGCGCCGTACTCGGCGTCGTAGAAGAGGGCCTCGATGAGGAGCTGGCGGGCGAACTGGTCGCTGTTGAAGGGCATGAGGATCAGGCGGTTGCAGTGGAGGGCCGGCTCGGCCGAAGGTACGCGCGGGTTACTGCGCGGCGGGAGCCGGGGTTTCGGCGGCGACCGCCTCGGGCGCGAAGGCGTCGAGCCAGGCGCGGGCGTCGTCGCCGCGGCGCTCCTCCAGCGTGGCGCCGAAGCCGTCGGCGAAGTGGGCGAGGAAGCGGGCCGCCGCCTCGTCCCAGCCCACCGCCCGGCCGAGCTCCCGCTCGAGCGAGGTGACGCCCCGGTCGGCGATGCCGCAGGGGACGATGAGGTCGAACCAGCCGAGGTCGGTGTTGAGGTTGAAGGCGAGGCCGTGCATGCTGACCCAGCGGCTGCAGCGGACGCCGAGGGCGCACACCTTCCGCTCGTCGCCCCGGCCGTCGGGCCCGATCCAGACGCCGGTGCGGCCCTCGACGCGGCCGGCGGCGAGCCCGTAGTCGGCGCAGGTCCGCACGACGGCCTCCTCGAGCTCGCGGAGGAAGCGGTGGATGTCCGTGCCGCGCCCGCCGTCGGGGTAGCGGAGGCGGTCGAGGTCGAGGATGGGGTAGGCGACGAGCTGTCCGGGCCCGTGGAACGTGATGTCGCCGCCGCGGTCGACCGGCACGTACTCGGCGCCGCGGGCGGCGAGGGCGTCCTCGCTGAGGAGGAGGTGCGCCGCGTCCCCGCTCTTGCCGAGCGTGAACACGGGGGGGTGCTCGGCGACGAGGAGGACGTGGGGGAGGCCGTCGGCCGCGCCGGCGCCGGCCATGCCGGCGCGCTTGGCGGCGATGAGCCGCTCCTGGACGCGCCGCTGGAGCGCCCACGCCGGCCGGTAGGCCACGCGCCCGAGGTGGCAGACGGTGACGGGGGTCACAGGTCTAAGGTCTGAAGGTCGCAGGTCTGAAGGTCGCAGGTCTGAAGGTCGCAGGTCTGGAGGTCGCAGGTCTGGAGGTCTCAGGTCAGAGGGCTTTCGACTTTCGACCTTCGACTTTCGACTTTCGACCTTCGACTTTCGACCTTCGACCTTCGACTTTCGACCTGTGACCTAGTTCGAGAACGACACGCGGAAGGCGAAGCCGCCGTTGATGTTCGACGTCGAGGGGATCTGGCTGCCGCGGCTGTCCACGCTCTCGTAGCGGACGAAGGCGTCGACGCTGACCTGGTTCGAGAGGGTGTACGAGACGCGGGGCTCGACGGTGAGGCGGCGGGAGCCCGTGATCTGCTCGTCGGGGAGGGGGAGCCCGCTGAGCGTGGCCTCGAGGTCGCGGAGGAGGAAGCGGGGCGCGAAGTCCTGCCGGTCGGTCCGCGCCATCGTGAGCGTGAAGCGGAGCGCGTTGTTGAGCGTGCGCCGGCGCATGAACGGGAGGCGGAGGCCGTTGGTCGAGAACGAGACGCGGAGGGAGAGCTCGTCGGTGTTGCCGCGGGTGAGGCTGGAGGTGGACGCGGCCAGGGAGTACGTCTCGCTCTGGTTCCAGTCGAGCGTCGTCTGGATCCCGCCCTTCCACGTCACGTCGAACCCGATGAGCGGCTGGAGGCGCTCGCTGAGCGTGACCGTGGTCGGCTCGCGGAAGGGGATCTCGCCGGCGGCGGGCACGAGGTTGCCTGCGCCGTCGGGGAGGAGCTGGGTGGGGGTGAGGGCGCCGGCGCTGGCGTTGGAGAAGTACAGGAGGTTGTACGAGGCGTAGTAGTTGTGCCGGAGGGTGGCCTGCTGCGTGAGCGCGCGCAGCAGCGGCCACCGGTTCAGCCCGGAGTACGTCACGTTCCAGTTCGGGAGCGGGAGGGCGAAGAAGCCGCCGGCGCCGAAGGTGCCCATCCCGCGCACGAGCGCGTCGCGGAAGACGTCGGCCACGCCGGCCGTCGAGAGGACGTCCGTGACGACGACGCCCCCGCCGGGGTCCGCGCCGGCGAGGTCGTCCTGGTAGCGCTGGCGGAAGGCCTCGAAGAGGCGGTCGTAGGAGGCGCCGAAGGCGACGACGGTGGCCTGCCCGCCGCCCCGCTCGTTCTCGGGCCGCGGCTCGAGAACGCCGCCGACGAGCTGGAGCGGGACCTCGGTCGTCTTGTCCCAGCTCGCGTCCCACGTCAGCCCGACGAGGAGGTTGTCCGTGAGGCGGAGCTGCGTGCGGGCGTCGACGCGGTGGTTGTCGCCGAGGTTGTCCTGGAACTGGAGGTTCTCGACGGCGAGGCGGCGGTCGAGGTCGAGGCGGCGGTCGATGCCGAGGCGGTACTCGAGGGGGGGGCCCTCGCCGGTGAGGGCGCCGAGGAGGGAGTACCCCTCGCCGAGGAGGCCGCCGGCCGAGCCGCTCAGCGTCCCGTTGTAGGTGACCGTGAAGTCCTCGATGCCGGTGACGGCGAGGAAGAGGCGCCGCGCGAGGGCGACCGGGCTCGGGAGGCGGAAGCCGCCGCCCCCGGCGGTGGAGTCGGCGGGGGGCTGCTGCTGCCCTCCGGGCGCGGCGGCGGCCTCCGCGGCCTCCTCGATCCGGCGGTAGAACGGGAAGAGCCGCCACAGCTCGCGCGGGCGGAGCTGGATCCCGCCGCGGAGCGTCGTCTGCGTGCGCACGGCGGCGGCCGTGGTGTCCTCGGGGAGCCCCTGGAGGGGGGTGTACGCCCAGGAGAACTGCGTCGAGTACGTGAGCGGCTGCGGGCGGAACCAGCTCAGCCACCGGTAGCCGTCCAGCCGGGGCTGGAACGAGGCGGAGAGGTTCTGCCCGTAGGCGTCGGTGATCACGTTGCCCTCGCCCGAGAACGCGTTCGAGATGGCGTCCCACGCGGGGTGGACGTCGAGGGCGCGGGTCTCGAAGACGGTGAAGTCCTGGAGCGCCTCCGCGAGCGAGAGGGAGTCCGGGATGCCGAAGTCGAGGCGGGCGGGGCCGCCGGGGGCGAAGGCCTCGTCCCGGCTGAGGCCGTAGAGGCGGACGGCGCCCGTGGAGTCCCGCACGAACAGCTCGAACGCCTCGTCGGCGCCGGCGTCGGAGAGGCTCTGCGTGACGTCGGAGCGGTAGGTGAGCGAGAGGAACGTGAACGGGTTGAAGGAGAGGTCGAGGGCGCGGCCGTGCCCGAACGTCTGGTTCCGGCGGACGGGGTAGAGGAAGCGGTCCGGGACGCCCACGTTGACGCTGTCGGCGAGGAACGCGGGGTCGGGCCGCTCCTGGTTCGCCGTGATCGCGCGGTCGGCGTCGGCCGTGAACGAGATCGACTGCGGGAGGTAGTTGAGGCGGAGGCCGCCGAGGATGCCGAGGACGGGGACGCCCTCGACGAACCAGAACGGGCGGACGGTCTTCGGGCGGGGGACGGTGAGGCGGTACGAGACCGCGCCCGTCCACCGCTCGGCGTCGTTGAGCTGGATCGACGGCGTCCGGTTCTCCGAGGCCGTGTTGGTGTAGGTGAACTGGAGGCCGTCGAGGGTGTAGCGGAGCCAGGGCGAGCGGCTGCCCGACTTCGAGATGGGGATGCGGACGGAGCGGGTGTAGGTGGCCGTCTCGTTCTCCTCGCGGATCTGCGCCACGCGGGCGGCCTTCTCCTCGGCCGAGAGGTCGGGGTCCTCCTCCACCTGCGCGATGAGCTCCTCGACGCGGATGTCGCCGCGGCGGGGGGCGAAGCGGGGGGTGCTCGCGTTCTGCGTGATCGAGATCGAGACGGGCGCGTTCCAGCCGAACCGCTCGGGGAGCACCTTGTGCGCGTTGACGGTGGCGAGCACGGAGAGGTCCCGGGTGTCCTCGAAGGTGCGGTCGCCGAGGCCGCCGCCGAGTTCGCCGAACCCGTCGGTCTGCTGGGCGAACCGGGCGTTGACCGTGGCGACGTCGGCGAGCTGGAGGGTGGTGCGGGCGTAGGCGCTCCACCCGCTCTGCTCGTCGTAGCCGGTGGCGCGGAGCTCGTTGAACCACAGCTCGACGTTCTCGAGGGGGGCCGTCGTGCCGCCCTCGCCGTTGCGCACGCCGAGGACGAGGGTGGAGACGCGCTGGATGGAGGGGTTGCCGACGATGGTGATGCGCGCGCCGGGGGGGGCGCCCTCGGGCGGGCGCGGGCTCGCGTACGGCTCGTCGAGGGGGATCGTGGGGTCGGCGTCGCGCTCGGCCTTGAGCTGGTTGAGCTCCGAGAGCACGACGTTGATGGAGTTGAGGTCCACCTCGCCGAGGCCGGGGACGGGCACGTTCGTCTGCCAGAGGCTGTCGGCGTGGGCCGCCTCCGGGAGCCCCTCGAGCCGGGCCGGGTCGAAGGGGTACACCGGCTGCTCGATCTCGTAGTAGTCCGTCGTCTCGTTGGCGCCGATGCGGAGGAAGACCCGCACGGAGTCCCGCCGCTCGAACCCCTCGGCGTGGACGAACATCCGGAGGTTCGAGTACTTCGTCAGGTCGATGGGGTTCGTCGCGTAGGGCTTGTAGACGCCGCGGCGGGCGCCCTCGGGGAGGTCCTCGACGCGGAAGACGAGGGCCTGCTCGCGCGTGGGGATGAGGTTGCCGGTGATGTCGCGGGAGCGGCTGACGAGGGCGCCCGAGGGGATGGCGTACTCCGGGTTCTCCTCGTTGTTGACGGTCTCGATGAAGAGGCGGGGGTTGCCGCGGGCCACGGGCGCGTCGGGGTCCCGCTCCTCGATCCCCACCCGCTCCGACTTCAGCCACTGGCTCCCGACGAGCTCGAGCGTGGCGAAGCGGAGGGTGGCCGGCTTGTCGTGGCCCTCGGTCCAGAGCCGGATGGCCTCGACGAGCGTGAAGTCCTCGATGCCGCCGACGGACTCGCGCGCCTCGCTGCGGACGGGGATGCGGACGAGGTACCACGTCCCGCGCGGGGTGACGATCTCGCTCTGGAAGAAGGGGCTCGCCCGGAGGGCGGCGTCGGCGAGGGGGATGGCGTAGCGCCAGTGGGCCTCGGTGTCGTCGAGGCCGCTGGAGTTGTCGAGGTCCTCGGTGTCCGGGTAGCGGGAGTTCCCGGGCTCGCCGGAGTCGGTCAGCTTCTGCTGGCTCTCGAACGCGTTGAACTCGAGGCCGGGGAAGAACCGGGAGAACCGCTCCTGGAGCGTGGCCCGCCCGCCGTCGAACCGGTTCCCGTCGTTCCAGTAGGCCGTCTCCTCGAAGTGGTGGTAGTCGTCGGCGGAGGGGTCCTCCTCGGCGAGGAACCGCGCGCGGGAGCCGGGCGCGAGGCCCTCGACGAAGGCGGCGAAGTGGTCGCGCTCGCCGACGGGGTAGGGCTCGCCGCGGGGGTTGGCGGCCGAGGAGGGGAGGCCGTCGAGGCCGAGGTCCTCGGTCCGGTTCGTCGCCTCGTCGAGGTCGACGGTGTTGAAGGCCTGGTTGTCCGGGAGCCGGCCCCAGGGGTCGAAGTTGCCCGTGCCCGCGGCGGGGGGGGAGAACGAGAGGCCGTCCTCGCTGTTGAGCCGGCGGTTGGGGACGACGTCCTCGGAGACGCGCCCGAGGTCGACGTAGAGCACGGCGTCCTCGGAGACGGCCTCGTCCCCGTTGCGCCCGCCGAGGGGGCGGAAGATGAACTCGACGAACTCGATGTTGTTACGGCCCGTGAAGTCGGTGTACCCCTCGGGCAGCCGCTGCACGATGCCGGCCCAGGCGTCCTGCGGGTTGGCGGCGAAGGTGGTCTCGAGCTCGCCGTTGTAGTTGTAGGGCCCCCGCTGCGTGGGGTCGAAGTAGAGGTCGAGCGTGGTGATGGTCTCGGCCTCCTGCGAGCTGACGGTCCGCTCGGGGAAGAGGTGCTCGCTGAGGACGGGCTCCGTCGCGGGCGTGGTGCAGTTGACCTCCTCGCAGAGGTCGCCGCGGTAGAGGTTCTGCTGGACGGCGTACCAGGCGAAGAGGCCGCGCCAGTTCGTCGGGATGAGGGGGTCGGTGATGGTGGAGTCCCCGGCCCAGGGGTGGGCGTCGTCGGGGCCGGGCCCGGAGCCGCTCTCGGCCCGGGCCGGCGCGGCGGCCAGCCGCCACGCCCCCGGCTGGATCAGGGAGAACACGTTCTCGATCCCCTCGAAGTCGTCGACGAACGAGAGCCCCGCGAGCTCGTCCTCCTTGAAGTCGCGCCCGGCGGCGCGGAGGGCGTCGCGCTCCTGCTGGAAGGCGAACGTCTCGGGGTGGCCCGGGAGGAGCCGGGCGAACTCCCCCTTGAACTCGACGCGGCTCGGGGCGCGCGTGGTGATGAGCGGGAGGGCGTCGAGGACGCGGGTCACCCACCGGGGCTCGGCCTGGTAGAACCCGTCGACGCCGAAGATGGTGTTCGAGAGGGGCTCCTCGCCGATGCGGAACTTGTCGACGAGGGGGCGCTCGGAGAGCCGCATCCAGGTGGCGCCGAGGGCGAGGTGGTCCCCGAGCGTGTAGTCGGCGCGGAGGCCGAGGAGCGTCTTGCTCCCGATGGCGGCGAACTGGTTCCGCTCGTACTCGACGCGGATGTTCTGCCCCGGCGTGAGGAACGCCTGGTTCGTGATCTCGACGGTGCCCGAGGTGTAGTTGACGATGTAGTCCGACCCCTCGGTGAGCTCGATGGAGCCGGAGGTGACGCGGACGGAGCCCTCGACGACGGCGAAGCCGAGCTCGTAGACGGATTGCACGCTGGAGCGGTACTGCCCCGAGATGGCGTAGTTGCTCAGGCCCGGGAGCTCCCGCTGCGCCTGGTCGGGCTTCCGGTCGTAGAGCCCCTCGAAGACGAAGTCCCGGAGGGCGGCGTCCTGGGAGACCCCCTGGAAGGTCACGGAGACGGGGTCCTCCCCCTCGAAGACGGGCTCGCCGCGGAGGACGCGGCCGAGGTAGCCGCCGAAGGGCTGGCGGACCGGGAAGATGATCCGGCCGCCGGCGGGGTCGACGGTGATCTCCGGCTTGAAGTCGAAGACGTCGTCGGGCTGGAGGGCGCCGACGCTGTTGAGGCGGTCGAGGCCGAGGGTCTGGAGGAGCGTCTGCTGCTGGCCGATCTGGACGCCGGGGAGCGTGCGCTGGGGCGTCCGCCCGACGGGCCGGTAGAACACGCTCACGTCGAAGGCGTCGGCGGTGAGGCTCCGCCCGCCGACGCGGTAGACGTTCCGCATCGTGAGCGCCCACGAGGCGTCGGTGGCGACGGGGGTGTTGTTGCGGAGGAGCTTGTAGACGGCGCGGTCGTTGGGGTCCGTCGCCGGCTGCCCGTAGTCGCCGACGGTGACGACGCGGCCGTCGGTGGTGCGGTACTGGTAGGCGACGGCGATCCGCTCGTTCTCCGTCAGCGCGCGCTTGAGCGAGACGTAGCCGAAGTACGGGTCCACGGTGTAGTCGACGCCCTCGATGAGGCGGCGGAAGCGGGCCGTGGCGTAGTCGGCCGCGTCGAGGCCGCGCCCCTCGAAGTCGAACGTGAGGTTCCGGTCGCGGAGGACGTCGAGGTCGGCGGGGGAGTACTGGTCGATGGAGTCGGCGGGGAGGGGGGCGATGGGCCCCTCGAGGGCGAGGTAGGCGTCGCCGCCCTGGAGGACCTCCGGCGGCTCGGCGAGGTCGACGAGGGCGGCCACCTCGCTGCGCGTCTCGCTCTGGTCGCCGCCGGGCCCGGAGGTGACGGCGGCCTGGTCGTGGAGCCACACCTCGATGCCGATGAGGCGGTCGAAGCCGGGGGGGACGAGGCGGGTGTTGGGGTTGCGGTGCCCCTCGTCCCACCAGTTGTGGAACGCGTACCCGATGAAGAAGTGGGTGTTGTCCTCGTACTGATAGGGGGCGAGGCTGAACTCGGTGGTCTGCGTGCCGCCCTCGATCTCGAGCGCGCTGCTCTCGGCGTCCTGCTGGCTGGCGACGGCGGTGAGGCCGAGGCCGCCGAAGCGGAGGTCCGTCCGCAGGCCGAAGAGCCGCTGCCCGCCGCGGATGAGCTCGCTCGGCGTCTGGAGGAACACGTTGCCGGCCTCGATCCGCTGGATGATGTCGTCGTCGTAGCCCTCGTAGACGAGGGAGACCTGGTTCTCGAAGTCGAACTGGTTCTGGGTGTCGTAGTTGACGTTGACGCGGAGCTTGTCGCCGATGGTGCCGGTGATGCCGAGGGAGAGCTCCTGGCCGAAGTCGGGGTTGAGGCTGCCGCCCTGGCCGGTGGCGGCCTGCTGGAGCTCGTTCTCCTGGTAGTCGAACCCGAGGTCGATGTTGGCCTGGCCGTTGACCCGCAGGTCCACCTCGTTCTTGCCGAAGATGGTGGAGAAGGCGCTCTCGCTGCCGCCGGGGATGTCGATGGTGATGCCGAAGCCGCCGGGGCCGGCGCGCCGGCCACGCCGGGCGGCGAGCTCGCGGAACGAGGCCTCGACGGCGGCCTCGCGGCGGGCGGCGCGGTAGGCGGTGAGGTCGGCCTCGGCCGGGACGCGGACGTCCTGCCCGAGGCCGGCGCCCACGCGCTCGGTGACGATGTAGGCGAGGTCGGTGGAGTCGAGGAGCACCTCGCGCCGCCAGTAGGGGCCGAGGGGGAAGGCGAACGGCCGCTCGGGCCGGTCGACGAGCGGGGCGACGGGGCGCTCGCGCCGGGGCTCGGGGAAGTAGAGGGGGGCGAGGCGGAACGTGTCGGCCGCCGCCTCGACGACGGCCTCGGCGAGGGTGTCCGCCAGCACGGCGCCGTCGAGGGAGTCCGCCGCCGCCAGCGAGTCGGCGGCGAGGGAGTCCGCCGCGGGGGCGTCCACGCCGATCCAGTCGCCTCCCAGCGAGTCCGCGCCCAGCGAGTCCGCGCCCAGGGAATCGGCGGCCAGGGAATCGGCGCCGAGGGAATCGGCGGCCAGCGAGTCCGCTGCGAGGGAGTCGGCGGTCAGGGAGTCGGCCGGCAGCGGGAGGACGGGCGGGCGGTCGACGACGATGGTGTCGGTGTCGGCGCGGGCGACGCGGGAGCGGGGGCCGGGCCACGCACCGCCGTAGGGGTCGGCCGCGACGGTGCCGGCGTGCGCGGCGAGGAGCACGAGCACGAGGGCGGCCGCGCCGGCGGAGAGTCCGAGCAGGCGGCGCGCCTCGGCACGAGGCGCCTCGGGGCGAGGCACCTCGCGTAGGGGGACCGGGTTAGGGGCCTGCGGCGGCACGCGCGGGGGGGCGGGGACGGCTACACCTGCGCCCTCGACGCACGGCGCGTGGGGATCGCGGAGCGGCCGGCGTCGGCGGCGGTGGGCGTGAAAACGGGGGTGTAGCGAACGGGGGCGATGCGGTCCGTCGTGCGGCAGCAGGGAGGGAGCGCTCCGGCGGCGTCACCCGCAGCGATGCTGGGGCCGGAAGCGGGGGCAGAAACTAAGGCCGCCCCGGGGGGGCTGCAAGGGCACAAACCCGGTGGCGAGGCGTCGGCGAAACGCGCCCCGCCTGTCCTGCGGGGGGTGCCTGACGGGGGATCCCCGGCCGGGGCTGCCGGGGCCGCCCCGCTGGCACGGGCCGGCCCCCCTGGCGTAGCCTCCATCATCCTGCGTAGTCTTTCGAGCCACCACGCCCACCCCGATGCCCTACCTCGTTACCTCCGGCCTCCGCGCGGGCCTCCTCGCCGCCTCCGTCCTCCTCGCCGCCGCGTGCGCCAGCGCGCAGAACGGCGCCCCCGTCAACGCGCCCCCCGGCTCGTACCCGCCGCCGCTGCCGCCGGCCGTCCCCGGCGCCGCCGAGATCGAGGCGGCCGTCCGCGCCGTCCTCGACGCGCAGGTGGACGCCTGGAATCGCGGCGACATCCGGGGGTTCATGGGCGGGTACGCCCGCCACGACTCCCTCGTGTTCATCTCCGGCGGGACGCTCCGCCGGGGCTGGCAGGAGAACCTCTACGCCTACATGCGGAACTACCCGGACCAGGCGGCGATGGGGACGCTCTCGTTCGAGGACGTCGACGTCCGCCCGCTCACGCCGGAGTACGCCCTCGCCTACGGCATCTGGCGCCTCCGCCGCGCCGAGGACGAGCCGATGGGCCTGTTCTCCCTCCTCTTCCGCAACACCGACGACGGCTGGAAGATCATCCACGACCACACGTCGGCGGCGCCTTGAAGCGGGTTGAAGTGAGAAGTAGGAAGTGAGAAGTTAGAAGGGGGCCCGGTCCCCAGCGTTCTCCCTTCCCACTTTCTGCTTCCCATGACCGTCCTCGTCACCGGCGCCGGCGGGCGCCTCGGCCCGTTCGTCGTCGCCCGCCTCCTCGACGCCGGCGCCCGCGTCGTCGCCCTCGACGCCGTGCGGCCGGAGGGGCTGCCCGCGGGGGTGACCGCGCTCGCGGCCGACCTGACCGACGAGGCGGCCGTGGAGGGGGCCTTCGACGCAGCGGAGCGAGAGGCCCGGGCGCCGGACGCGCTCGTCCACGTCGTCGGGACGTGGGCCGGGGCGCCGTTCGCCGAGACCACGCTGGCCGACTGGCGGCGGGTGATGGACGTCAACCTCACGACGCTCTTCCTCTGCTTCCGCGAGGCCGCCCGGCGGATGCAGGCGCGGCCGGACGGGGGGCGCCTCGTCGCCGTCGCCTCCCGGCAGGGGGCCGACCGGGGCGTGGCCGAGCAGGCCGCCTACTCGGCGGCGAAGGCGGGCGTCGTCCGCCTCGTCGAGGCCGTCGCGGCCGAGTACGGCGGGCGCATCACCGCCGCTGCCATCGCTCCCTCGACGATCCTCTTCGGCGGCGAGGGCGCCGGCGCGAAGGGCGTCGCCGCCGAGGCCGTGGCCGACCTCTGCGTCTACCTCTGCCGCGAGGGCGGCGCCGTCCACAACGGCACCGTGCTCCGGGCCTACGGGACGGGCTGAGAGCCCCTCACGCCTCGACGGCTTCGAGGGTCTCCCACCGCTCCGAGATCGTGATGCCGCGCGCGGCGAGGGCGTCGAAGAACGGGTCGAACGGGACGATCTGCTCGGGCGGGGCCACGCCGCCGCCGGGCACCTGCCGGGAGGCCAGCAGCACGGCCACGGCCGCCGCCGGGAACGCCGTGCACCGCTGCATCGCCGAGAGCCCCGTCGCCTCGTCGAACCGGTCCACGAGCTCGTAGACGAGCCGGCGCGCCTCGCCGTCGACCTCCCCCTCGGCCTCGACGCGCACGAGCACGGCGTCTTTGTAGGCGCCGCCGAGGCGCTGGCGGAGCCGGCGCACGAGGACGTCGCGGTACGTGAGGTGCGTCCGCACGTCGAGCGACTGCCGGTCGGCCAGGCCGAGGTCGAGGAGGAACCGCCACCGCGCCGCGTGGCCGGGGTAGCGGAGGGTCTTGACGTCGAGGCGGTCGAGGCGGCCCTGGAGCGCGCGGGCGAGGGTGGGCAGGCCGCCGGCGGCGTAGAACGCCTCGAGCGCCCCGAACTCGTCCACGTGCACCGTCTCCACGCCCGAGAGCGGCGGCACGTGCTCGATCTGCCCGTCGCGGAGGACGGCCACCGGCTGCGTGTAGTCCTCGATGAGCTTCTCGGCGGAGTGGGCGAGGCGGTAGTCGAACGGCCCCGTCGGCTCGGTCGGGAGGTCGCCCCCGCGGATGCGCGCGGCGACGGGGCGGTCGAAGTGCTCCAGCGCCCGCATGCAGAGGACGTTGGCGAGGCCGGGGGCGAGCCCGCAGTTGGGGACGATCCAGCGCTGGCGCGTCTCGGCCTGGTCGGCCAGCGCGTCGAGCTGCTCGGCCACGGGCTCGGGGTCGCCGAGGTCGACGAAGTGGGCGCCGAGGTCGAGCGCGAGGGCGGCCAGCCGCGCGTTGTGGTCCGGCCCCACGCACGAGACGACGACGGCGCTCCCGGCCAGGATCGGCTCGAGCGACTGCACGTCGCGGGCGTCGGCCTCGTAGGTGCGGACGTTCGGGGCGTCGAGCCACGCGCGGAAGGCGCGGAGGACGCCCGGGCGCGCCTCGCACACCTGCACGCGCTGGACCTCCTCGCGGTGGCAGAGGTCGTAGGCCACCGCCGAGCCCATGGCGCCGGCGCCGAGGACGGTGATCTTCATGGCGGGGTGGGGGACGAGAACGCGGGGAAGCTACGGCCGGGCGCCGCGCCGGATCCGGCATCACCGCCGCTTTACCTCACGGGGACCCCGAGCGGTCACGCGAACGTCGCCCGCGCGCCGAGCCGCCGGGTCACGGCCACACTCGCCACCACGAGCGCCATGAGCAGCACGCCGTAGGCGGCGGCAGCGCCGAGGTCGTAGAGCCGCAGCTTCGCGAACAGCTCCACCGAGATCGGCCGGTTGTCGTAGACGTAGAGCATGATGGACGAGACGAACTCGCCGAGCGCCGTCACGAACGTGAGCAGCGTCCCGGCCAGCACGCCGGGCAGGATCACCGGCAGCACCACGCGCCGGAGCGTCGTCCACAGCCGCGCGCCGAGGTCGGCCGAGGCCTCCGTCAGCCGGTCGTCGTACCCCTCCAGCGCCGCCTGCGCCGCGCGCACGACGAGGGGGACGTGGCGGACGAAGTAGGCCAGCGGCAGCAGCATCACCGTCCCCACCAGCACGCCCCCGCCCGCCAGCGGCGTGGGCTGGTCGAAGGCGACGATGAGGTTGAGGGCGATGACGGTGCCGGGGATGGCGAACGGCAGCAGCGCCAGCGCCCGGAGCAGCCCCCGCCCCGGCACCCGCCCCTTCGCGATCACCAGCGCCGCCGCCACGCCGAAGACGAGGTTCGCCGCCGTCGAGACGGCCGCCATCCAGAGCGAGTTCACGATGGGCTCGACCACGCTCGGGTCGCCCACCAGCGCGGCGTAGTGGGCGAGGGTGTAGGCCGAGGGCAGCACCTGCGTCGTCCAGCTCCCCTGCTCGACGAACGACAGCAGCACGACGGTGGCGACGGGCAGCAGCACGAAGAGCAGGAACAGCCCCGCCAGCCCGCCGGCCACCGCGCGCCCCCACCCGCTCCGCACCGGCGCCCCCGCGCGCCCGGCGCCCTTCGAGGCCGTCCCGCGCCCGCGCGCCGCGCCCGGCCGCGCCTCGATGAGCACGAGGAACAGGAGGCAGATCGCCGTGAGGACGACCGAGACGGCGGCGGCGCGGTCGAGCGCGCCGTTCTGCTTGAACTGGAAGATCTGCGTCGTCAGGAACGGCTCGCCGCCGGCGAACAGCAGCGGCGCGGTGAAGCTCGCCATCGAGAGCATGAACACGAGGAGCGCCGCGCCGACGAGCGCCGGCCGCAGCAGCGGGAGGACCACCCGCCGGAACGTCGTCCAGCCCCCCGCGCCGAGGTCGGCCGAGGCCTCGACGAGCCCGCGGTCGAGGTCGGCCAGCGCGGCCGAGACGAAGAGGTAGAAGTAGACGTAGAAGCTGTAGACGTGGACGACGAGGACGGCGCCGCGGCCCTCGAACGCGAACGGCACGGCGTCGAGGCCGAGGAGCGTCTGGAGGCCGCGCGGGAGGATGCCGCTCTCGCCGTAGAGGAAGAGGAAGGCGAGGACGCCCACGAGCGGCGGCAGCGCCAGCGGCAGCGCCGCCACGACGCCGAGCAGCCGCCCGCCCGGGAGCCGGTACCGCCACAGCGCCCACGCCAGCGCCGTCCCCAGCATCCCCCCCAGCACCACCGTCCCCAGCGAGACGCCGACCGAGTTCAGCAGGCCCCGCACCCCCGCTGCACGCCCCCCGCCGAAGACGCCCCGGAGCACGTCGCCGTCGAGCCCGAGCAGGAACGTCCCGACGCTCGGCCAGACGACGTAGCCCAGCAGCACGAGGGCCACCGGGACGGCGAGGAGCAGCGAGGCGCGGCGGGTGAGCAAGGGGGATGATTACGTGAGGTACGTGATTACGTGAGGAGGTGCGTGATCACGTATTCACGTAATCACGTAATCAGCCTCACGTCTCCCGGCGCGAGATCCACTGCGGGATCTCGGGCGGGTGGTAGGCGCGGAAGCGGTCGAGCAGCGCCTCCGGCGTCTCGGCGACGACGAGGAGGGCGCGGTGCTCGGGGCGCAGGAGCCCCTCGGCCGCGGCGTGGTCGAGGTAGGCGACGAGGCCGTCGAAGAAGCCGGCCACGTTGAGGAGCCCGCACGGCTTGTGGTGGATGCCGAGCTGCGCCCACGTCAGCGCCTCGGCGATCTCCTCGAGCGTCCCCAGCCCGCCCGGCAGCGCGACGAACGCGTCGGCGAGGTCGGCCATGAGCGCCTTCCGCTCGTGCATCGAACTGACGAGGAAGAGCTCGGTCAGGCCGGGGTGGGCCACCTCCTTGGCGGCGAGCCCGTGGGGGAGCACGCCGAGCGCCTCGCCGCCGCCGTCGAGCACGGCGTCGGCCACGACGCCCATGAGGCCGACGCTGGCGCCGCCGTAGACGAGGCCGACGCCCTCCTCGGCCAGGAGTGCTCCCAGCGCGCGCGCCGCCGCGGCGTAGTCCGGCCGGTACCCGGCCTTCGAGCCGCAGTAGACGCAGAGCCTTCGGAGGGTCATGGGGGGAAGAGGGAAGGGCCACTGGCCATTGGGGAGATCGGCACCAACTTACCCAGTGCCCGGTGGCCCTTGCAGTGGCCCTTGCCCATTTCCACCTACAGCCCCGAGCGGCCTTCGAGGGCGCGCGAGAGCGTGGCCTCGTCGGCGTACTCGAGGTCGCCGCCGATGGGGAGGCCGCGGGCGATCCGCGTCACCTTCACGCCCAGCGGCCCGAGGAGCTGGCCGACGTAGTACGCCGTCGTGTCGCCCTCGACGTTCGGGTTCATGGCGAGGATGACCTCGGCGACGGGCTCCTCGGGCGCCTCGTAGCCCTCGGGCGCCTCCGCCACGCCGTCGCCGCCGGCGGGGACCGGGCGCGGGGCCACGCGGGCGACGAGCTCGCGGATGCGGAGGTCGTCCGGCCCGATCCCGTCGAGCGGCGAGATGGCGCCGCCGAGGACGTGGTAGAGCCCGC
>DATGQT010000092.1:0-3150 GCA_035304085.1 Rubricoccaceae bacterium
CGGGGGACGGTGTACCGGACGGACGACGCGGGGGCGACGTGGGAGGCGGTGGGGCGGGCGCCCGACATCGCAGAGGTGGTCCACCTGAAGTCGGCGGCGGTGGGCCCGGACGGCCGGCTGTACGTGGGGCTGACGGAGAACGGGACTGCGCGGGCGTGGGTGTACCGGACGGCGGAGGTGGTGATGGTGGCGAGCGAGCCTGCGCCCGAGCGGGAGGGGCTGGGGCTGGAGGTGCGCCCGAACCCCTTTCGGGGGGAGGCCACGGTGACGCTCACGCTCCCCCACCCTTCGGAGGTAGAGGTCGCCGTCTACGACGTGCTCGGCCGCCGCGTCGCCACCGTCGCCTCGGAGCGCTTCCCCGCCGGCAGGCGCGAGGTGGCCCTCGACGCCTCCACCCTCCCCGCCGGCGTCTACGTCGTCCGCGTCCTCACGGGCGACGGGCACGTCGAGGCGCGGCGGGTCTCGGTCGTGAGGTGACCGCACGTCACCTCGCCGTCGCCGGCGTCGCCCTCGCCGCGTACAGGCTCCGGGGGCGGTGATGTGGCCGCCCTCTCCCCGTCAACCGTAAGGTTCACGCCGTCACCTCCAGCAGCTCCTCCCAGCGCGTGGTGTAGCGGGGGCTCATGTGCTGGCGCCTCATCCCCCACACCAGCCGCTCCCCCTCCGCGTCCTCGATGGCCCGGAGCCGCTTCGGCAGCCCCATCGCACCGTAGACGACCGATAATAGCACGCTCTCATGTAAACGAACGCTGCCCGACGACGCACGCCACCGCTGGCCCCGGCCCCGGGGCGGCGTGCCCACCCGGCGTGCCCCCCCGCCGCCGGCCGCCGGCGCCTCCGACGGGCTGGCGTAGTCCCGGGCCGGACCGTTGGAAACCGCCGGGGAGCCGTCGTATCGTTGGGGTCCCCGGGTCCCCCGTTCCCCCTGGGCCCCCCCGTTCCCCCTCACCACTACCCCATCCCCCCATGCGCACCCGCTACCTCTGCGCGCTCGCGGCGGCCCTCCTCCTCGCCACGCCAGCGCTCGCCCAGCAGCAACGGCTCGCCCCCACCGACGAGGCCCGGCGCTACGTCCAGCGCCACGCCTTCCGCTTCGGCGACGGCCTCGCCGACGACGACCTCGCCGACCTCGTCGTCACCGACGCCTACGCCTCCCGCCGCTCCGGCACCACCTACGTCTACCTCCGCCAGGCCCACGCCGGCGTCCCCGTCGTCGGGACCGAGATCACGGTCGCCGTCGGCGCCGACGGCCGCGTCTTCCACGCCGCCGGGTCGGCGACGTCGCTGGCCGGCCGCGCCCTCGCGACGGCCCCGGCGCTCCCGGCCGAGGCGGCCGCGGCGGCCGTGGCGCGGGAGGCCGGCCTGTCCGGCACGTTCCACACCGTCTCTTCGACGGGGGGCCGGGCGCCGGAGGTCGTGCTTTCGGACGGGGGCGTGGCGGAGGAGCCGGTGACGGCGCGGCTGGTGTACTACCGCGACGAGCGCGACGCCGTGGCCCTCGCGTGGGAGGTCGGCCTCTACGAGCGGGGCGGCGACCACTACTGGCAGGGGTACGTGGACGCGGTGAGCGGGCGGGTGCTCGCCCGCCACGACCTCGTCGTCCACGACCACTTCGGCCCCGCCGACCCGCCCGCGGAGGCCGACGCCGTCGCGAGCCTCGCGCCGGTGGAGGCGCCCGCGCCGCCGGCCGCGCCGAGCGCCCTCGTCGGCTCCTACAAGGTGTACCCGATCCCCGTCGAGAGCCCGAACCACACGACGCCGCTGCCGCCGGCCGACGGCCGCGAGCTCGTCGCCGACCCCGACGACGCGGACGCCTCCCCGTTCGGGTGGCACGACACCGACGGCGCCCCCGGCGCCGAGCACACCATCGCCCGCGGCAACAACGTCCACGCCTACCTCGACCGCAACGCCGACGGCCTCCCCGACGCCGGGGAGCCCGACGGCGGCCCCGGCCTCCTCTTCGACTTCCCCATCGACCTCAACCAGGACCCGGTCAACTACGGCCCGGCCGCCGTCACGAACCTGTTCTACATGAACAACCTCGCCCACGACGTGCTCTGGCACTACGGGTTCGACGAGGCGGCCGGAAACTTCCAGGTCAACAACTACGGCAACGGCGGCGTCGGGGGCGACGACGTCCGCGCCGAGGCGCAGGACGGCGGCGGCTCCAACAACGCCAACTTCTTCACGCCGCCGGACGGGCAGCGCCCCCGGATGCAGATGTACCTGTGGAACTTCACGACCCCCCGCCGCGACGGCGACTTCGACAACGGCCTCATCCTCCACGAGTACGGCCACGGCTACTCGAACCGCCTCGTCGGCGGGCCGAACAACGTGAGCTGCCTCTCGAACGCCGAGCAGATGGGCGAGGGCATCAGCGACTTCCTCGCGCTCACCTTCGCGATGCGGGAGCACCACACCCGCTCGACGAAGCGGGGCGTCTTCACCTACGTCCTGGGCCAGCCCATCGACGGGTGCGGGGCCCGCTGCCCGCCCTTCCACTTCGGCGCCGCCTACGCCGCCGACTTCTCCATCAACGACTACACGTACGCGGCCACGTTGGGGCAGTTCATCCCGCACGCCGTCGGGTTCGTCTGGGCCACCATCTGGTGGGAGGTCGCCTGGGACATGATCGATACCTACGGGTACCACCCCGACATCTACGACGCCGACGGGACCGCCGGGAACCAGGTCATGCTCCAGCTCCTCACCGAGGCCCTCAAGCTCACCCCGTGCAGCCCCGGCTTCGTCGACCTCCGCGACGCGATGTTCGCCGCCGACGAGGCGCTCTACAACGGCGCCCACACCGGCACCATGTGGCACGCCTTCGCCCGGCGAGGCCTCGGCGCCGACGCCAGCCAGGGCTCCTCCTTCAGCAACAACGACAACGTGGAGGGCTTCGCGCTGCCGGACGTCACGCTCCGCCTCTCGCCCGACGCCCCCCCCGTCGTCGTCCACCGCGGCGACCGGCTCACGTTCGAGGCCGAGCTCGCCGTCGGCGCCGCCGGCCCGTCGTCGGTGCAGTACTGGGTCGAGGCCACGCTCCCCGACGGGAACGTCCGCGTCGTCCTCGGGCCCAACACGGTGCACGTGACGCCGGGGACCACCGTCGCCCGCTCGCTCTCGCAGCGGGTGCCTGGCGGTGCCCCG
>DATGQT010000093.1:0-3642 GCA_035304085.1 Rubricoccaceae bacterium
GTGGCGACGAACGGGAGCGCCCCCTGGTCTTCGGGCTGTGCCTCGCCGGTGTACGTGTCGCCGGCGAGCGTGCCTCGGATCGTGATCACGCCCATCCCGGGCTGCTTGATCGTGAACGTGATCTGGTCGCCCGAGACCTCGACGACCTCGATCTCGCGCGGCGCGTCGGTCATGAACGTGCCGCCGAGCGCGTCGCCTCGCTGTTCGATGGTGAAGATCCCTCGGGCGACAGGGTCGTCCGGACGGACGACGTAGTCCCAGGTGCCGACGAACGGGCTGGCGGGGAGAGCGCGGGGCTCGGGCTTCCCCTCCGGCTTCTGGGCGAGCGCGGCCGGCGCCAGGGAGAGGGCGAGGAGGAGGAGGAGAGACAGGCGCATGGGCGTACGGGCGGGCTGGAGGGGACGAGACGTCGCTATTGGCGAAAAATAGCCCGGGCGAGACCGCGCCCGGCTCAGGGGGCCTCCGGCCGCTGCGGCTCCTCCGGCACGTCCGCCCGCGCGGCCGTACGGCGTTATCATGCCGGCGGGATCAGGCCACGGGCGCGAGGATGCCCCATCCATGATCGACACCTTCCTCGGACGCACCCCCCGCTTCGACGCCTCGAACTACGTCGCCCCCACGGCCGCCGTCGTCGGCGACGTGACGCTGGGGGAGGGGGCGAGCGTGTGGTTCGGCGCCTCGCTCCGCGGCGACGTGCACTGGATCGAGGTGGGGGCGCAGAGCAACGTTCAGGACAACGCGACCGTCCACGTCAGCCGGGGCACGCACCCGTGTTCGATCCACGAGCGCGTGACCATCGGCCACAACGCCGTCGTCCACGGCTGCATCATCGAGGACGAATGCCTCATCGGCATCGGCGCCGTCGTGCTCGACGGGGCCGTGATAGGAGCGGGCAGCCTCGTCGGCGCCGGCGCGCTCGTGACGCCGAACACCGTCGTGCCGCCGCGCTCGATGGTGCTCGGCGCCCCCGCCCGCGTCGTGCGCGCGCTCACCGATGAGGAGGTGGAGCGGAACCGCGCCAACGCGCTGCACTACGTGCGGATGGGGCGGATCTACCTCGGCGTCGAGCGGCTCGAAACGAATCCGTTCTACGCCGACGAGCGGGTGCGCGAGACCGAATGAGCGCGCGACGGCGGGGTGAGGCGGGCTGGCCCGCTCTTTGTGCTGGGGGGGCCGTCACCCAGCCCGACGCGCCATGATCGCCCGCTCCTCCACCGTCTCCCTCGGCTGGCTCGCCTTCGTCGGGCTCGCCGTCCTCGCCTCGACGGCCCTGCTCCGCCGCGAGCGCCCGGCCCCGGCCGTGCCCGTCGACGCCGACGACCTCCTCGTCCGCATCTACCGCTGAGGCCGCAGCGGTCACGCCGGGCGCACTCCGGCGGCGGGGCGCCGGCGTGCGGTTGCGCGGCGTGCGCGGAGGCAGACCCCCGAGCGCCTATATTCCGGTAGTGGGACCGACGACGAGGCGGAGGAGCGGCTGCGTAACCCGTCCTCCCGGCCTCGCGTAGCGCCCTCCGAGACGCCCACCCGCGCGGCAGGCCGCGCACCGACCCCCACGGCCATGATCGAGGTGTACTGGGTCTGCCTCCTCGGCGGCCTCGTCTTCTCCGTGCTCGCCGTCCTCTTCGGCGACCTCCTCGACGGCGTGCTCGACGGCCTCGACGGCGTCCTCCACGGCCACGGCTTCGGCCACGCCCTCGACGCCCTCTCGATGGTGGGCGGGCTCACCGTCTTCGGCGGGGCGGGCGTGCTGCTCGAGACGTACGCCGACCTCGGCACGCTCCCGACCGCCCTCGCCTCGGCCGCCGCCGGCCTCGTCCTCGCCGTCGTCATGCACTTCGCCTACGTCCGCCCGATGAAGCGGGGCGAGAACTCGACGGCGTTCTCGGTGCGGGAGTACGCCGGCAAGATCGGCGAGGTGAACACGGCGATCCCGGCGCGGGGCTACGGCGAGGTGCTCGTCCGCATGGGCGCCTCCGTCACGTTCCAGCCGGCGGCCTCGTTCGACGGCACGCCCATCCCCGTCGGCACCACCGTCGTCGTGGTGGAGGTGGAGCCGGACGGGTCGCTGCTGGTGGCCCCGCTCGAGGACGAGCCCGACGAGCCGGTGCCGCTCCCCTCGGCCCACGCCCCGCGCCTCCCCGAGCCCGTCGCGTGATCCGCGCCGCATAGCGGCCTTTCGTCGTTCGACCTTCGTCATTCGTCCTTCCCCGCCATGCTCGAATCCATCGGACTCCTCGGCATCGTCGCGGTCGTCGTCGCCGTCGCCCTCGTCCTCCTCCTCATGGTCGTCGCCAGCCGGTACAAGACGGTGGCGCCGGACGAGGCCATGATCATCACGGGCTCGATGCTCGGCGGCAAGTACACGCTCACGGACGAGAGCGGGCGCCGCGTCAAGATCGTCCGCGGCGGCGGCGCCTTCGTCGTCCCCGTCGTCCAGCAGGTCGAGCACCTCTCGCTGCTCAGCCACAAGCTGGACGTGACGACGCCGGAGGTCTACACGGCGCAGGGGGTGCCGGTCATGACCGACGGCGTGGCCGTGATCAAGGTGGGGAGCTCGGTGGAGGACGTGGCGACGGCGGCCGAGCAGTTCCTCGGCAAGCCCGACGAGGCGCTGCGCGCGGAGGCGCGGGAGGTGCTCGAAGGCCACCTCCGCGCCATCCTCGGCACGCTGACGGTCGAGGAGGTCTACCGCAACCGCGACAAGTTCGCGCAGGAGGTGCAGGAGGTGGCCGCGCGGGACCTCAAGAAGATGGGGCTCCAGATCGTCTCGTTCACGATCAAGGACGTCCGCGACAAGAACGGCTACCTCGAGGCGCTCGGGCGCCCGCGCATCGCCGCCGTCCGCCGCGACGCCGACATCGCCGAGGCCGAGGCCATGCGCGACGCGCGGATCAAGAAGGCCGAGGCCGACGAGGAGGCGCAGAAGGCGGAGCTCGTCCGCGACACCAACGTCGCCGAGGCGGCGAAGGACAAGGAGCTGAAAGTCGCCGCCTACAAGCAGGAGCAGGACACGGCCAAGGCCGCCGCCGACCTCGCCTACGCCATCCAGGAGGCCATCAGCCAGAAGGCCGTCGTCGAGGAGCAGATGCAGGTCGAGCTCGTGCGGAAGCAGCGCGAGGCCGACCTCGAGCAGCTCGAGATCGTCCGCCGCGAGCGGCAGTACGACTCCGAGGTCAAGAAGAAGGCCGACGCCGACCGGTACGCCCTCGAGCAGGCGGCCGAGGCCGAGAAGGTGCTCCAGATGCGGCGGGCGGAGGCGCAGCAGTTCGAGATCGAGGCCGAGGCGAAGGCGAAGGCGGAGGCCGTCCGCCTCGCCGGCCTCGCCGCCGCCGACGCCCAGCGCGCCGAGGGCACGGCGCAGGCGGAGGTCGTCCGCCTCAAGGGGCTCGCCGAGGCCGAGGCGAAGGAGAAGCTGGCCGAGGCGTTCGAGAAGTTCGGCGAGGCCGCCGTGCTCGACCTCCTCGCGCGGATGCTCCCCGAGCTCGCCGGCCAGGTGGCCGCCCCGCTCGGCCGCATCGACAAGCTGACGGTCGTGGACACCGGCACGGGCCACGGCGCCGCCCGCGTCTCGAACTACGTCGCCAGCCTCATGGCGACGACGCCCGAGCTCGTGAAGGGGATCGCCGGGGTGGACCTCCAGGC
>DATGQT010000094.1:0-9707 GCA_035304085.1 Rubricoccaceae bacterium
CAGCTACCTTCCCCCGTACGCCCTCCCCTCCTCGTGGACACCGCTGCCTCCTCCTTCGTCCTCGCGCTCCTCGGCCTCGACGGGGTCGGCCGGGTGACGGCCCACCGACTCCTCGAACGGTTCCCCACCCTCGACGCCCTCCGCGCGTGCCCGCGCGAGCAGGTGCTCCTCCGCCTGAAGGGGCTCCCCCACGCCGAGCGCACCGTCACCCTCCTCTTCGACGAGGCGGCCTTCGCGCCGCACCTCGACCGCGCGCGGGCGGCGGTGGAGGAGATGGCGGCGCGGCGGATCGCCGTCGTCGTCCCCGGCCACGCCCACTGGCCGGCGGCGCTCGACGCCCTCGCCCCGGCCGACCGCCCCGCCGCGCTCTACGCCTTCGGCGACACCGCCGTGCTCGCGGCGCGGCCCGTGGCGCTGTTCGGGCGCGCGCCGCTGCCGGCGGACGCCTACGAGGCGGCGCAGGGGCTGGCCGAGCGGCTGCTCGCCGAGCGCCTCCCCCTCGCCTGCGGCGCCGCCCCCGGCTTCGACGTGGCGCTCCACAAGCGGTACGCGGCGGCAGGCCTCCCGTGCGTGATGGTGGCCCGCGCCGGCCTCGCCCGAGTAGACCCGCCCGCGCGGCCGGGCGTGGCCGCCGCCGTGAAGGCCGGAGGCGTCCTCGTCTCCCCCTTCCCCCCGACGCACGGGCCGTTCGACCACGACGACCGCGAGCGGGCGCTGGTGCAGGCGGCCCTCGCCGGCCCTGCCGCCTTCTTCGCGCCGGCGGCGGGGAGCCCCGAGGCGAAGGCGCTGGCGTGGGCGCTGGAGGCCGGCCGCCCCGTCTTCGGCGTCGAGGGCGACCCGGCCGCTGACGCGGGCCTCCTCCACCTCTCGACGCGCGTCCATCGCCTCGCCCGCCCCGTGGACCTCGACTGGGTCGTGGCCGCGGCGCGGGCTGAGAGGGGGTGACGGAGCATTGCGGTAAACTCCCCTCCCCCATTCTCCCTTCCCCCCATTCTCCCTTCCTCCGTCCTCTTCGTCTTCCTCGACGGCGTCGGCCTCGGGCCGCCGGGGCCGGGCAACCCGCTCGCGGCGCACGCCCTGCCCGCGTTCCGGCGCCTCGCCGGCGGCGCGGACTGGACGGCCGAAGCGCCGGCCCTCGACGCGCCCGCCCACGTCTTCCGCCCCCTCGACGCCACGCTCGGCGTGACCGGGCTGCCGCAGAGCGGGACGGGCCAGGCCACCCTCTTCTCCGGCGTCAACTGCGCCGCCCTCGCCGGCCGCCACTTCGGCCCCTACCCCCACTCGACCTCGAAGCCGGTGCTGGAGGCGTGGAGCGTCTTCGCCCGCCTCCGCGCGGGCGGGCACGCGGTGGAGCACCTCGCCTTCGCCAACGCCTACCCCGCGCGCTTCTTCACCCACGCCGAGGCGCGGCGGCGCTGGACCGTCACCACGTTCTGCTGCCGCGCCGCCGGCGTGCGGCTCCGCACCGGCGCCGACCTCACCGCCGGGCGCGCCGTCGCGGCCGACCTCACCGCCGTCGGCTGGCCCGAGCCCGGCGTGCCGGCCGTCGACGAAGCCGAGGCCGCCGCCCGCCTCGCCCGCCTCGCGGCGGCCCACCGCCTCACCCTCTTCGAGTACTTCCTCACCGACAAGGCCGGCCACGCGCAGGACGCCGCCATGGCCGCCGCCGTCCTCGCTACCCTCGACCGCTTCTTCGACGCCCTCCTCGACCGCCTCGACGCGCGCACCCTCCTCGTCATCGCCAGCGACCACGGTAACCTGGAGGACCTCTCGGTGAGGGTCCACACGCGGCACCCCGTCCCCCTCGTCGCCCTCGGCCCCGGCGCGGCGGCCTTCGCCGGGGCCGCCACCCTCATGGACGTGACGCCCGCGCTCGTGGGGGTGATGGGTGACGGGCGATAGGCGATGGGGATGCGGTCGGCGCGCCCCATCCCCCTCATCCCCTATCCCCCTTCCACCGGCCGGTGGAGGCCGACGAGGCCGATGAGGTCGCCGGACCCGTCGTAGACGGCGGCGGCGTGGAGGCGGACGCGGACGTGGGCGCCCGAGCGGGCGACGAGCGTGACCTCGCCCTCCCACCGCTCCCCCGCGCGGATGGCGTCGAAGACGGCGCCGGCCACGGCGGGGTTGGCGTAGAGCGCGGGCGGGCCGCCGGCGGCGTTCATCGCCTCGAGGGAGTAGCCGAGGAGCGCTTCCATCGCCCGGTTGACGTAGAGCGCCGTCCCCGCGACGTCGAAGAGCCCGATGGCGTCGGCGACGGCGTCGAGGGCGTGGGCGACGCGCTGCCGGGCGCGCTCGGCCTCCTCGTGCTCCGTCACGTCGTGGGCCACCACCACGAGGCCGCCGGGGCGGCCGGCGCGGTCGAGGCGGGGGACGAACCGGGTGCGGAAGAGGCGGCCCTGCACGTCGAGGACCGCCTCGCCCGGTTCCCCTGCCAGCGCCCGCCGCGCGTAGGCCGCCCGCTCCGGGCTGTGCGCGAGGAGGTCGAAGACGGACTCCCCCTCGAGGTCGCCGGCCGTGAGCCCGAACGCCTCCAGCGCCGCCCCGCCGAGGTAGCGGACGCGCCCCCCGGCGTCGGTGCAGAGCACGACGAGGGGGAGGCTGTCGAGGACGTGCTGGAGGACGGCGTGGGCCTCGGCCTCTTCCGCGTGCGAGGCGCCGGGGTAGCCCACGGCCACGGCCCCGCCCATCGGCAACGACGACGCCACCCAGGCCACGGGGAGCCCGCCGAGGCCGTCGTGCCGGAAGCGGACGGCCCGCTGCCCCTCAGTCCCGTCGAGCAGCGCGCGCACGGCCGCCTCGGCCTCGCCGGTGAAGACGGTCCCGAGCATGCGGCCCACGGCCTCGCGGGGGTCCACCCCCAGCACGGCCCCGACGCCGGCCGAGACGCGCACGATGAGCCCCTCGGGGTCGAGCTCGATCAGGGCGAGGTCGGACTGGCGCAGGGCGGTGCCGAGGACGACCTGCTCGTGGCGGAACGCGGCGACGGCCTCGCGGCGCGCGCGGGCCACGAGGAGCGCCCGCGTGAGCTCGTCGGCGGAGAGGCGGTCGCGGCACACGTAGTCGGCGGCGCCCTCGTCGCGGAGGGCCTCGACGCCGGCCGCCGCGTCGTCGACGACGGCGACGACGGGGACGAAGGCGGCGGCGCGGGCGAGGCGGAGCGTGAGGCCGGCGGCGAGGTCGAGGCCGGGGTGCGACGGGGCGAGGCAGACGTCGGCGCGGCCGGCGCGGAGGGCGCCGAGCGCCTCGTCGCGCGTGCGCGCCCGCTCGACCGCCACGTCGAGCGCCTCGACCTCGGCGAGGGCCTCCGCCAGCGCCCCGTACCGGGCGTCGTCGGGCTCGACGGCGAGGACGCGGAGCGGGGGCGCGGGGGGCATCGGGCGGGGGGAAGGGGTGAGTGTAAGGGATGGAGGGGGCGGGGGGTATGGAGAGGATGGAGGGGCCATCCGGGGAGGTCCGAGTCCCTCCCACCCCCTCCATCCTCTCCGCCCTCCCCATCCCCTCCATCCGTGGCCTCACTGGCCGGCGCTGCGCAGCTCCTCGGCCACGCGGTTCATCCCGTAGACGTCCTCCAGCGCCTCCAGCATGATCCGCACGTCCACCGACACCGTCCGGTTGTAGGTGTCGATGAAGATGTAGTGGCCGGGGAGGCTCTCGATGTTGCCGTCGAACACGATGCCGACGACGTTGAGGTCGCGGTCGAGCAGCGGGCTGCCGGAGTTGCCGCCGATGATGTCGTTGGTGGAGACGAGGTTGAACGGCGTCGAGAGGTCGAGGTCGTCCTCGGCCTCGAGCCAGCGCTCGGGGAGCTGCCAGTCGCAGCGGGCGCCGGCCGAGCCCTCGCCCTCGCTCGCGACGCAGTACGAGTAGTGGTGGTCGTAGAGGCCGTAGAGCGTGGTGTAGGGGGCGGCGTAGGTGCCGTTGTACTCGAACCCACGGACGACGCCGTCGGAGAGGCGGAGGGTGAAGGTGGCGTCGGGGGGGATGGAGGTGCCGTAGAGGGCGAAGCGGGCGAGGGCCAGGCGCGTCTGGAGCTCGGCGAGCTCGGCGTTGGAGGCGGCGCTGGCCCGCTGGTACTCCTGGAGCGTCGGCATCACGGCGGCCACCACCGCCACGGCCGGGTCGGCCATGACGTCGCCGTCGAGGAAGCCCGCGGCGCCCTCGGCCGTGACGAGGGCGGAGCTCTCGACGATCTCGCGCGCGGCGTCCTCGGGCGAGCGGCCCTGGAGCGCCGCCTGCGCGGCGTAGCTGATGTAGGTCTGGAAGTCGCGGAGGCGCTGGGCGATGAGGGCCTCCTGGAGGCCGGGCGGCACGTCCTCGATGCCCTCGAACGCCTCGCGGATCTGCGCCCGCTGCTCGTCGTCGGTGGCGTTGGCGTACTGGAAGGCGAGGATGGCCCGCTGCATGGCCGGGGCCGACAGCACCGAGCCGGGCCCGAACCCGACGAAGGCGCCGCCGATGGTGCCGCGCGGGCGGAACGCCTGCCGGTTGGCGGCGATGGCCTCGACGACGTCGCCGTACTCGGCCTGGAGCTCGGCGTCCTCCGCGAGCGCCTCGAGGAAGTCGCGCTCGGCGGCCTGCTTGCGCGCCATGATGTAGGGGTCGCGGAGGCCCTTGAGGCGGCCGACGTAGACCTTCCGGCTGTTGCCGAGGCTGAACCACGTGTCGGTCAGCTCGGGCGCCTCGGGCGCGTCGGGGTTGGCCTCGAGCCAGGCGCCGTAGATCTCCTCGCGCGTGCGGAGCGCCTCGAGCACCTGCGGCTCGGAGAAGTCCCGCCGGAACTCGAGCTGGGCGATGGTCTGCATCCGCGTCGTGCTCCCGGGGTTGCCGAGGACGAAGACGAGGTCGCCGGGGTCGGAGCCCTCGGGGTTGAAGGGGAAGTAGTGCTCGACCTGGAGGGGGTCGCCGTTCTCGTCCACGGCGCGGAAGAGCGAGAAGTCGAGGGCGTAGCGGGGGAAGGTGAAGTTGTCGGGGTCGCCGCCGAAGTAGCCGAGGGCGGTCTCGGGGGCGAAGACGAGGCGGACGTGGTCGTAGCGGCGGTAGACGTAGGCCTTGTACTGACCGCCGGAGTAGAACGTGACGACCTGGACGCGGTGGCCGCTCTCCTCGCCGCCGCGCTCTTCGAGCATGCGGGCCTGGATGCCCTGGATGGCGGCCTGGCGGGCCTGCTGGCGCGCCGCGGCGTCGGCGGCCCCCTCGGCGGCGGCCGTCACCTCGTCCGTCACGTCGACGATCTCGATGAGCTGCTCGACGAAGAGGCCCTCGATGGGCTTCTCCTCGTCCATCGAGCGGGCGTAGAAGCCCTCCTCGTTGTAGTCCTGGCCGTCCTCGAGGCCGGCCTGCGTGACGCTCTCGCGGGCGCAGTGGTGGTTGGTGAGGATGAGGCCGTCCGGGGAGACGAACGAGGCCGAGCAGTAGGTGGCGAAGCGGAGGGCGCCGAGGCGGGCGTGCTCGAGCCAGTCGTCGGTGGGCGTGAAGCCGTACGTCTCCTGGAAGTAGTCGCGGGGGAGGTCGTCGAGGGTGAACATGCGGCCGGCGTCGAAGCGGCCGGCCTGCACGGTGTCGTAGTCGGCGACGTAGCCGGGCTGGGCCTGGGCGGCGCCGGCGAGGGCCACGGCGAGCGCTGCGAGGAGGAGCAAACGGTTCATAGGAGCGGTGGGCTGGGGGAAGGGGGGTGAGGGCCGGGCCGTATATTCGAGCCTGCGCGAGAGTGGCGGAATTGGTAGACGCGCCAGACTTAGGATCTGGTGGCCGAGAGGCCGTGGGGGTTCGAGTCCCCCCTTTCGCACCGGGCCCGGCAGGCGGAAAGATAGCCGCCGCCGGGCTTTCGTGTTCCGATCCGGCCGCGCCGCGCGGCTACCCGGACCCCAGCCCCCCACGCGATGACGCCGCCCCGCCGCCTGCCCCTCGCCCTCCTCCCGCTCGCGCTCGCGGGCTGCGCGCTCTTCGGCCCCCGCTACGTCGTCCCGGCGGTGCCGCCGTCGCCGCCCGGGGCGCTCGGCCGCCCGCCCGACGGCCTGCTGGAGCGGCCCGACCTCCAGCGCCTCGTGGACCTCCAGGTCCGCCGCCGGGGCGACTCCCTCGCGCACTTCCTCTCGTCGCCCGACGCGGCCGTCCGCGCGCGCGCCGCCTTCGCCCTCGGCTCCGTCCAGGACCCCGCGACCGTCCCCTCGCTGCTCCCCCTCCTCGACGACCCCGAGCCCAAAGTCCGCGCCGACGCCGCCTTCGCCCTCGGCCAGACGGCCGACTCGACCTCTTCGCTCCGCCTCGTCAACGCGCTGGAGCGCGAGGACGACCCCGCCGTGCTCCGCGAGCTCCTCGACGCCCTCGGCAAGACGGGCTCGCTGGGCTCCCTCGACGCCCTCCTCGCCGCCGACCTCCCCGCCGCGCTGGAGCCGGCCCGCGCGCTCGCCGTCGCCCGCTACGGCCTCCGCGGCCTCCATCCCCCGGCCGCCGTGGCCTGGCTCGCGGAGCGCCTGACGGCGCCCGACCCGGCGCTCCGCGAGAACGCCGCTTACCTCTTCGGCCGCCTCCGCGACCCCGCGCCCTGGCTCGCCGAGGCCGACCGCGTCCGCGCCGCCTTCGCTACGCTCGCGCCCGGCGACCCCGCACGCATGCACCTCGCCAATGCCCTCGCCCGCCTCGAGACCAGCAGCGACTTCGCGCTCCTCCGCGATGCCCTCGCCAACGACCCCGACTGGCGCGTCCGCACGAACGCCGCGCGTGCCCTGGGGAGCTTTGAAGCGGCAGGGCCTCCTGATTTTGGAGATGCCCTCCTTCCCGCGCTCGGTGACCAGAGCCATCACGTCACGCAGACCGTGGCCGGAGTGCTCGCTGCGAACCCCACCAGTCTATCACCAATGCAGGCCGCAACGGTGGCCGAGTGGGTGATGAACCATGAGGATGACTGGCTCGTGGCGGGCGCCCTCCTCCCCGTCCTCGTCCACCACGGCCGCACCGACACGGCACTCGGATGGATCGAGGACCAGGACGATCCGTTCGCCCGCGCCCTGGGCGTCTCGGCCCTCGGCGGCGCGACGGACCCCACGACGCTCGACCTCCTCTTCGACGAGGCCGACGCCGAGGACCCGCGCGTGGCCTACGCCGCGCTCGAAGGGCTGAAGGCCCGCTGGGCCGCCTCGCGCGAGACGGCCGACGTCCCCACGCGGGGCCGCTACTACCAGGCCTTCGCTGAGGCCCTCCGCCGCCGCGACCTCGCCACGGCCTACGCCGCCGCCCCCGTCCTCGCCGACAGCCTCTTCTGGGCGCTAGGCAGCGGCGCGCTCCTCCGCGAGGTCTACGCGCAGATGGAGGCGCCCGAGGACATCGAGCCGATGGTCGAGATCGTGCGGGCCGTCGGGCGGGTGCGCGACGGGGAGGAGATCGAGTTCCTCGTCAGCGTGATCATCGAGGCGCCGCACCCGGTCCTCCGCGAGGCCGCCGAGGCCGCCCTCGATGGCCGCCTCGAGGAGGGCATCGACGTGGCGACGTCGGGGCCGGAGGACCCGCCGACGGTCGAGATCAACTGGGAGCGGCTCGTCCCGCTCGGCCCGCGCCCGCTGCTGACGCTGTTCACCGAGCGCGGCGCGGTCGTGATCGAGCTCGACGCCGAGCAGGCGCCGCAGACGGTCTACAAGCTGTGGCGGACGGCCGTGCGCGGGGAGTACGACGGGGTCCCGTTCCACCGCGTCGTCCCCAACTTCGTCGTCCAGGGCGGCGACTTCTACCGGGGCGACGGGTTCGGCGGGCCGGAGGTGCCGATCCGGAGCGAGTTCACGCGGCTCCGCTACGCGACCGGCACGGCCGGGATGGCGAGCGCGGGGAAGGACACCGAGGGCGTGCAGTACTTCGTCACGCACAGCCCGCAGCCCCACCTCGACGGCCGCTACACCGCCTTCGGCCGCGTCGTCGTGGGGCAGGACGTGGCGGACCGGCTCGAGCAGGGCGACCGCGTGCTGCGGGCCGTGGTCACGCCTACGGACGAGCGAAGGGCGACTGGCGATTAGCGATTGGTAGGAGGGACTCCAATCGCCCTTCGCTCATCGCTCATCGCCCTCCCCTACTGCACGATCTGGTCGTACGTCGCCAGGTGCGGTGTGTCCATCTCGATGAGGAGCTCGTAGGCCTCGTTGCGGCGGGGGGCGTCGGCGAGGAGGGCGGCGAGCTCGGTGTGCTTCGCCGAGAAGAACACGTCGGTGGCGAAGCGGCGCGCGTTGAACTCGTCGTAGAGCGCGTTGAGGCTGGCGAGCACCTCCATCGCGCGCTCCCACGCCTCCTCGTGCTCCGTCGTGAAGTGGTCGAGGACGCCGAAGTGGTAGGCGAAGTGGGCGCGGCGGAGCGGCTCGAAGCGGGGGTCGAGCAGCTGCGTGATGAGGGCGCCGCGCGTGCGCTCGTCGCCGACGAGGAACCACCCCTCGGCGTTGACGCCGCGCGCGAGCTCGGCGATGGCGCGGGCCCGCTCGAAGTACCGCTGCCCCCCCAACTCCGAGAACGTGTCGTAGTCGTAGCCGAGGATGAGGTTGGCGTAGAAGTCGAGGACGGAGACGAAGGCGTCGAACCGGTTGGGGCTGTAGATGAGGCCCTGGCCCTGGGTGTAGGTGAACGGCCCCCAGCGGTTGTCCTGGACGACGAACGTCTGCGTCGGCAGCGGCGAGCCGTAGATGGGCCGCGAGGCGCTGACGGTGAGTTGGGCCTCGAACGTGTTGAGGTTGAGCGCGCGCTGGAACACGATGTCCATGCGGCAATCGATCCGCTCGCGGTCGAGGAATACGTCGTCGGTCCAGGCGCGGTCGTTGAGGTAGCGCTCGATCTCCAGCTTGAGGTCGGTGAGGTGGGCGAACTCGGAGCCCTGGAGCGCGCTGATGTTGACGCTGACGGTGCAGCGAAGCTCCTGCGCCCGCACGGGGGCGAAGACGAGGAGGCCGGCGGCGAGGAGGATCGGGAGGAAAATGGAGCGACGCATGCGGCGGTAAACGTCGTCTGCTGTATGTTCTGCGCGGACACCAATCTAACGCCCGCTCCAGCCCTCCAACGCCGCGCGCTCGGGAATTATGCGTACCCCTCGTTTCAACGAAAGGGCGAGCGGGAGAAGGGGAGCGAGGAGGAAGGGGCGAACGCGCCCCCTCTCCCCCCTTCCCCCATTCTCCCCGTCTCCCTTTCTCCTCCTCGCCCTCCTCCTCGCGGCGCCCGCCGTGCGCGCCCAGCTCGCCGAGGGCGGCGCGCGCGCCCTCGGCGTCGGCCGCGCGGCGACGGCGCTCGAGGGCGAGGCGTGGGGCGAGTTCAACCCCGCCACCTGGGCGGCCCTCCGCGCCCCCACGGCCGACCTCCTCGCCAGCCAGGCCTTCGGGCTGGACGCGCTCCGCCTCGTCGCCCTCGCCGCCGCCTACCCCACGCCCTACGCCACCCTCGCCGGCAACGCCCGCACCTACGGCGGCGAGGGCTACCGCGAGACGCGGCTCGGGCTCGGCGCCGCGCGGGCCGTCCCGATCAGCGCCACGCGCCGGCTCGGCCTCGGCCTCCAGGTCCAGCTCCACAGCGTCTCCATCGAGGGGTTCGGCTCGGCGAGCACGGTGTCGGTCTCGGCGGGGACGCAGGTGGAGGTGCTGCCGGGGCTCACCGCCGGCCTCCACGCCCGCAACGTCTCGCGCGTGGGGCGGAGCGAGGAGGACGCCCTCACGAGCCCGCTCTCGACGGCGCCGGCCCTCGCC
>DATGQT010000095.1:0-7389 GCA_035304085.1 Rubricoccaceae bacterium
CTCTCGGACCTCGCGGTGGTGGACGAGGCGATCTGGGAGGGGCCGGTGGCGTTCCCCTACGTGCCGGGGCTGCTCTCCTTCCGCGAGGTCCCCGCCATCCTCCCCGCGCTCGAGCGGCTCGGCACGCTGCCCGACGTGCTCATGCTCGACGCGCAGGGGCGCGCGCACCCGCGCCGGTTCGGCCTCGCGTGCCACCTCGGCGTGCTCCTCGAGAGGCCGGCGCTGGGCGTGGCGAAGACGCTGCTCGTGGGGCGCCACGGCGCCCTCGGCGCGGCGAAGGGGAGCACGGCCGACCTCGTCCACCGCGGCGAGGTCGTCGGCCGGGCCGTCCGCACCCGCGAGGGCGTAAAGCCCGTCTACGTCTCCGTCGGCCACCGCACCACGCTCGACGACGCGACGGCGCTCACGCTCCGCCTCGCGCTGCGGTACAAGCTCCCCGAGCCGACGCGGCTGGCCCACCGGCTCAGCTACCGCGGCGTGCTGTGAGCACGCTCCGCGTGCGGCCACCGGGGGAGGGGAAAATGGGAAGTGGGGGAGGATTAACGCGGCGTTGAACTCGCTCGGGGCCCCCACGCGTACCATAGCCCTGTCCCCCAGCGTCGCATCCCCATGCCCACCAACGCCACCGTCAGCGCCGGCACCCACGGCGCGCCCGAAACGCCCCCGCCGTTCCAGCACCCGCGCGGCCTCTTCTGCAACCGCACGCTCAACCTGCGGCGGATCAAGGCCATCGGGTACGACATGGACTACACGCTCATCCACTACCACGCCGACCTGTGGGAGGAGCGGGCGCACACCTACATCAAGAACGGCCTCGCCGCGCGGGGCTGGCCCGTCGAGGGCCTCGCCTTCGACCCCGAGCTCGTCACGCAGGGGCTCGTCGTTGACACCGAGCTGGGCAACGTCGTCAAGGCCAACCGGTTCGGCTACGTCAAGACGGCCTTCCACGGGACGCGCCCGCTCTCCTACGAGGCCATGCGCGAGGCCTACGCCCGCACCGTCGTGGACCTCCACGACCCCCGCTGGCGGTTCATGAACACGCTGTTCTCGATCTCCGAGGCCGGCATCTACCTCCAACTCGTCGACCTCCTCGACGCCGGGCGGCTCCCGCGCGCCGTCGGCTACGACGACCTCTACGAGGCCGTCCGGAGGACGCTCGACGAGGCCCACCTCGAGGGCCTCCTCAAGGCCGAGATCGCCGCCGACCCCGACCGCTTCGTCGACCGCGACCCGGACATCCCGCTCACGCTCCTCGACCAGAAGGAGGCCGGGAAGAAGGTGCTCCTCATCACGAACAGCGAGTGGGACTACGCCGCGTCCATGCTCGCCTACGCCTTCGACCCCTTCCTCCCGGCGGGGATGACGTGGCGCGACCTCTTCGACCTCGCCCTCCTCGGCGCGCGGAAGCCGGCGTTCTTCTCCGAGCACGCACCCGCGTTCCAGGTCGTCAGCGAGGACGGCCTCCTCCGCGAGCACAAGGGGCCCCTCGTCGAGGGCCACGCCTACGTCGGCGGCAACGCCGCCCTCGTCGAGGCCAGCCTCGGCCTCACCGGCGAGGAGATCCTCTACGTCGGCGACCACGTCTTCGCCGACGTCAAGGCCTCCAAGAGCGTGTTCCGGTGGCGGACGGCCCTCGTCCTCCGGTCCCTCGAGGACGAGATCGCGGCGTTCGAGCGGTTCCGCCCGCAGCAGGAGCGCCTCACGGCGATGATGGCCGAGAAGGAGCGGCTCGAGGCGCGCTACTCCGCGCTCAAGCTGGAGCGGCAGCGGAACCGCCGCGGCTACGGCCCCCGCACCGGCCGCTCCGACGCCGAGGTCGAGCGGCGCATCCAGGCCCTCCGCACGCAGCTCCTCGCGCTCGACGAGCAGATCGCCCCGCTGGCGCAGGCGGCGGGCCGCCTCGTCAACCCGAACTGGGGGCCGCTCCTCCGCGCGGGCAACGACAAGAGCCACCTCGCCCGCCAGCTCGAAGCCTCCGCCGACGTCTACACCGCCCGCGTCTCGAACTTCCTCCACTACACCCCCTTCGTCTACCTCCGCTCCCACCGCGGCTCGATGGCCCACGACGATGCCTCGCCGCTCGAAGAGGGCGCCGAGGAGGCCGCGCAGGAGGCCGTCGGCGAGGGGCAGGTGGGGTGAGGGAGGGGGCTGTCAGCTGTCGGCTGTCAGCTATCGGCTGTCGGTGGTTGGAGGTCGGCGCGCTGGTTCAGACGCTTGAGGAGTGCGGCGAGCATTCGCTTGACCGATTGAGCCGACGACGCGAGGGAGGCCCGCTCATCGGCGTCGAGGTAGCCGAGGTCGGCGGCGAGGAGGGTCTGGTACTCGAACTCGCTCGCAGAGCCCATCGCGATGTGGAGGAAGCGCGCGAAGTCGGCGTCCGTCCCGCGGCCACAGCCTTCTGCGATGTTCGACGCAATGGAGACACTGCACCGGCGCATCTGGCTCGCGAGCCCGTACCGCTCCTCATCGGGGAAGGCGTGGGTGGCACGGTAGGCGGCGAGGGCCAGCTGATGGGCCTCCTGCCAGACGTTGAGCCGTCGGGAGTCCTGCATCGGACGTGAGCAGATGGACGATCAGGATCGGCGTCTAGATGCCCGAGCTACAGCTGACAGCCGACAACTGACAGCCCACCCTGCTCAGGCCGGCTGCTCCTCGGCCTCCCTCACCACCGCGTCCGGGTGCGCCCGCGCCCAGGCGGGGAAGGCGCCGGCGACGTAGCGGACGTCGAACCCCTCCCGCTCCAGGTACGCCGCGGCGACGGCGGAGCGGACGCCGCTCTGGCAGTGGACGAGGAGCGTCTTCTCGCGCGGGAGGGCGTCCTTGTGCTCGGGCAGCCGCGCGTGCGGGGCGTGGAGGGCGCCGGGCACGTGGCCCGCGGCGAACTCGGAGCGCTGCCGCACGTCGAGCACCGCCACGTCCGGCCGCGCGCGCATGGCCTCGACGTCCTCGAAATCGATCGCGTCGAGCGCGGCGAGGTGGCCGCCGTGGTCGCGGTAGCCTTCGAGGGCCTCGAGCGGGACCCAGTGCTCGACGCGGTCGGTGCCGACGCGGACGCACGCGCGCACGGCGAGGTCGAGGTCGGCCTCGTCCACGACGAGCGCGACGGCCTGGCCCTCCTCGACGTAGCCGCCGGCGACGATGGGGAACTGGCTGCCGAGGGGGCAGTGGAGCGCGCCGGGGAGGTGGCCGGCCACGAACGCCGCGCGCGGGCGGGTGTCGAGGACGACGAGGTCGTCGCGGCCGACGAGCTCGTCGAGCGCCTCGGCGCCGAGGGCGTGCGGCTGCGGGAGGCCGTCGAGGCGGGGCGGCCCGTCGCGGTTGACCCGCTTCATCCGGCCGAAGTAGAGGGGCGGGTCGGGCTGGCCTTCGAGGATGTGGCGGACGAAGGCGCCCTCGCCCCGGCGCGCCGCCTCGACGGCCGCGTTGAACCGCTGCTCGTAGCCGACGCTGGAGACGGGCACGGCGCCGAGCGCCTTCCCGCACGCCGAGCCGGCCCCGTGGCCCGGCCAGAGGAGGAGGTAGCCGTCGAGCCCGAGGAACTGCTGGAGCGAGGCGTAGAGCCGCCGGGCGGAGGCCTCCTGCGTGCCCGCCTGCCCCGCCGCCGTCTCCAGCAGGTCCGGCCGCCCCACGTCGCCGACGAACACGAAGTCGCCGGAGACGAGGCCGAGGGGGGCGTCGGCGCCGCCGCCGTGGTCGGTGATGAGGAAGGCGAGGTGCTCGGGGGTGTGCCCCGGCGTGTGGACGGCGCGGACCTCGACGTTGCCGACGCGGAAGGTGTCGCCGTCGCGGAGGAGGCGGACGTCGATCCCGGCGTCGCCGGCCCAGCCGTACTGCCAGTCGTCGCCGCCCTCGGCCGAGAGGTAGGCCGTGGCGCCGACGCGGTGGGCGAGGTCGCGGGCGCCCGAGAGGAAGTCGGCGTGGATGTGGGTCTCGGTGACGGCCACGATCCGCAGCCCCTCTTTCGCGGCGGCCTCGATGTAGCGGTCGACGTCGCGCTCGGGGTCGATGACGAGCGCCTCCTTCGTCCGCTGGCAGCCGACGAGGTAGGCGTACTGGGCGAGGAGGGGGTCTTCGATGCGGCGGAAGAGCATGACGAGTGAGGGTGGGGGAGGGAAACAAAGGTAGTAGTGGAACGGCCCGATGGGACAGGGGGCAGGGGGTGGCTTGTGCGGGGTGACGAATCCGCCGGATCTTGCGGCTTCTCCCTCCGTACTCCGTCCCCCCGGCCCCGCCGTCCCCCCGCCATGCCGTACTGCTCCCGCTGCACCCTCGCCGCCGTCGTCCTCCTCGCCGTCGCCTTCCTCGGCGGCTGCGACACCGACAACCCCTCCTCGCCGCTCGAAGAGGTCGAGGGCGTCTACGCCTTCACCGAGCTCCGCTTCGAGCCGATAGCGCAAGGCATCACTCCTGCGAACGTGCTGGCGCGGCTGGACTCGGCGCGGACGGACGTCGAGGTCTTCGGGAGCGGCCGGGTGCTCATCCGGTTCAAGCTCCAGGACCGCCCCAGCGACCTCGCCGACGCCACCGCCACGGCCACCCGCTCGACGGTCCGCTTCACGGCGTCCACCGAGGCCGACGCGGCCCGCCTCGCTCAGCTCCTCATCCCGCCCACCTTCTCCCTCAGCCGCAGCCCGGACGACCAGCGCCTCTCGGGCGAGATCAGCACGACGGCCAACCTCCAGGCCTTCGACGCGACGCTCTACCAGGGCCTCACCGCCCAGCCCGGCACCCTCTACCTCACCCTCGACCGCGTCGAGTAGGGGCGGCTGCTCTGACCGCCCCCGCCCTCAGAAGTCGAGGCGGGCGCGGACGTTGACGGTGCGCGGGGTCAGCCGCGTCGGCACCCCCTCGAAGAAGCCCTGCCCGCTGTCGACCCAGTCGTAGAGGATCGTGTTCTTCATGTTGAACACGTTGAGGACCTCGGCCGTCAGCTTCAACTCGATCGGGCCCCGGAACGCCTCCCCGACGCGGACGCGCTTCGTCGCGCCCATGTCGAACCGGAAGTACTCGGGGTAGCGGCCGGCCATGCGCTGGCCGGGCACGAAGATGTCGACGCCGTCGGTCCGCTCGGAGAGGGCGGGGGGGGTGTAGGGGAGGCCCGTCCCGAAGAGGGTGCGAACGTGGAGTGTCCACGTGTCGTCGCCGGGGACGTAGTCCTGGACGAAGAGGGAGAAGTTGTGGCGGCGGTCGGTCGGCCGCGGGCGCATCCCGTCGTTGATGGCGACCCCGGTGCGCTCGTTGACGACGATGAACTCCGGCAAGAACTCCTCCTCCGTCTTGAGGTAGCCGTAGTTGAGCCAGCTCTCGAGGCCGGGCACGAGTTCGCCGCGCACCTGGAGGTCGAGGCCGTAGGCGTACCCCTCGGTGTCGTTCTCGCCGGAGTAGAGGACGCGGGTGTTCTCGATCTCGTACGAGATGAGGTTCGAGAGGTCCTTGTACCACGCCTCGGCGCGGAGGGAGAACCGGGTGCCGGGGAAGAAGTGCTCGCCGCCGGCGACGAGGAACAGGGCGCGCTGGCTCTCGAGGTCGCGGTTGAGCGCGCCCAGGATGGTCTCGCCCGGCTTCGGCTCCCCGCGCAGCTCGCGGTACGTCGGGGCCTGGTGGTAGAGGCCGACGGCGCCGGTGAGCGTCGTCTGCGCGCTCCACTGGTAGCGGAGGTTGAGCCGCGGGCCGACGGTCCACTCGTCGTTGAACTCGAAGTAGTCCGCGCGCACGCCGAGGGTGGCGATGAGGTGGCCGGGCGTGGGGAGGACGTCGAGGGTGGCCTCGGCCCAGCCGCCGGCCTGCCACGTGTCGAGCTCGGCCGCGTCCTCGAGCGCCTTCACCGTGACGGCCACGCGGTTGCCGAGGGAGTCGCGGCCGGTGAACTCGGTGAACTCGCGGAGGCGGTCGTCGAAGGTGAGGCGGCGGGCCTGCCAGCCGACCTCGGCGAGGTGGCGCCCGACGGGGAGCCGGTAGCGCCCGCCCCCCGTGAGCGTGCCGACGCGGACGCGGTTGTCGGCGAAGTCGCGCTGCTGCGCCTGCCCGGTCTGGATCTGGCGGAAGGGGTCGTCCGGCGGGAGGCTCGCGTCGAGGATCTCGGCGTAGAGGGTCACGTTGCCCGTGACGTCGTACGTCTCGAACTCCTCGGTCTCGAAGTACGACGCGTTGTGCTCGGTGAGGAGGCGGCCGAAGCGGCTGGCGAGGCGGAGCCCGCCGAAGCGGATGTCGTACCCGTCGAACTCCTCGCCCTCGAACCGGAAGGCGACCGTGCGGAGCTGGTTCGGGAAGATGCCGAACGTCGTCTCGCGCTGGCTCGGCTCGAGGTTGAACCGGTGCCGGGCGAGGATGCCGAGGCCGTGGAGCACGTGGCCCTCGGCCAGCCGCACGTCCAGCACGCCCTGGACGTCGCGGAACTCGGGGTCGTAGACGCCCTCGAGCTCCTGCGCGCCGAAGAACTGCGCCGGGCGGGAGCGCCGCGCGGCCACGGCGAAGCCGACGCGGTCGTCGAAGAGCCCGCCGCCGACGGCGGCGCCGCCGTCGAGCGTCGAGCCGTAGACGGCCCCGCCAAGGGCGCCGGCCGGGCGGGCGTAGGCGACGTCGAGGGCGGAGGCGAGCTTGCCGCCGTAGCGCGCCGGGAAGCCGCCGGCGTAGAGGGTCATCCGGTCGAGGAGGTCCCCGTTGATGAGCCCGAGCCCCTCCTGCTCACCCTGCTGCGTCCGCTGCGGCCGGTAGATCTCGAAGCCGTCGATGAAGAAGAGGTTCTCGTTGTAGCCGCCGCCGCGGACGGAGTAGACGTTCGAGGTCTCGTTGTTGCTCGTCACGCCCAGCTCCACCTTCACCGCGTCGAGCGGGTCGTTGAGCGGGCTCGGCATGTTCTCGACGGTCTCCGGGCTGATGATGGAGACGCCCACGCCACCGCCCTCGACGCCCTCCCCCTCGACGACGACGTCGCCGAGCTCGGTCGTGGCCTCCTCCAGCGCCACGTCGAGCACGACCGGCGCCCGCCGGCTGATCGTCACCGAGTCCCGCTGCGCCACGAAGCCGACGGCGCTGAAGACGAGGGCGTAGCGGCCCTCGGGGAGGCGGAGGCGGTAGCGGCCGTCGTCGTTGGCCGCCGTGCCGTACCGGGTCCCCTCGATGAGCACGGTGGCGCCGGGGATGGAGGTGCCGTTGGCGGCGTCGGTGACGCGGCCGGAGATCTCGCCCCAGTTGGCCTGGGCGAGCGCGGCGGGGCCGAGGAGGACGAAGGCGCCGCAGAGCGCGGCGAGGAGGGCGGGGCGAGCGAGGACGCGGGGCATGGCTACCGTCGGGGCCGCGCGGGCGCGGCGGGTCGGGTCAGGGCGAAGCGGACGGTACCAAGCGGCGGATCGCGCGGCGGCTGGATGCGGAGGGCGGGGAAGATAAGGC
>DATGQT010000096.1:0-6584 GCA_035304085.1 Rubricoccaceae bacterium
GCGCCGGCGGCCTCGGTGGGGCCGTCCACGCCGTCGGTGCCGGCGGCGAGGACGGTGAGGGGGCGGCCGTCGCCCTCGAGCCCGAGGGCAGCGGCGAGGGCGGCCTCCTGGCAGCGCCCGCCGCGGCCCTCGCCCGTCACCGTGACGGTCGGCTCGCCGGCCCAGAGGAGGCAGGCCCGCCCGTGCGGCAACGCCTGCAGCTCGCGCGCCAGTCGCGCGCCCACGTCGCGCGCCTCGCCCGTCACGTCGCGGGCCCGTACCCACACCCGGTAGCCCCGCCGCCCGGCCTCCCGGCGGGCGCCGTCGAGCGCGTCGGCGTTGGTGCCGAGGAGGCGGGTGACGGTGTGCGCGAGGCGGGGGTCCCCCGGCTTCGGCGCCTCCTCCCGCTCCCCGGCCGCGCCCGCTTCGAGGTGGCGGCGAACGGACGGCGGCACCGCCCCCCGCACGCCGGCCTCGTCCAGCACCCGGAGCGCGTCGGCGAACGTCGTCGGGTCGGCGACGGTGGGGCCGGAGGCGATGACGGCGAGGTCGTCGCCCACCACGTCCGAGAGGGCGAACGTGACGACGGACGCGGGGTGGGCGGCGGCAGCGAGGCGCCCGCCCTTCAGCGCCGAGAGGTGCTTGCGGACGGCGTTCACGCCGGCGATGGGGACACCGGCGCGGAGAAGGAGCCGGCTCGTCGCGCCGAGGTCGTCGAGGCTGAGTCCGGGGGCGGGGGCTTCGAGGAGGGCCGAGCCGCCGCCGGAGAGGAGGACCAGGAGTGGGGCTCCGTCCCCGGCCGCGCGGCGCGCGAGGGCGAGCGCCGCCCGCCCCGCCTCGACGCTCGCAGCGTCGGGTGCCGGGTGGCCGGCCTCGACGACGGCCACCCGCTGCGGGCGCAGGAGGCCCGGCGACGCTGCGGCGGCGTAGCCGTGCGGGAGCACCGCCAGCCCCTCGGCCACCCGATCGCCGAGGCGCGCCTCGGCCGCGCCGGCAAGCCCCAGCGCCGCCTTTCCCACGGCCAGCAGCCGGACGGGACCCGGCGGAAGTTGACTGTCGAGGTCGCTCCGCGCCAGCAGCCGCGCAGGGCTGACGGCCGCGACGGCCGCCTCGAAAACGGCGCGAGCGGCCGCCGGGGCAGCCGCTCGCGCGTCGAGATCGGGACGGGCGCTCACGCCCCTACTCGGTGGCCGCCGTCTCCCCTGCCGCCGCCTGCTCGATGAAGTAGCTGAGGCAGTCGGGGCTGTACGACTCGTAGGTGGGGGCGACCAGGTTGCCGTTGATGAGGAGCTTCGGCACGCTGATGCCGTCGTCGGTGCCGAGGGCCTCGACGGTGGCCACGCGGTCCTCGAAGATGCGCGCGAGGAGGGGCTGGAGCCCGGCCTCGTCCGAGAGGCGGGCGCGGAGGGCGGCGGCGTCCATCCCGGCGGCCTCGCCGGCCGCGACGATCTGGTCCAGCGTCATCCCCCACTGCGTCGGGGTCTGCCGCTCGAACAGCTCGTCCATCAGCTCGAAGAACTTGCCCTGCTCCTCGGCGATGTAGAGGGCGGCGACCTGGCCGAACGAGTTGTCGCGGAGGGGGAACGGCTGGAAGTAGAACCGCGCCTTGTCCGCGTTCGCCTCGATCACCGTGTGGAGCGCCTCACCGAGCGCCTTGCAGTGGGGGCAGTTCGGGTCGAAGATCTCGACGACCTCGACGGTGGCGTCGGCGCTGCCGCGGTAGGGGCCGTCGGTGTAGCGGTCGAACGCGGCGACGTTCCGGAACTGCGGGTCGTACGAGCACTGCCGCGCCGGGTCGGCGATCTCCAGCGTCGGCGTCGGGGGCTCCGGCCGGGGCGGCGTGGGCGGCGTGGCCTGGTCGGTGCCCTCGGCGTTCTGAGCGTTCTCGGCGGTGGCCGGCGCGTCGCCGCCGCGCTGCTGGGCCACGACGACGTCGGCCACGAGGAGGACGGCGAAGACGGCGGCGAGGAGGGCGAAGGGCTTGAGGGCGAGCGCGGTGCGCGGGCGGGCGGGCGCGCCGGCCGGGGCGCGGCGGAGGCGGGCGTGTTCCATCACGTGGAGGATCAGCAGCAGGGTCACGGTGACGGCCGAGGTCATGCACAGGACGCAGAACGCCCCGATCACGGCCGCCTGGAGGTAAACGAGGTAGAGCGTGTAGAGGAACCCGGCGCCGACGAGGCCGAAGCTGGCCAGCCGCAGCCGGTCGTCGCCGGTGGCGGCGTGGGCGAGGCGGAGCAGCGCCACGGCGGCGTAGAACAGCAACCCCCACACGATGTTCGAGACGCCGAGGAAGGTGGCGTAGACGCTGTTGGTGACGGTGGCGCAGCCGGGCTCCTCGCGCATCGTCTCGGCGAGGCTCGTCACCGACACGTCGGCGAAGCCGCTGCAGCCGGCGGCGAAGCCCGCCTCCTTCTGCAGCCAGAGGTGCGTGACGACGAGGACGCCGAAGAGGGCGAGGCCGAAGAGGACGCGGGGGAGGATGCCGGCCGGGTTACGGGCGGGCACGGGGCGGGCCATCGAGTCGGGGGACGGTTCAGGAAAATGGAAGATACGACCGGGGTACCGGCGCTTCCTCCGCTGGGCTCACGTCTGAATGACGCCGGGGTTGAAGCGGGGGATCTCGGGGTTGTGGTCGGCCAGCTCGATTCCGGTCGAGATCCACTGCCGCGTCTGGACGGGGTCGATGATCTCGTCCACCCACAGGCGAGCGGCGGCGTAGTAGGGGCTCATCTGCTCCTCGTAACGCGCTTCGATCTCCTTCAGCAGCGTCTCCCGGTCCTCGTCGGAGAGGGCGAGGCCCTGCTTCTTCAGCTTGGCCGTCTGGATCTGGAGGAGCGTCTTGGCCGCCTGGCTCCCCCCCATCACGGCGATCTGCGCCGTGGGCCAGGCGAAGATGAGGCGGGGGTCGTAGGCCTTCCCACACAGCGCGTAGTTCCCCGCGCCGAACGAGTTGCCGACGATGAACGTGAGCTTCGGGACGACCGAGTTGGCGACGGCGTTGACGAGCTTGGCGCCGTCCTTGATGATGCCGCCCTGCTCGGCCCGCGTCCCCACCATGAAGCCGGTCACGTCCTGGAAGAACACCAGCGGGATCCGCTTCTGGTTGCAGTTCATGACGAACCGCGCCGCCTTGTCGGCCGCGTCGGAGTAGATGACGCCGCCGATCTGCATCTCGGGCGGCTTCCCGAGCGGGCTGTGCGCCTTCACCACCGCCCGCTGGCTCGCCACGATTCCCACGCTCCAGCCGTCGACGCGCGCGTAGCCGCAGAGGAGGGTCTGCCCGTAGCCCGCCTTGTACTCCGTCCACGAGCCGGCGTCGACGATGCGCGCGAGGACCTCGCGCATGTCGTAGGGCTGCGTGTGGCTCTCGGGGATGAGGCCGTAGACCTCCTCGGCCGGAAACGCGGGCTCGGCTGGCTCGGCGCGCTCGAACCCGGCGCGCGGCTGCGGGCCGAGCTTGCCCACGAGGTCGCGGATCGTGGCGAGGCACGCCCGGTCGTCCGGCATCCTGTAGTCCGTGACGCCGGAGATCTCGGAGTGCGTGGCGGCCCCGCCGAGGGTCTCGACGTCGGTGTCCTCGCCGATGGCGGCCTTGACGAGGAACGGCCCGGCGAGGAAGACGCTCCCCGTGCCGTCGACGATGAGGGCCTCGTCGGACATGATGGGGAGGTAGGCGCCGCCGGCCACGCACGAACCCATGATGGCGGCGATCTGGGGGACGCCGAGGGCGGAGAGGCGGGCGTTGTTGCGGAAGATGCGGCCGAAGTGCTCCTTGTCCGGGAAGATCTCGTCCTGCAACGGAAGGAAGACCCCGGCCGAGTCCACGAGGTAGACGATGGGGACGCGGTTCTCGAGGGCGATCTCCTGCGCGCGGAGGTTCTTCTTGGCCGTGATCGGAAACCACGCCCCGGCCTTGACGGTGGCGTCGTTGGCGACGACGAGGCAGAGGCGGCCGTGGATGCGGCCGAGCCCCATGACGGTGCCGGCGGCCGGGCAGCCCCCCTCCTCCTCGTACATCCCGCGCCCGGCGAACAGGCCGAGCTCCATCAGCTCGGTGCCCTCGTCGAGGAGGGCGGCGATGCGCTCGCGCGCCGTCAGTTTGCCGCGCGCGTGCTCGCGCTCCACGTACGCCGGCCCACCGCCGCGCCGGACCACGGCCGCGCGGGCGCGGAGGTCTTCGAGGAGCCGCTCGAAGCGCGCGCGCCGGGCCTCGTAGGCGGCGTTCTCGTCGAGCGCACGACCGAGGGGAAACACCGGGGCGTCGGTGGGGACTTCTGCCATCGGGATCGGGGGTCGGAAGGATGGGGGAAGGTACCCACGGGGACCGCCGCCGACCGACCGCGGACCGCCGCAGGCCCTCCCGGAGCGACCGTCGGCAATCGAAAAAAGCGCCCGACCTCACGAGGGGCCGGGCGCACGGGGCTTGCGCGGGGATGGTACGCGGGCGGCTACAACACCGCCGCGATCTTCCGGCGGATGTCGGGGCGCGACTCGCCGGTCTTCTCGTGGATGAGCGTGACCATCTGGCGGAGGTTCCCGCGCGTCTGCTTCATGTCGTGGTCGTCGAACGCGACCTCGCTCCAGATCCCCTTGATCCGGTCGCGGAGCCGTCGCCAGTCCTGATTCATCTTCTCGGTCGCCATGTTCAGGCGCCTCCTCGGCGCGTTGGGTTATCGTTGCTTGCTCATTTTATATGAGTTAGGTTGACCTATCGTTCCGCCTTCACCCGAACTGGCCGGGGACTTAGCCGAAAAAAGACCGCCCGGCAGGAGCGGCTGCCGGGCGGGCGAAGAGGAAACGGCGCCAGGCGCGGCTAGACGAGCGTCGCCATCTTGCGCATGATGAGGCTGCGGTCCTCGCCGGTCTTCTCGTGGATGAGGTTGACCATCTGGCCGAGGTTGCCCCGCGCCTTCTTCAGCTCCTGCTCGTCGAGGTCGCCCCAGACCGAGAGGATCTGCGCCTTCAGGCGCTGCCAGTTCTGCTCCATTCGCTGCTTGCTCATCGTGCCTCGTGGTTGGGCCGCGGGCGGTGCGTCGGCGCCGGCGGCGGTCGTACGGCCTGAACGCCTGTAAAGATAAAACCGCGGCGGGGCGATCTCAAACCCCCACACCTCCCTCACGCCTCGCCGCGGTCCGTGATGAGGCGGAGGAGCTTCCGCTTCGCCACGGGCAGCATGGTCTCCTCGACCGGGAACGGCACGTCGGTGTCGAGGCGGAAGGTGGCGGGCGCGGGGAGGTCGGGGAAGGCCGCGACGAGGGCTTCCTTCCACACGCTCGGCGGCGCCAGCGGCGAGACGTCCGCCTCGACCGGGCGCGTCCGCAGCGAGCGGTAGCGCCCGCTCTCGTCGGTGAGGACCGAGACGGCGTAGCGGAGGGCGAGGATGCCCCCGTCGGCGTCGGGGACGAGGAGGTAGCCCTCCTGCTGGTACGACGGGAGCAGCCCGACGGCGGCGAGGGCGGCGTGCTCGTCGACGAACTCGAAGAGCGTGCGGCCCTCCTCGATCACGTCGGCGAGGAGGGGGAGCGCCCAGCGGGCGAGGTCCTCGGCGAGCAGCGGCGGCTCGTCGTCCTCGGGGTCGCGGACGAGCGCGCCGGCCTCCCAGTCCACGCCCGTGACGCGGCCGGGGCGCCCCTCGCGGAAGCGCTCGACGCCGTCGAGGAACGCCGAGAGCCCGCGGGAGAGGCGGATGAGGTCGGCGAGGTGGGGGTAGACGCGGGTGCGGGCGAAGGCGTGCCGGGCCTCCTGCAGCCCGGCGAGGACGCGGTAGCGCGCGGCCTCCTCGTCGGAGGCGGCGGCGAAGGCCTGCAGCGTGAGGGTCGGCATGACGTTCTCGCTGGGGGGACGAACGGGAACGGTGGGCCGGTTTACTAACGGCCTGTCGCCCGAAGGTCGGGCTCCTTCATGAGAACTGCAACAGGGCAGTGGTTATTGCATATCCTAACGGCGTCTCATTTAGGCCCGTTCTCGATCCAGCCGACGCCTCCGCGCCCCGAACGAGCGCCGGCGCAGTGCGCCGTGGCGTCGTTCGTGATGGGCCGCGTGGGCGAGTCTGCGGCCGCTTCGACAGGAGATGGGAGAAGAAGGACGGGGGCGAGGGTCCGTGAACCCTCGCCCCCGTGCGTGCTCTACCGGTCCGTCGAGCGGACCGCGGAGGACCGTCAGCGGAGCAGCACGACCTGCTGCGTGGCGGCTTCGTCGGCCGTGAGGAGGCGGACGAGGTAGACCCCCGCCGGCAGGTTCAGGGTCTCCCAGCGGAGCGTGTGCGCGCCGGCCGCGAACGGCTGCCCCTCGGCCAGCGTCGCCACGAGCCGGCCCGTCACGTCGTAGGCGTGGAGCGTGACGGCGCTTGCCTTTTCGAGCGTGAAGGGGACGGTGACGGCACCGCGTGTGGGGTTCGGGTAGATCGCACCGAGGGCAGAGCGCATCGGCGGCGCGCTATCGGGCTCGTTGGCGACGAGGTTCGCGACGGTGAACACGAACGGGAGCGACCACTCGCTCTCCTCACCCCCCCCCGCCAGCGAACGCACCCGCCAGTACAGCCGCGACCCCGCCGCCGCCGTGAACTCCACCCGCGGGTCCGCCACCTCGAACGAGTACGCCACCTC
>DATGQT010000097.1:0-12122 GCA_035304085.1 Rubricoccaceae bacterium
TCCCACTCCTGCAGCGACTCGTACGTCTCGGCCAGCGCGCGCTCGCGGATCTCGAACGGCGCCATCTCGAGGTAGCCGCGCTCCTCGAAGTACGGCTTGAAGAGGAAGTTGTGCTTGAGCGCCTCCATGTTCTCGGCGAACCGGAACGCGCCGACGGCGCCCCAGCCGGCCGCCGTCTCGAACCGCTCCATGATCGTCTGGATGTCCGCGGAGACCGTCGAGAGCTCCTCGCTCGCCTGGAGGAGGGCGACGTACATCGAGTCGTCGTTGAGGAAGCGGGCGAGGGTGCCCTCGCCGGTGTAGAGCCGCTGGATCACCTCGTTGACGCCGGCCGAGGCGTCGGCGGCGATGGCGACGAGGGCGTCGGCGCGGTCGGTGAAGCTCTCGAGCGAGCTGCGGAAGGCCGCCGTCGTGAGCACGGTCTCCTCGTAGAGGCGGGGGTCGTAGAGGAACCGCCCGAGCGAGCCCTCCCCCGTCCGCACGTCCTGCATCATCGTCGTCAGCGTGACCGTCACGGAGTCGAACCGGGCGACGGAGGCGAACAGCCGGTCGGAGACGCGGCTGAAGTCGAGGGGGTCGCGCCCGGCGATCCGCGCGTTCTCGGCGACGACGGGCTGGCTCGGGCTGCCGCCCTGGATCGAGACGATGACGTTGCCGACGAGGCCGTCGGTCTGGATCACGGCGCGGGAGTCCTCGCGGACGAGGTGGCGGGCGTCGTCGCGGATCCGCATCGTGACGGTGATCGGCAGGCCGGGGCCCTCGGGGAGGAGCACCTGGTCCACGCGGCCCACCGAGATCCCCTGGTAGTAGACCGTCGCCCCGGGCATCAGCCCGCCGACGGACTCGAACTCGGCCCGGATCGTGTACGTGTCCGAGAGCAGGAACGTCCGGTTGGCGAGGACGAACAGGGCGACGACGAAGAAGACGACGCCGGCGAGGACGACGAGGCCGAGGCGGGCTTGGCGCGACATGGAGCGGGCGCGGGGCGCGGTGTTTGGGCGTGAACGTTAGCCCGTTTCGGCGGGGGGCGCAAGGCGGATCGGGGGAAGTCTGAAGGTCGCAGGTCTGAAGGTCGAAAGGTCACAGGTCCCAAGACCTTCGACCTTCAGACTTTCAGACCCCTCCGTATACCTCCGTCCCCTCGAAGAACTCCTGGAGCGCGGGGTGGTCGCCGCGGCGGACCTCGGCGAGGGTGCCGGAGGCGATGATCTTCCCCTCGAAGAGGAAGTGGGCGCGGTCGGTGATGATGCCGGCGGCGAGGAGGTCGTGCGTGATGGAGATCGAGGAGATCCCCCGCTCGTCGCGGAGCTTGACGATGAGCTCGGCGACGACGCGGACGGAGACGGGGTCGAGGCCGGTCGTGGGCTCGTCGTAGAGGATGATCTCGGGCTTGAGGATGAGCGCGCGGGCCAGCCCCACCCGCTTCTTCTGCCCGCCCGAGAGCTCGGCGGGGTACTGCTCCCGCGTCCCGGGGAGGTTCACGGCCTCGAGCACCTCCATGATGGCGTCGTCCTTCTCCCCCTTGCTCATCTTCGTGTGGCGGTCGAGGAAGAACCGCATGTTCTCGTAGACCGTCATCGAGTCGAAGAGGGCGCCGCTCTGGAAGAGGTACCCGATCGAGAGCCGCTTGCGGTCGAGGGCGTCGCCGTCGAGGAGGTCCACGCGCTCCCCCTTCACCCACACCTCCCCCCTGTCCGGCCGCAGCAGCCCGACGACGTGCTTGATGAGCACGCTCTTCCCGCTACCGGAGCCGCCGAGGACGACGGCGCTCGTGCCGCGCTCGAGGGCGAGGCTGACGCCGCGGAGCACCTGCTTCTGCCCGAACGCCTTGTGGACGTCCCGCATCTCGACGATCACGCGATCCGGCGGCGGCGTCGCGCCCCCGGTCACGGGCTCGTGGGCCTCCTCTTTCTGCAGGACGTCGATCATGGGAGGGCGGGTTACGGATGACGAGGGGCGAAGGGGGGTGCGCGTTCGTCCCTCGGCGTTCGTCCTCCGGCGTCATCCGCTGCCGGGGGGGCCGAAGAGCATGAGCGAGATGCGGACGACGACGACGTCGGCCAGCAGGATGAGCAGGGACGAGAGCACGACGGCCTGCATGGCCGCCTGCCCCACCTCGCGCGTGCCCCCGCGCACGCTGTAGCCGAGGAAGCAGCTCACGATCCCGACGATGAACCCGAAGATCGCCGTCTTCCCCGTGTCCACGACGACGTCGGCGAACTGCATCGAGTCGAAGGCGGTGGCGATGAATACGCGGTAGTCCATGTCCGACGACAGGCTCGACTCGATGAACCCGCCGGACATCGCGATGACGTCGGTGAGCATCGTCATCACGGGGAACATCACGGCGCAGGCGACGACGCGCGTGACGACGAGGTAGTGGAACGGCTTGAGCGCGGCGACCTCGAGGGCGTCGATCTGCTCGGTCACCTTCATCGAGCCGAGCTCGGCGGCGATGCCGGCGCCGAGGCGGCCGGCCAGCACGATGCTCGTCAGCACCGGCCCGATCTCCTTGAACACCGAGAGCGCGAGCATGCTCGGGAGGAAGCTCTCGGCGCCGAACCGGGCCAGCGTCCCCCGGCTCTGCATGGCGAGGACGACGCCGATGGAGAGGCCGACGATGGAGGTCAGCAGGAAGCTCTTCGAGCCCACCTCGTCCATCTGGTTCACCGTCTCCCTCACCTCGAAGGGCCGCCGCCAGAACCGCGCGAAGAACTGCCCGACGAAGGCGAACAGCGCGCCGGCCTGCTCGAGGAAGTGGTAGAGCAGCCCCTGCCCCCGCCGCAGCCGCTCGACCGTCCGCTCGCCGAAGCCCTTCTCGTGGAGGATCTTCCCCTCGCGCCGCGCCCGCCGCGCCCGGCGCATCCGCGCGGCCAGGCTCCCGGCGTCGCCCTCGGGCGTCCCCTCGGACGGCCCCTCGGACGGCCCCTCGGGCGGCGGGCCGGCGTAGGCCTCGGGGCGGTACGGGTCGTACGGGCTCATGGCGGGAAGGTACGCCTGGGAGGTCGCAGGTCGCAGGTCTGGAGGTCGCAGGTCTGAAGGTCACAGGTCTGAAGGTCGCAGGTCATCAACCCCTGACCTTCGACTTCCCGACCTTCCGACCTTCGACCCTAATACGTATACTCGAAGACGGCGCCGACGCCGACGCTCGACCCCCTCCCGTCGACGTCGGCCTCGTACTCGACCTGGGCGAGGAGCCAGCGGAGCAGCGCGTACTCGAGGGTGACCTCGGCGGCGCCGACGCGATTCCCGTCGCCCCCGCCGATGGGGTAGCCGACGGTGACGAACGCGCGGTTCGTGAGGTACTTGCCGAGCTTGATGACGAGCCCGCCGGGCTCCTGCGTGATCTGCACGACGTCGAGGCCGAGGGTGTTGCCGGCGACGCCCTCGACGAGGCCGGAGAGCTGGCCCAGGAGCAGCCCCTCGCCCGCGTTGGCGAGCGCGCCGCCGCCCACGAAGTCCTCGGCCAGCCGGCCCGTCGCGATGAGCGAGACGATGTCGGCGTTGTCGAGGGCGGGGTCGGAGGAGAGCGTGACGGTGAGGTCCTGCCCGAGCCGGCCGCCGACGGCGAGGGTGATCTGGACGGCCGGCGTGCCCACCTCGGGGTCGGTCCGGATGCCGAGCGTGGCGACGAGGTCCACGAGCGTCTCCTCCGCCGGCCCGTTGAACGTGAGCGTGCCGCGCTCGATCTCGAACCGGCGCCCGAGCGTCTCGACGCTGCCGCGGACGACCGCGACGGTGCCGTAGAGGTTCGTGCTCTCGGCGAACGGCCCCTTCACCGCGTTGACGTCGCCGCTGAACTCGATGTCGAAGGCGAGCCCGGAGGTGGACCGCAGCCACACGTTCCGCTGGATCTCGACGCGGAGGTCGAGGTCGAGCGCCTGCATGAACCGGGAGACGGAGGTGTCGCGGGCGGTGATGCGCCGGCCGAACCGGGCCTCGACGAGCCGGAGGTCCTCGTCCGAGAGCGTGACGTCGGCGAGGTCCTGGGCGATGAGCTCGTCGGTGAGGTAGATGTCCCCCTCGGCCAGGACGACGGCGCCGCGGAGGACGGGCCGGTCCAGCGTCCCGGTCAGCCGGATCGGCTCGGCCGCCCGGTTGAGCACGAGGCCGTCGTAGGTCCGCGTGGCGGTGGCGACGAAGTCGTAGGGCGTGATGCGGAGGTCGAGCTCGCCCACGGACAGCCGCGGGAGCGTGACGGTGCCCTCGGCCGTGAGCTCGACCTCCCCGTCGCTGGGGTCGGTGATCCGCGCGTTCTCGAGGAGGGCCTGGTTGCCGGCGAAGCGGACCGACGCCGTGATCGTCTCGTAGACGCGGCCGACGGCGGCGAGGCCGAGGCGGCCGCCTTCGAGGAGGGCGCTCCCGTCGAGGCGGGGGTCGGCGAAGGTGCCCGAGAGCGTGACGTCGGTGGTGAGGGCGCCGTCGAGGGCGGTGAAGGCGTCGGGGTCGAGGAACGGCCGCGCCCACGCCACGGGGAACGAGTCGGCGCGGACCTGGAACTGCACGGCGTCCTGGGCCTCGCCCTCGGTGAAGGCGGTCTCGCCGGTGAGCGAGAAGCGGAGGGGGAGGAACCCGGCCGCGACGAGGCGCCGCCCGGAGGCGTGGGCGAGCACGGCCGAGAGGCCGAGGCGGCCCTCGCCGTAGTCGACGTCCACGTCGAGCGAGCCGACGGGCCGCCCGCGCGAGGTGAAGTCGTCGAGGCGGAGGGTGCCCGAGACGGCGGGGTTCGCGCCCGAGCCCGTCATCAGCAGCGACGTCGTGAGCTCGCCGCCGAGGCCCTCGTAGCCGAGGAGGTCGGTGAGCCCGTCGATCCGCAGCTGCTCGATGGTGAGGACGAGGGCCTGCTCGCCGTCGGGGTCGATCACGCCGTCGGCGGCGATCTGGGCGTCGGAGGTCTGCGAGCGGAGCAGCAGGTTCTGGACGCGGTACTCCTCGCCGTAGTAGATCCGCGCCGGCCCCGCGAGCGCCCACGGCTCCCCGTCCACGTTCATCGTGAGCCGCTCGACCTCGACGGCGGGCACCTCGGCCTCGAAGTCGAGGCTGGCGAAGAACTGGAAGTCCCGCCGCCGGTCGATCGCCACGTCGCCCTCGGCCGTGAGCCGGCGGCCGTCGTAGAAGAGGTCGAGGTCGCCGGACTCGACGAGGAGGCCGGGCTGGGCGAAGTAGTCGAACTCGACGCGGGCGCGGACGTCGAGGGCGCCGGTGGTGGGGGTGAAGGAGCCGGTGATCCGGCTGTCGAGCCCGTTGACGGCGGTCTCCCCGTAGGCGAACCGCTCGGCGACGACGGCCACGTCGTACAGCAGCGGCCCCCCCGGCGCGCCCGTCACCGCGACGTCCACCGTCCCCTCGGCCAGCGCGAGCGGCTGGGGGAGGTACGCGTTGAGGGGCGCGAGGTCGTCCACCTCGGCGCGGAGGCGGAAGTCCGTGGTCGGGGTGTCCGTGCGGTCGGTGAGGACGAGGCGCCCGCCGCCCGTGGCCGAGGCCACGTTCGACGCGGCGAAGAGGGTGTCCACCGTGAGGACGCCGCGCTCCAGCGCGAAGTCGGCCACGAGGGTGTCCACGGCGACGCCGGCGAAGCGGGACTCCCCGGCGGCGACGAGCCCCGCGAGCGTCATCGTCTCGGGGTCGAGGCCGCGCCCCTCGAGGTCGAACCGGAGCGAGAGGGTCGTGGGCTGCTCGAGGTCGAGGAGGGCGGCGAGGTCGACGGCCTCGGCGGTGCCGGCGAGGGTGTAGGTGGGCGTCTCGTCGAAGGGGCGGCCGGCGAGGGTGAGGTCGAGGCGCCCGCCCGGCGCCGTCTCGGTGGCGGCGAGGGTGAGGCCGGCGGTGGCGTCGATCCGCCCGCGGTCGAGGTCGAACCGGACGGCGCCCTCCTCGATGTGGGCCTCGTTGAACTGCGACGGCTGGAGGGTGACGGTGCCCTGGCCGGAGGCCGTGGCGAGGTCGAACCCGGTGAGGGTGCCGCGGAGGCAGCCGGCCAGGCGGCTGCGGAGGTCGGGGTTGCCCGTGATCGTGGCGAGGTCGAGCCCGCTGAAGCACATCCGCTCGCCGAACGTGAGCGTGGGCGTCTCGTCGAAGGGGCGGCCGGAGACGTCGAGGGCGAACTGGCCCTCGGGCGTGGTGAGGTCGCCGGTGAGGGAGAGGTCGCCGCCGCGGAGGGCGAGGCGGACGTCGCCGGCCGTGACCTCCTGCGCGCCGTAGGAGGAGGGCGCGAGGTCGAGGCGGGCCGTGAGCGTGAGCGTGCGGGGGTCGGTCCCCGCCCCCTCGGCGTCGAAGGCGGCCGTGAGGTCGCTCTGGTTCGCCGGGTTCCCCGTCAGCTCGGCGAGGTCGAGGTTCTCGACGCGCCCGGAGGCGTCGTAGGCGAGGGGGTCGGCGAAGGGCCGGGCGGTGCCGGTGGCGCTGAGGCGGCCGGCGCGGCCGAGGTCGGCGGCGGCGTCGAAGGCGAGGACGCCGCCGCGGAGCGTCCCGTCGAAGTCGAGCGCGGCGAGGTCGAGGAAGAGGCCCTCGCCGCCGGGGACGCCGTAGGTCGAGTTGCGGAGGGACGCGTCGAGGGCGATGGTCGCGGCCTCGGGGTCGGTGCCGGAGCCTTCGAGGGCGAACGTGCCGGTGAGGTCGCTCCGCTGCGCGGGGTCGCCGGTGAGGGCGGCGAGGTCGAGGCCCTCGACGCGCCCGCTCGTGACGGCGTAGGTGAGGGGGTCGGCGAAGGGCCGCGCCGTCCCCGTCGCCTCGATGACGCCGCCGCCGCCGGCCACCGCGGTGGCGGCGACGAACCGGAGCTCGCCCGTGCGCAGCTCGGCGTTGGCGTCGAGGTAGTCGAAGGCGAGCTGGCCGTCGGCCCTCCCGAGGCGGACGGCGTCGAGCTCGAGGCGGGCCTCGGCCGTGGCCGTCTCGGGGTCGAAGCCGGCGCCGTTGACGGCGAAGGCGCCGCTGAAGGCGAGGGTCTGGCCGGGGTCCCGGAGCAGCCGCGCGAGGTCCACCTCCTCGGCCACCCCCTCGACGTCGTACGTCGGCGTGGGGTCGAAGGGGCGGGCCTCGCCGGCGGCGGCCAGCCGCGCGCCGGGCACGGCCACGGCGGCGTCGAACGCCACGCGGCCCGTGCGGAACTCCCCCTCGACGGCCACCCGCTCGATGGTCTGCCGCCCCACGCGGGAGTCCGTGACGACGAGGTCGAAGGGCCCGTCGAGCGTGCGGAGGCTGGTGCCGGCGACGTCCACGCGGAGCTCCCCGTTGACCTCGGCGTCGAGGGCGGGGTTCTGCGTGATGACGGCGGGGTTGAGGCCGCGGAGCTGCCCCTGCACCTGGTACTCCAGCCGGTCGGCGTTGCCGGGGCGGTTGCGGAGGACGCCGTCGAGGGCGACGGTGCCGCCGGAGACGGCGCCCTGGAGCGAGAACGACAGCGCCTCGCCGCGGCTCTGCGCGCTCAGCCGCACGCGCGGCTCGCCGTAGAGCGGGACGCCCGTGAGGGCGCGGACGTCGGAGAGGGCCACCGGCTGGAGCGCGAGGTCGGCGTCGAGGGGGGGGATCCCGCCGCCGGTGAGGGTGACCCGCGCCCGGCCCCGGACGTCGGTGCCGGCGTCGGAGGCGACGGTGAGGGCGTCGAGGGCGAGGACGTCGCCGTCGAAGAGGCCGGCCGCGGCGACGGACAGCCGCGCGGCGTCGTTCGGCGCCACGGCCGCGAAGCGGACGGTGTCGATGCGGGCGGTGAGGCTGTCGGGGCCGGTGTGGAACGCGCTCCCCGCCAGCCGGAGGCCCTCCACCGTGAGGACGGAGTCGCCCTCCGCCCGGTAGAAGTGGGCCTCGAACCGCCCCCCCTTCACGCCGAACGAGTCTACGTGGACGACGAACGGGGCGCCCGCGGTCGTGTCGGGCTCGGAGGGCTTGAGGAGGCGGGCGAGGTTCCACGTCGAGTCCGCCCGCTGCCGCGCGTACACCGTCGGCCCGCCGACGTAGAGCTCGTCGGCCGAGAACCGCCGGTCGAGGAGCGTGATGAGGTTGTACTCGACGAGGACGGTGTCGATGGTGGCCGTGAGCTCGCCGTCCTGCCGGATGACGAGGCCGGTGAGGCGGGCGCCCGTGAGGAAGTTGCCCTCGAGGCGGTCCACCTCGACCGTCGCCCCCTCGGCCAGGAGGTTCTGGATCTCGACGACGACGAGGCCCTGGATCCGCTGCCGCCCCCACTCCGTCCCGAGCAGGACGAACAGCGCGACGCCGAGGAGCACGACGAGGACGGCGACGGCGGCGCCGAGGCCGATGAGCGTCTTCTCCCACCACGGCCGGCGGGGCGCCTCCGCCTCGGGCGCCGCGGCTCCCCCCTCGGGCGCGCGCGCCGGGGGCGCGCTGCCGTCGCCGCCGGGCGCCGGGGCCGCCCCGCGCGCCTCCCCCGACGGCGACGAAGGGGCGCCGCCCCCGCCGTCGGGCGACGGGCCGGGCGGCCGCGCGGGCGGCGTCTCGGAGTCCGGGCGGGTACGGCGGCGCTTGTCGGCCACGGGGCGGGCGTCGGGGTGAGGGCCTACCGGAACCGCGCCGGGGGGCGGTTTGCTCCGGCAGGGGGAGGAATAATGCGGGTGGGGCGTGGGGCGCAGCCGCCGCGCACGCGGCCGGCGTCACGTCGTCACGTAATCACGCGTCACGTCAGAACCGCTGGCCGATGGAGAGGTGGACCTGGAGCCGCTTCGTCCAGTGCGCCGGCGCGCGGGCGAGGTCGGGCGGGCCGGGGTCGAGGTCCTCGATGTCGGCGGCGCGGAAGACCTCGACGGGGTCGCGGAGGTCGAACGCCGACGGGTTCAGCTTGTACCCGAGGGCGAGCGTGACGTAGCCGACGGTGGTGAGGTACTGGACCCCGGCGCCGGCGCCGACGCGGAAGGCCGGGTCGTCGGAGCGGAGCCAGTCCACGAGGAAGGGGAGGTCCGGGAACTGCGCCGGGGCGTTCTGCTCGAAGAGGGCGTAGAGGCCGCCGGCGGGGTCGAAGACGCGCCCGGCGTCGACGAACGCGCTCGCGCCCCATTGCGGCCCGAGCGGGAGGGGGACGTTCACCTGCACCGAGGCCGAGACCTTCGCCTCCCCGCCGACGGGCCGGTAGCGCACGCTGTAGCGGCGCCGGTAGTACTCCGTCACGGGGTCGTCCACGCCGGGGTCGGAGGCGAACTCCTCGAACGTCACCGTGGTGTCGACCGCCACGAAGTCGATGAACTTCGGGCCGAGGAGGTTGGAGGGCCAGCCGCGGACGTCGGAGGTGCCGCCGGCGAAGTAGAGGGCGTCGCGGAGGGCGAGGTAGTCGAAGGGGGCGGCCGCGTCGGTGCTGCCGAGGGGGAGGAGGTAGCCGCCGGTGACGCGGCCGATGAGGCCGGCGCGCCGGCCGAAGGGGAGGAACCCCGTGGCCGTGAGGCTGAGCGCGCCGTACTCGACGTCGGAGAGGAGGGGGCTGGTGACGGTGGCGGCGGGGCGGAGGATGAACCCGCGCCGGGGGTTGAGCGCGTCGTCGACGCGGCCGAGCGCGCCGGTGAGGCGGAGCTGCGTCCGCGTGATCGAGAACGCGCTCCCCGGCAGCAGCGTCGAGGGGTCGACGAGGCTGACGGAGTCGGAGCCGACGGTGCGCGTCGAGAACGCCGGGGAGAGGGTGAGGGTCTGGAGCGCGCCGCGGCTGTAGAGGAGGTTGGCCGAGACGCCGTACTGCGTCGAGCGCTCGACGACGTCGTCCTGGTAGCGGGCGAACGGCTCGACGGCGGCGGAGAGGTCGCGGTTGAAGAGGTAGGGCTGGCGGAGCGACAGCCGCGCCTCGTACGCGATCTCGGGGTCCTGCTCGACGGCGCCGAGCCCGCTCTGCCCGACGAGGGAGGCCGTGAACGAGCGGGCGTCGCCGAAGAAGTTCCGGTGCGTCCACTGCGCCGTCGCCGTCAGCCCGCCGGCCGAGGAGTACCCGGCGAACCCCGTGATGACGCGGGGGTCCGTCTCGCGCACGAGCGCGCGCACGCCGACGAGCCCGGCGTCCCGGCTGCTCAGGGAGTCGGCCACGTCGACGGCGGCGAGCTGGAAGAGGTTGAGGCTGAACACCTGCCGCTGCCCCTCCGTCAGCTCGCTCTGCCGGAACGGCTCGCCCGGCGCGAACGGGAGCTCCCGCAGCACCACCCGCTCGCTCACGGACTCGACGCCCTCGACGACGATCTGCCCGTAGCGCGCCCGCGGCCCCGCCGTCATCTTGATCCGGACGTCGGCCTGGAACGCGACGGAGTCCACGCGCGCCTCGGCCGAGACGTCGGCGAAGGCGTACCCGTGCTCGAGGAGCCACCCGAGCGCCTGGTCCTGGAGCTGGACCAGCCGGAAGTCCGTCAGCCGCTCGCCCTGCTGGAGCGCGATGCGGTCGCGGAACGCGCGCCACTCGGCCTGCAGCGCGGGGTCGAGCTGCTCGAAGGCCGGCGTCCCGCCCGGCCCGGCGAACGTGAGGCTGTCGATGAGCAGCGGCGGCCCCTCCGCGACGACGAACAGCACGGCGACGTCGTTGTCGGTGGTGTCGAGGCGGACGAGGTAGTCCACCGCCGGGCGGGGGAACCCGTTGCGCCGGTAGTACCGCTCCAGCCGCACGACGTCCTTCTGCAGCGTGATGGGGTCGAACGGGTACACCCCCGGCTCGCCGATGAGGGGGAGGAGGCGGTAGAGCGACCGCCGCCACCCGCTCTCGAAGAACCCCGGCGCCTTCGTGGCGATCTGCTGCTTGAGCTGGGCCGGCTGCAGCGTCTTCGAGTCCACGTACCGGAAGCGGAGGGAGCGGACGGTGGTGGAGTCGTTGACGAGGTAGAGGGGGGCCTGGGCGTGCGCCGCGCCGGCCCCGAGCCCGCCGAGGACGGCGCCGAGCGCGAGCGCGGCGAGGGCGAGGCGGACGGTCGGCACCGGGGACGGGAAGGGCGTGGGAGAAGGGCGCGAAAGGTACGACGCGCCGCGCGACGCGTCGCGGGCGTCGGGGCCGTTGAACGCGCTACCGCTCCGGCGGCTCCGCCGCCGTCGGTGGGGGCTCGACGGGAGCGGGGGCCTGCGGGGGTGCCCCGTCGCCGTGCGCTGCCGGCGCCTCGGGGGCCGGTGGCGGCGCAGCCATCGGGGCCTCCCGCCGGGGGCGGACCGTCCGCCACATCCGCCGGAGCACGCTCCGCCGCGGGCGGTAGCGCGCCTCGTGCAGCGCCGTCGTCATCGCGCCGATGACGAGGATGAGCCCGGAGAGGTAGACCCAGAAGCCGAGGATGAGGATGAGGCCGAAGACGCCGCCGAGGCTGCCGAGCCCGCCCTCCCCGTCGCCGTAGCGGTTGATGCCGCTGAGGTAGCGGGCGTAGAACGTGAACCCGTTCTTGGCCAGCTCGAACAGCACGGCCGTCACGGCCGCGCCCGTGAGCGCGCTCCGCAGCGGCGGCTTCGGGCGCGGCACGAAGTAGAACAGCTGCGCGAACATGGCCACCGAGAGCAGCCACGGCACCACGAGCGTGACGCCGCGGAGGACGGTGGCCCACCCCCGCTGGAGGTACTCCGGGTCGAGCCCCACCTCGCGCCCCCACGCCGTCGTCTGCACGCTGAGCGTGTTGACGGCGAAGGTGAGGCCGAAGGAGAGGAGGAACAGCAGCCCCACCTGCACCGCCATCCGGAGGTCGAAGAGGTACCCCTCCGGGATCGACCGGTCGTTGTGGCGGTCGCGCCCGATGGCCTGGCCGACGACGTAGCGCACCGTGCCCAGCAGCGTGAGCACGGTGTAGAGGAAGAACACGGCGCCGACGGCGGTGAGCGCGCCGGAGGCCCGCTGCAGCTGCCCCACCATCTCGATGAGCTGCTCGCTCTGCGCCGGCGGGAGGAACTCCCGGAGGTAGCCGGCCACCGTCAGGAACGGGTCCGGCTGCCGGAGCACGAGGCCGAAGACGCCCACGCCGAGGAGGATCAGCGGGAGCAGCGTCGTGATGACCTTGAACGAGATGGCCTGGCACCAGATCGGCACCGGGGACGAGAACAGCCGCTTGATCAGCCCCCCGACGTAGTACCGGGGCACGCTGAGCGCGGGGCCGAGCCGTCGGCGGGCCTGGTGGGCGAGCATGGGGGCGGAGGTGGAGCCTTGGCGGACGCGGTTTATACGCGAGAAGGCCGTGGCGATCCCC
>DATGQT010000098.1:0-21013 GCA_035304085.1 Rubricoccaceae bacterium
CAGCGGCATCGGGACGTGCACCTTCGACCTGGGCTCGATGCCGCCGCCGCGGGCGATCCGGTCGAGCACCTCCTCGTAGGGGATCCGCTCGGCGCCGGCGGCGCAGAAGGCCCGCCCGTTCGCGGCGTCGAGGTCCACGGCCCGCGCCAGCGCCTCGGCCACGGCGCCGACGTGGATGGGCTGGAGCAGGTACTGCCCGTCGCCGAAGACGGGCCAGACGGGGAACGGGCGGACGAGCGTCTGCCAGAGCCGCTTGGCGAACTCGGGGTGGTCCTCGCCGGGGTCGCCGAAGAGCGTCGAGGGCCGGAAGACGACGAGGTGGTCGAAGCCGGCCGCGCGCACGATCTCCTCGGCCGCCCACTTCGTCGTCTGGTAGCGCGAAACGCCGCCGGGCCGGGCGCCGTTGGCGCTCATGTGGACGAACCGGGCGACGCCCGCCGCCCGCGCCGCCGCCGCCACGTGCCGCGTCCCCTCGACGTGCACCCGCTCGAACGTCACCCCCTCCGACGGCCGCTCGTCGATGATCCCGACGAGGTGGACGACGGCGTCGACGCCGTCGAAGGCACCGTCGAGGCCGGCGGGATCGGTCACGTCGCCGCGGACGGCCTCGGCGCCCTCGGGGGCGCGGCCGGAGCGGACGAGGGCGCGGACGGTGTGGCCGCGCGCGCGCAGCGCCCGCAGCGTGTAGCCGCCGACGTAGCCGGAGGCGCCGGTGAGGAGGACGTGCATGGCGGATGGGGGAGGGCAGATGGAGGATGGCTCACGCCGTACGCGCAGCGCTCTTTACGGCGCTGACGGCGATGCGGACGAGTTCATCCGCCTCACGATGGGGCCTCTCACGCTCGTCGGCATCCCCGCGTTCGAGGTCGGAGAGCACTTCCAACCAATACAGGGCCTCATCGGCCTCCTCAATCACGATTCCGAGCTTTGCGATGAACTCGCTCTTCGACCGCCCTCGTTGTGCTGCACGGTGATTCGCTCCCACGGAGCTCGCGGAGCGCATGAGCTGCCGGGCGATGATCCTGCACTCTTCGGTCTTCGGCAAGGACGTGCAAAACCGGATGAAGTCGACGGCGAAACGCCGCGTGCGGGTCATCATCCGTACCGACGTCATCGCTCGAACCCATCATCCATCATCCGTCCCCCATGGCCTCACCGCATCCGCTCCAGCACCGGCGACAGCTCGGGCACGCCGAACGAGGTGCCCACGTCCACGGCCGCCTGGATCAGCGGCGCGTCGCGGGGGACGGTGCGCACCTTGTGGGCTACCTCCTCGAACGGGATCTCGGTGAGGCGGCCCTCGCGGAGCGCCACCATCAGGCCGCTCCGCCCCTCGGCCACGAGGTGGGCGGCGTGCGTGCCGAAGCGCGTCGAGAGCACGCGGTCGAACGGCGTCGGGGTGCCGCCGCGCTGGACGTGGCCGAGGATGGTGGTGCGGACCTCGCTCTCGAGGTGCTGCTCGAGCGCGTACCCGAGCACCTGGCACGCGCCGCCGAGGCGGATGGGGTCGTGCGAGCCCTCGACCACCCGCTTGACGGTGACCTCCCCGCCCTCGGGGATCGCCCCCTCCGCCATCACGATGATGGTGAACTGCTGGCCGCCCCGCTCGCGCGCCCGGCACACCCGCACGACCTCCTCGATCCGGTACGGGATCTCGGGGATGAGGACGACGTCGGCGCCGGAGGCGACGCCGGTGTGGAGGGCGATCCAGCCGGCGTAGCGCCCCATCGTCTCGAGGATCATCACGCGGTGGTGGCTCTGGGCGGTCGTGTGGAGGCGGTCCACGGCCTCCGTCGCGATCATCACGGCCGTGTCGAAGCCGAAGGTGCGGTCGGTCCCGACGAGGTCGTTGTCGATGGTCTTGGGGACGCCGACGACGCGCATCCCCTTCTGCTGGAGGCCGTGCGCGATGGACATCGTCCCGTCGCCGCCGACGGCGACGAGGGCGTCGAGGCCGAGGGCCTCGTAGTGCGCCAGCGCGCGGTCCGAGACGTCGGCGCCGCCGGCGCCGTAGTAGGCGAAGGGGTTGGCGGTGTTCGAGGTGCCGAGGATGGTGCCGCCGCGGGTGAGGATGCCCGAGACGTCGCGGTAGCCGAGCGGGCGGTACTGGTTCTCGATGAGGCCGCGGTAGCCGTCCTCGAACCCGACGACCTCGGCGCCGCAGCGGAGGACGAGCGCCTTGGTGACGGCACGGAGGACGGCGTTGAGGCCGGGGCAGTCGCCCCCGCCGGTGAGGAGACCGACGCGCATTTACAGGGGGCAGGGTGCAGGAGACAGGGGACAGGGGAGGGCGCCCAAGGCTACGGCCGGTCTCGCATGGCCTGCAAACGCGCCGCCCACCGTAGCTTCTGCCGCCGCCCCTCGCGGGCCGCCGTCCACCGTCCCCTGACCACCGTCCCCTGCCCGCTGAACATGCGCCGCCTCGCCGCCGCCGCCCTCCTCGTCGCCGCCGTCGCCCTCTCGGGGTGCTTCCAGTTCCGCACCCTCCTCCGTCTGGCGCCCGACGGCACCGGCACCATCGAGGAGTCCGTCCTCCTCAGCGACCTCATCCGCTCGATGATGCCGGCGGACTCGACGCAGGCGCTCTACGACGAGGCCGCCGTCCGCGCCCGCGCCGACAGCTTCGGCACCGGCGTCCGGTTCGTCCGCGTGGACACCGTCTCCGAGGGGGGCTTCTCGGGCTACCGCGCCGTCTACGCCTTCGACGACGTCAACGCCGTGCGCCTCCTGCCGGGCGACGGCGAGGCCATCGGGCTCTCGGAGGGGGACGACGACGGCGACGGGCCCACGAGTGCCATCCCCGCCCTCGCCTTCGACTACGCGCCCGGCCGCAGCCTCCGCGTCACCATCCCGCGCGAGGAGACGGCCGAGGACGCCGCGCCGCTCGACTCCGCCGCCGTGGCCGCCGCGGCCGAGGAGGTCCGGCAGCAGGTGCAGGAGGCCGCCCTCGCCCGCGGCTTCCTCGAAGACGCCCGCCTCGCCGTGGCCGTGGCGCTGCCGGCGCCCGTGGCCGAGACCGACGCGCGCTACGTCGAGGACGGGGTGCTGACGCTGGTGGACCTCAACTTCGGCGCGTTCCTCGACCTCATGGAGGACGACCCCGTGCTGGCGGCGCGGCTCCAGATGGCCGAGACGGCGGAGGACCGGGAGGCCGCGCTCCGCGCGCTCAACGAGTACGAGGGCCTCCGCTTCGAGCCCCAGGAGGAGGTGACGGTGACGTTCGAGGAGTGACGAAAGCGGCGGGCGCGTGCGTTCTCGCCGGAGGGTTGGCAGCGCTGCCGCGCCGTCGTACCCTCCCGATCGATCCCGACACCCACGCCATGCACCCGGCGCCCCGGCTGAGCCTGCCGCTCGCCCTCGCCCTCCTCGTCGCCCCCGCGCTCCACGCGCAGGAGCCGCCCCCGCCCCCGCCGCCCATCGGCTCCGGCGTCACCCCGGGCACCGTCGCCGCGGCTGCCGGGGACGCGGCGCGGCCGGAGGCGGCATACCGCCCCGCGCCGTTCCTCTACTACGCCCCCGTCACGGCCGTCGAGGGCACGGGCGCCGTCGTCCTCGCCACGGTGGACGCGACCGAGTGGCCCGTGGCCGTCGGCGACCGGGGGGAGGTGTGGACGAACGGGACGACGGGCCACCACGCCTACGGCGGCCAGCTCCTCGGCACGGCCGAGGTCGTCGAGGGTGGCGGCGTCGCCCGTGTCCGCGTTACGCTGGACCATCCCGACGACCCCGAGCTCGCCCTCCACCCCGGCGACCTCGTCGCCCTCCCCGTCGTCCTCCCCGAGGGCGCCTTCCCCGGCTACCTCCTCCTCCACGCCCTCCTCGGCATCACGTGGACCGACCCCGAGGGCCGGCCGCTCTTCGCCCTCGACGAGTTCCTCGCCGTGCGCACGCCCGAGGAAGCGCAGGGGATGCTCGGGCGGTTCGCCGCGGCCGTCCGCGCCGACGCCGAGCGGCACGCCGACGCGATCCGGACGGACCCCCGCTACGCCGTCCTCCTGGAGCCGCGGCCGGCCGGCCCCTACGCCGGGCGGACCGCCTTCGACGTGATGCGGGAGGCCGACGCCGTGGCCGCCGCGCGCTTCCTCTCGTTCGTCCTCACCTTCCCCGAGAAGTACATGGGCGGCGCGTGGGAGGCCGGCGGCGCCTTCGCCACGTGGGCCGCGCTCGACAGCCCCTTCGGCTCCCAGACCCTCCTGCGCCACCGCGAGGCCGCCGGCCCCGACGCCCTCTTCGCGGAGGCCTTCGCCTTCGCCCCCGGCGTCTACTACGCCGACTGGCACGCCGAGGCCAACGCCGTCGAGGCCACGGACCCCGCGCGGGCCGACACCCTCCGCGTCATCGCCAACACGGCGCTGTGGGCGTACCAGGACGAGGTGGCCGCGGCGTACGGAGGCGACTACGGGTTCGTCCTCCTCCTCCAGGGCCGCCTCACGGAGGCGCTGGCGCACTACGAGGAGACGCTGGAGGTCGCGCGGGAGCGGGGCTACCGCGAGCTGGAGGCCGCCACGCACCACAACCTCGCCACCGTGCTCGTCCGCCTCGGCGACTTCGCCGAGGGCCTCCGCCACTGGGCCCTCGCCGACAGCCTCTTCGACGCGCTCGGCGACCCCATCGGCCGCGCCAACGCGCTCTTCCCGAAGGCCAACGCCCACTTCTTCCAGGGCGACTACGCCGCCGCGCGCGAGACCATCCAGGGGCTGATCGAGGTCCACCGCGCGGCGAACTGGGAGGACCCCGCCACGTCCATCGCCCTCGTGGGGGTGGGCGAGACGTACCTGGAGGAGGGGCAGCCGGCCGAGGCCGAGCACTGGATGGAGGAGGGGCTAGAGGTCGCCCGGCGGATCGGCGACGCGCGCGCCGAGGGGTTCGCCCGGTTCAACCTCGGCCGCCTCCGCCTCGCCCTCGGTCGCCCCGAGGAGGCCGAGGCCGACCTCCTCGCCGCGCTCCCCCTCGCCGAGGCGGCGCTCGACGAGGAGACGCAGGCGCGGGCGCAGAACGTCCTCGCCCACCTCTACCTCGACGCCGGGCGGCTCGACGCGGCCGAGGCGGCCATCGAGCGGGCCCGCCTGCGGGGCAGCACGGCGCCGCACTTCCGCTGGGAGCCCCTCTACACCCTCGCCCTCGTCCGCCTCCGGCAGGGCCGCGACGCCGAGGCCGTCGCGCTGCTGGAGGAGGCGGTGGACGTGCTCGAAGGGCTCCGCCTCGCCGTCGTCGGCGGGGCCGAGGCGCAGCGGCTCTTCGCCGGCGGCGGCCCGCGGGCGCGCGTCTACCAGACCCTCATCGAGACGTACCAGCGCCTCGGCCGCGCCGACGACGTGGTGCGGGCGACGCTGCGCTGGAACCAGGAGACGACGCAGGCGCAGCAGCGGAGCGCGCGCGCGGCCGTGGACGACCCCCGCGTGCAGGCCGCCGCGGCCGAGGAGCGCCAGCGCCGCAACGCCGTCGAGGCCGCCGAGCGCGAGGTGGCCGCCGCCGCCGCCGCCGGCGACGAGGCCCGCCTCGAACGCGCCGTCTCCGTGCGCAACGTGGCCGAGGCGGACTACCGCCGGTTCGTCCGCGAGGTCATCGGGGGCGACCCCGCGCTGGCCGCGCTCGTCCCCCAGGGCGTCGACCTCCAGGGCCTGATGAGCGCGCGGATGGCCATCCCCGACGACGCCGTCGTCCTCCTCTACATGGTCGGCGCCGACCGCCTCTTCGCCATCACCGTCACCCGCACGGCGACGGGCGTGAAGGACATCGCGGTCTCGTACGACGAGGTCGAGGCGCTCGTGCGCGACCTCCGCGCCCACCTCGCCACCCACCCCGGCGCCGACCCCGACCGCACCGAGGTCCTCGGCGCCCCGTCGGCCGCCCCGGCGATGCCGCTGGACGAGGTGACGGACCGGCTCTACGCCCTCCTGGTGGCGCCCGTCGAGGCCGAGCTCGCGGGGCGGGCGCGGGTGGCCGTCATCCCCGGCGGGCCGCTCCAGCTCCTCCCCTTCGCCGCGCTGCGCGGGCCCGACGGCCGCTACCTCGTCGAGCGCTTCGTGCTCTCGACCGTCCCCAACTTCAACCCCTTCGCGGGCGAGCCGGCGGCGGGGCCCCTCCGCATCCGCGCCTTCGCCAACCCCCCGGGGGCCAACCTCCCCAACACCGTCGCCGAGGTGGACGACCTCCGCCGGCTCTACCCCGACGCCGAGGTGTTCGTCGCCGACGAGGCGACGGAGGACCGCGCCAAGGACATCCCCGAGGCCGTCAACGTCCTCCACTTCGCCACCCACGGCACCCTCGACGCGAAGATCGAGGACTCCTACCTCATGCTGGCGCCGAACCCCGCGGCCGACGAGGACGGCGCGTTCCGGCTCAACGAGATGGACCCGCTCGTGGACGCCCGCGCCGGCGTCAACCCGTTCCGCCTCGTCACGCTCTCGGCGTGCAACACGGCCGTGGGCAACCTCGCGCGGTCGGGGTGGCCGTTCAACCCGGCGAGCCAGTTCCTCTACGCCTCGCGCGCCGTCGTCGCCTCGCTCTGGGCCGTGGACGACGCCGCGACGGCCCGGCTGATGACGGCGTTCTACCGCGGCCTGGCCGAGACCGACGCCGCCGCGGCGCTCCAGGCCGCGCAGCTCGAGCTGCTGGCCGACGAGCGCTACCGCCACCCGTACTACTGGGCCCCCTTCGTCCTCTTCGGGGACGATCGATGAGGCTGTTCCGAAACCTCAATCGAGCCACAGCGGCCCCCGGAGGTCCACCGTGACGCGGGCGTAGAGGCGGAAGGCGAGGGTGCCGCCGAGGGGGTGGTAGCGCTCCTCGGTGTCGAGGAGGTTGCGGAAGAGGAGGCTCACGCGTGCCCGCCGGTCCCACAGCCCCTGCTCGACGGCGAGGTCGAGGAGGGCGAGCGCGGGCACCTCGCCGCTGTAGACGTACCCGTTGGGAGCGACGGCGCCGGCGACGCCGGCGTAGCCGGGCCAGCGCGTGGCGCTCTGCACCTCGAACCGGGTGTGGAGGGCGAAGGATGGGCCGGGGCGGAACGTGGCGGCGGCGCTCGCGCGGTGGCGCGGCACGCGCGCCCACGCCGCGCGGAAGGCGTCGTCCCCGCCGAGAGGCGCGAGGAGGCTGTAAGCGACGGCACCCCGCCACCGCCCGTGCGCACCGGAGGCCTCGACCCACGCCCCGAGCGCGCCGCCCCCGGCGTCCGGCACGGCCGTCACGGTCCCCACCGCCGCCGAGGCGTCGTCGGCCAGCCCGAAGGCGGGGCGCTCGACGAAGAGGCCGCGCGCCGCCCACGCCTGGAAGCCCCCCTGCACCGCCGCCGGCCCGAGGCCCAGCCGCCCGTCGAGCCGGGCCGATGCCTCGGTGGCGGGCACGGGCACGGCGGGGGCATAGACCACGCCGTCGCGCTCGAAGCCGGTGGCGCCGCGGGCGCGCCAGAAGCCGTAGCCCGGCGCCTCCTCCGGCAGCCTCCGGTCGAGGGCGAGCGTGAGCGCGAGGTGCCCGCCGGGGTGTACCACTGTCAGCGTCTGCGTCGCCTTGGCGCCGACGGCGTCGCCGGTGGTGGTGAGGGCGAGGGCGGTGCGGCTGTCGAGGGCGGGACCGAGGCGGGCGGAGGCGCCGCCGTAGAGGGTGCCGAGCGTGAAGCCGGCGTCGAGCGCCGCCCCCTCGGCGTCGGTCCGCGCGAGCGAGGCGCCGTAGTGCCAGCCCGCCGCCTCGGGCGGGGCGCCGCCGTGGAGGGCGGCCGTGAGCGTGCGGCGGCGCCAGCGCGGGTCGAAGTCGGCGAGCCCGCTGTCCTCGCCGTCGGCCCGCTGGAGGTGGGCGTCGAGGCGGTAGCGGAGGGGACCGACGAGGGGGCCGCCGGCGTCGAGGTGTGCGTCGAAGCGGCGGAGGGGGAGCTCGCGGCCGGCGGCTTCGAGAAAGAAGAGGCTGGAGACGTAGCGCCCGCCGAGGCCGAAGGCGTGGCGGGCGCCGCGGCCGGCCCCGGCCCGGACCTCCGCCGTGACCGTGCGCTGGCTGCGCGAGCCGCGCCGGGTGGCCAGACCCGTGCGGGGGTTGATCGCCACGTCGGTGGCGTAGGCGCGGAGGGCGCGGGCGCGAGCGAGGCCGCCCAGCGCGGGCGCCTCGTAGCGCAGTGCGCCCTCGACGTCCGGCCCCGACTTGTCCACGTTCGGCGTCTCGCGGTCGGTGTAGCGGTAGGGCCCGGGGTCGCCGGTCTCGTTGCCGATCTGCCACGCGCCGCGCGCCTCTAGCCCGGCCTCGGGCGGGTCCGTCTCGAAACGGAGCGTCCCGCGGCTCGCCCACCGCCCCGCGACGGGCGCCGGGGCCGGGCAGTACGTGACGCGCGCGATGGTGTGGACCGGGAGGGGCAGCTCTTCCAGGTTCGCCCCGCCGAGGAAGCCGAGGTCGGCGGGCACGCCGTCCACGAGGACGAGGGGCGGCGGCTCGCCGCCCGGCACGCCGCGCCCGCTCTCGACGCGCCACGCGAAGCCGTCGAGCGTCGTGCGGCGGAGGGGCGGGAGGAGGCGGAGGAGGTCGGTGAGGTAGACGGCCCCGCTGGCCTCGATCTCCGGGCGCGTGACCGTGAGGGCGCCGGGGCAGGCGGGGACTCCCTGCGCGCGGGCGGCGGTCGAGGCCAGCAGGAGAGTGAGGAGGGCGAGCAGGCTGCGCATGGGAGCGGGGGAGAGGGGGAGAGGAGGAGAGGGGGAAAGGGGGAGGCTCCCCCTTTCTTCCTTTCCCCCTTTCTCCCTCTCTCAACCAGGATTCAGCGGAGGAGGCGCCGGAGCCAGCCGGGCGCGGGCGCCGACACGCTCACGCCCCCCTGCACGAACCGGTAGGTGATGGGGACGGCGGTGTAGACGTGCACCACCTCGGCTCCGGCGAAGAGGCGGACCGGACCCGCCAGCGGGGCGTCGAGGCGGGCGAAGAGGCCGGCCGTCAGCTCCGTCTCGTTCGAGAGCGCGTCCCGGTCCTCGTCGTCGAACCGCATGTGGACGGCGCCGACGGTGCCGCCGGCCGTGAGGCGCAGCCGCGCCGGCAGGCCGAGCCGCGCGCCCCACCCGAGCGCGCCGCGGACGGCGAGGAACGCGGGGAGGTCCGGCTGCGCCGGCTCGTTCGGGAAGGCGTGGAGGGCGAAGGACGCCTCTCCCCCGTAGAATTCGGTGCCGACGCGGAGGGCGCCGCCGGGCCCGGCCGTCCACAGCCCGTCGTACGTCTCGCCGACCGGCGCCACGCCCGCGAGGGCCCCCTCCAGCGTCTCGAGGTGGCGCGGCTGCGCCCGTGCGGAGGCCGCGCAGCAGAGCAGGGCCAGCACGAGGCTAATCCGCATCGGCCTCCTCCTCGCGCGCGGCCAGCGCCTCGTCCTTCACCCGCAGCAGGTACGCGACGGCCTCGTCGGGGTCCGCCGGCACGTCGGTCCAGAACAGGGCGTCCTTGACGGCGCCCGTGGCCGCGCGCTCGGGGCCGCGGAGGTGCCGGACGACCACGTCGAAGAGGGCGGCGCGGCGGAGGGCCTCGTCCCGGCGCGCGAGGAGGTAGGCGTAGGCGGCGTCGTGCTCGTTGGGGATCTCGCCCTCGAGGATCGCCTCGCGGATCCACGCCTTCGCGATGCCGACGGCGATCCCCTCGCCGACGCCGAGCGCCTCCATGACCTCGTGGCCGTCCACGGGCGGCTGCCAGCTCCGCAGCCGGTCCTTCTCCTCGACCTCCCGCATCTTCTCCTCGACGCGGTCGAACCCGGCGAGGTAGCGCCGCACGCGGCGGGGGTTCTTGCTCGTGACGTCGGCGCGGACGAGCGTCATGAGGTCGTCCACGTCCTCGCCTGCGTCGAAGAGGAGGCGTCGGACGGCCGAGTCGGTCACGTCCTCGTCCACGAGCGCGGCGGGGCGGTGGTGGAGGCGGACGAGGTCGGTGACGTAGCGGAGGGGCTCGCCGAGGGGGAGCCGGAGGCGCCGGAAGAGGCGGGGGATGTGGCGGCGCGGGCCGAGGTCCTCGTGCCCGTGGAACGTCCACCCCTGCCCCGGCACGAACCGCTTGGTGTCGGGCTTGGCGATGTCGTGGAGGAGGGCGGCCCAGCGGAGCCAGAGGTCCCGCCCCTCGACGGGCGCCTCGACGCCCCGCGCCCGCTGGAGGTCCACGAGGTTGTCGAGCACGCCGAGGGTGTGGTAGAAGTTGTCCTTGTGCCCGTGCCCGCCGACGGCCTCGGTGCCGGCGAGCGCCGCCAGCTCGGGCACGACGTGCTCGAGCAGCCCCGTCTCGAAGAGGATCCGCAGGCCGAGCGACGGCCGCGCCGAGGCGACGGTCTTCTGGAGCTCGTCCGTGACCCGCTCCTGGCTGACGATCCCGATGCGGGCGGCCTTCTCGCGCATGGCCGCGAGGGCGTCCGGGTCCACCTCGAAGCCGAGCTGGGCGGCGAACCGCGCGGCGCGCATCATGCGGAGGGGGTCGTCGTCGAAGGTCTGGCGGGGGTCGAGCGGCGTCGCGAGGCGGCCGGCGGCGAGGTCGGCCAGCCCGCCGAACGGGTCGACCAGCTCGCCGAAGCGCTCGGCGTTGAGGGCGACGGCGAGGGCGTTGACGGTGAAGTCGCGCCGGCGGAGGTCGTCCTCGAGCGTGCCGTCCTCGACGATGGGCTTGCGGGAGTCGGCCCGGTAGCTCTCGCGGCGCGCGCCGACGAACTCGAGGACGAGCCGCTCGGGCTCCCCCTCGACGGCGCCCGCCGGGACCGTGACGGCGGCGGTGCCGAACGACGGGTACACGCTGGCCGTCCCCACGCCGAGGTCCTTCGCCACCGCCTCGGCCAGCGCGATGCCGCCGCCGGCGCCTACCGCCACGAAGTCGAGGTCGGTCGTCGCCCGCCCGAGGAGCGCGTCGCGCACGGCCCCGCCGACGACGTAGGCCGCCAGCCCCAGCCGGTCGGCCGCGGCGCCGACGCGCCGGAGGACGCGCTCGTGCGGGAGGGGGAGGTTCGTCACGGGGAAGGGGAAATGGCCACTGGCCAATGGCTCTTGGCCCACTACCGTAAACGCTCCATCACGCGCTCGACGAGGCGGAGGGTGTGGACGGCGTCGAGGATGGAGACGGGGGCGGGGCGGCCGGCGGCGACGGCGGCGAGGAAGGCGGCCAGCTCGTCGCCGGGCGGCGGGGCGGGTCCGAACGCGAGGGGCGGGACGGGGTTCGCGGGAAGCGTGGCGTCGGCCGGCGACCCCTCGCGCTCGAGGCAGACGGGGCCGTGGAGGGTGCGGGCGGAGAGGCGGAGGCCGGAGCCGGCGGCGTCGAGGCGGAACCGCTCGGAGGGGGGCACCGGGCGCGCGCGCGCGTGGAGGGCCGCCTGCGCGTAGACGCCGTTGCGGAAGCGGAGGCCGAGGGCGACGGACCGCAGGCGGGCGCCGTCGCGGTCGGCCTCGGCCTCGACGCGCTGCACCTCCGCACTGCGCGCGAGGGCGACGGCGAGGTCGAGCGCGCCCGCGAGGCGGTGCGGCCACGAGAGCCCCGCGAGGGCGGGGTCGTCCCCGTCGGGGCCGGCGTCGAGGGTGAGGGCGAGGAGGCGGGGGCGCCACTCCGCCGGCCGCCCTTCGAGGAGCGGCGCGACGGGGAGCGGCCGGGCGACGCCGACCTCGACGCCGGCCTCCTCGGCGAGGTGCCCGAGCCGCTCGGCCTCGGCCAGCCCCGTCGCCGGCGGCCACTCGAGGAAGACGTGCGCGCCCGCGCCCGCCGCCGCGCGCGCGACGACGAACCGGGCGCCGGGCGGGACGGCCACGCAGACGACGTCGGCGTCGGCGAGGAGGGCGGGGGTGGAGGCGTAGAAGGCGGCACCGTGGGCGGCGGCCACGGCACGCGCGCGCGGCTCGTCGGCGTCGGACACCCCGACGAGGGCGACGCCGGGGAAGCCGGCGAGGGCGGCCGCGCGCGCATGGCCGCGCCGCCCCGCGCCCACGAGCCCGACCCGGAGGGGGGGCTGCGTCCCGCTTCGACCGTTGCGCTCGCCGTGCATGCGGCCAAACTAACGCGGTGTTCACCGGGGCGGACACCGCGACGCGCCAGGTTGACGGCTTCTCCGGGCCCTGCGCCTCTGGAGCCCGCCGCCGGCCACCCTGGCACGCCGGCACGACCGTTGTAGGGGAACCCGGCGTCCCCCCGGCACCCCCTCCTCATGCCCCGTTGCTCCCGCCTCCTCGCGCTCGTCCTCGCCGCCGCCCTCGGCGCCGCAGCTGGCCACGCGCAGACGATCTCCCCCGCCGGCGCCGCCTCCTCGTTCGACGCGGCGACGTGGAACGTCGAGGGGTCCGACTCGACCGAGCCCGGGGCTGCGGCTCGGGCGTTCGTGCTCGGCGCGCCCTATCCCAACCCGTTCACCGAGACGGCCACGCTCACGTACACCCTCGACCGGCCCGGCCCGGTCCGGCTGGAGCTGTTCGACGCGCTCGGCCGGCGGGTGGCCGTGATCGAGGACGAGGAGCGGCCGGCGGGCACGTACCGCGTGCGCTTCAACGGGGACGCCCTCCCCCCCGGCCTCTACGTCGTCCGCCTGACCTCGGGCGACCGCGTGGCGACGCGGCGGCTCGTGCATGGCAACTGAGCGCCGGCGGCGAGGAGGGTGAGCAGATAGGAGCGCAAGAGCGCAGGCGGGTAGGATCACAGGTGCACAGCCTGCGTTCCCACGCTCTTACGCTCCCCCCGTCCCCCTATGCGGGCAATTCACGCGCAGGTTGAGAGGGGATGCGTACAATCTGGATCGCGTCTAAAGAACCGATCCCCCGATGCGCTTCCTCCCGCTCTTCGCCCTTTTCCTCACCCTCCCGCTCCTCGCCGCCTGCGCCGACGACGCCGGGGAGCCCGCGCCCGACGCCGAGGTCGCCGACGCCGAAGGGCCGCTCGTGATCTACTCCGGCCGGCGCGACGTGCTCGTCGGGCCGCTGGTGGACCGCTTCCGCCAGGCGACGGGGCTGGACGTCGAGGTCCGCTACGGCACCGACGCCGAGCTCATCGCGGCGCTGCAGGAGGAGGGGCAGGCCAGCCCGGCCGACATCCTCTGGACGAACACGGCCGGGGCGCTCGGCGCCGCCGGCAACGCCGGCCTCCTCGCCCCGCTCCCCGACAGCCTCCTCGGCAGGCCCGCCGCGTTCGCGCCGTCGAGCGGGCGGTGGGTGCCCGTGACGACGCGGTTCCGCGTCCTCGCCTACAGCCCGCAGCGCGTGGACACGACGGCGCTGCCGGCCTCGGTGATGGACCTCCCGCAGCGGACGGACCTCCGCGGGCGGATCGGCTGGACGCCCACGTACTCGTCGTTCCAGGACTTCGTCACGGCGCTCCGCCTCGTCCACGGCGAGGAGGCCGCGGCGCGGTGGATCGAGGGGATGAAGGCGCTGGCGTCGAAGGCCTACGAGTCCAACACCCCGATGCTGGAGGCGATGGCCGCCGGCGAGATCGACGTGGCGCTGACGAACCACTACTACGTGCTCCGGATGCAGGCCGGCCAGGACACCACCGCGGCGGCCGGTCCGCCGCCCGTGGCCATGCACCACTTCGCCGAGGGCGACGCGGGCAACCTCGCCCTCGTGACGGGCGCCGGCCTCCTCAACACGGCCACCCACCGCGACGCCGCCCGCCGCTTCCTCGCCTTCCTCCTCTCGCCGGAGGCGCAGGCGTTCGCCGCCGAGGAGGTGAACGAGTACCCCGTCGTGCCCGGCGCGGCGCTGCCGGAGCGCTTCCTCCCGTTCGACCGCGCCGTCGCCCTCAGCCCGTCCATCGACTTCGAGCGGCTGGGCGACCTCGAGGCGACGCTCCAGCTCCTCCGGAAGCAGGGGCTGCTGTGAGGGCACCGGGGAAGGGCCGTTAGCCACTGGGAAGGTAGCCAATGGCCAGTGGCTCTTCCCTCTTGCCTGTGCAGGCGCGGGCGCTCCCCCGCCTGTTTCCGCGGCCCTACCTCTGGGGGCCGGCGGCGCTCGTGGCGACGGGGGTGCTCGTGCCGCTGGGCTACCTCGTCGTGCGGGCGTTCGAGGCGGAGCCGGGCGAGCTGGCGGCGCTGCTCCTCCGGTGGCGGAACCTCCGCCTCCTCGGCAACACCCTCGGCCTCACCGCCGGCGTCCTCGCGGCGGCGACGGCGCTGGCCCTCCCGCTGGCGTGGCTCGTGGCGCGGACGGACCTCCGCGGGGCGCGCGTCGTCACGCTCCTCGGCGTGCTGCCGCTGGCGGTGCCGGGGTACGTGATGGCCTACGCCCTCCTCGGGATGACCGGCACGAACGGGCTGCTGGCGCGGCTGCTCGACGTCGGCTGGCCGCGGCCGAGCGGGTACCCCGGCGCCCTCGCCGCCCTCACCCTCTACACGTTCCCGTACCTCTTCCTCAACCTCCGCACGGCGCTGCTCGGCCTCGACCCGGCGCTGGAGGAGGCGGCCCGCTCGCTGGGCTACCGCGAGGCCGAGGTGGCCCGGCGCGTCGTCCTCCCCCAGCTCCGCCCCGCCTTCCTCGCCGGCGGCCTCCTCGTCGCCCTCCACGTGCTGGGCGACTTCGGGGTCGTCTCGCTCATGCGGTTCGAGACGTTCTCGTACGCGATCTACCTCCAGTACGCTGCCGCTTTCGACCGCGTGTACGCGGCGTGGCTGGCGCTGATGCTGCTGGGGCTGACGGGGGCGCTGCTGGCGCTGGAGGCGCGGCTCCTCCGGGGTCGCCGCTACGCGCGCACCGGGGGCGGCGCCGCCCGCCACCCACGCCGCGCCCGCCTCGGGGGGTGGGCCGTGCCCGCCTACGCCTTCGCCGCGCTCGTCGCGCTGGCGAGCGTGGGGCTGCCCGTCGCCACCATCGTCTACTGGCTCGGCCGGGGCACCGAGGCCGTGGCGTGGGGCGACCTCGGCGCGGCGCTGTGGGACTCGGCGCGGGCGTCGCTGCCGGCGGCGTTGCTGGCGGCGGGGCTGGCCGTGCCCGTGGCCTACCTCGGCGTGCGGAAGCCGTCGGGGCCGTCGCGCCTGATGGAGCGCGTCGCCTACCTCGGCTACGCGACGCCGCCGCTGGCCTTCGCCCTCGCCCTCGTCGTGTTCTCGCTCGCGGCCGTGCCGTTCCTGTACCAGACGCTCACGCTGCTCGTGCTGGCGTACGCGCTGCACTTCCTGGCCGAGGCGTTGGGGCCGGTGCGGAGCGCGCTCTACCAGGCGCCGCCGCGCGTCGAGGAGGCCGCGCGCGCGCTGGGCCGCCCGCCGCTGGCCGCCTTCTTCGCCGCGACGTTCCCGCTGCTGCGGCGCGGGCTCGGCGTGAGCGCGGCGTTCGTGTTCCTCTCGGCGTTCAAGGAACTCCCCCTCACGTTCCTGCTTTCCCCGCTCGGCTTCCACACGCTGGCGATGGGCGTGTGGGGCGCCGCGGGCGAGGCGCTGTTCTCCGTCGCCGCCCCCTACGCGCTCGTGCTGATCCTGACCTCGTCCGTCCTCGTCGGCCTCCTGCTGCGGGGCACGTGACGCGTCGAACGTGAAACGTTGAACGCCCCCCTCCTCACCGTCCACTGCCTCTCGAAGACCTTCCACGACGGGACGCTCCCCGTCGTGAACGGGCTCTCGTTCGAGGTCGAGGAGGGCGAGCTGTTCGCGCTCCTCGGGCCGAGCGGGTGCGGGAAGACGACGGCGCTCCGCCTCATCGCGGGCTTCATGCGGCCGGACCACGGGGCCATCGCGCTGGCCGGCCGCACGCTCGCCGACGACCACACGTTCGTGCCGCCGGAGAAGCGCGGCATCGGGTTCGTCTTCCAGGACTACGCGCTCTTCCCGCACCTCACGGTGGCGCAGAACGTGGCCTTCGGGCTCCGGGCGATGAAGAAGCCGGCGCGGGCGGCGCGCGTGCGCGAGGTGCTTCGCATGGTGGGGCTCGACGGGCTCGAGGACCGCCTGCCGCACGCGCTCTCGGGCGGGCAGCAGCAGCGCGTGGCGCTCGCCCGCGCCCTCGCCCCGCGCCCCCGCCTCATCCTCCTCGACGAGCCGTTCTCCAACCTCGACGCCCTCTTCCGCCAGGAGATGCGCGACCGCGTGCGCGACGTGCTCAAGGCCGAGGGCACCACGGCCGTCCTCGTCACGCACGACCAGGAAGAAGCCCTCCTCTTCGCCGACCGCGTGGCCGTCATGCACATGGGGCGGATCGAGCAGGTGGGCACGCCCGAGGCGCTCTACCTCACCCCCCGCACCCTCTTCGTCGCCCAGTTCCTCGGGCAGACGAACCTCGTGCTGACGGAGGCCCACGGCGACGAGGTGGAGACCGTCCTCGGCCGCCTCCGCCTCCACCGCCCCGCCGAGGGCCCCGTACTCGTCGCCGTCCGCCCCGAGCACTTCGCCGTGACGGCGGTGCCGGACCACCCCGACTGCCGCGAGGCCGTCGTCCTCCACCGCGCCTTCCGCGGCCACGACGTGACCTACCGCGTGCAGATGGGAGGGAGCGGCCACGGTCCCGTGGACTGCCTCGTCCACACGCACAACCGGGAGCCGTTCGCCGTCGGCGACACCGTCTACGTCCGCGCCGTCGAGCCGGCCGTGGTGCTGGAGAAGGCGGGGGCGTGAGGGATTTTTTGCATTAGAGGGCGCCCTGCACTCGCCCCTGGCAGGGAGCCGGCGACCATTCTCCTGCACGAGGTCAGCACGGACCTACGCCGGCTTCGAGGAACGGGCGCAGGACCTGCTCGTCCGTCAGGCCGACGTTCTCGAGGACGATGTCGTACGGGAGCCCCACGGCTCCGCTCCGCGCGTACACCTCCCGGATGCCGTCCTCCTCCATCGGGATCTGGTCCGCCTGATCCCGCGACGCGACCCGCTCCAGGCACAGCGCTAGCGGGGCCTCCACACGGACGAGGAGCAGGCCGAAGCGTCGCCCGAGCGCGAGGAGGTCCCGCGCTCGCCCCCGTCGTCTCGACGCAGACGGGGCCGCCCGCCTCCAGGGCGTCAGCGATCAGCGGGTGGACGCGCTCGATCCCCTCGGCGATGCGGACGGGGCGGCCCGCGTCTGCGCACTCTGCGTGGTAACGCATCCAGTGCGGCTCGACGTGGAAGAAGCGGACGCCGGGCCTGGATTCGAGGAGACGCCCGACGTGGCTCTTGCCGCTCCCCTTCGGTCCGATCAGCAGAATCAGCATCGCGGGGAGGTCCAACGGCAGCTGTGTCGAGAGCCAAGCTACGGCGGTGCGGGCCGCATCGCCGAGCGCCCGCCCCACACGGAGCGCTGACCTCGGAACGCCCCGCTGTCCCGGTGAGGATGATCCTGGGAGCCGGTGCGCTACGCCGCAGCAGGCGGGCCGACCCAGGCGGTCAGGGCGTCAGCGAGCCCCACCGGGGTCACGTCCCCCACCCAGGCCACGTAGCCGTCGGGACGGATCAGCACCGCGGCGGGAGCAGGGACCGCCCCGATCGCCGGAAGCTCCCACGGACCAGCGTACCCGGCGTCGACCGACCGAACGCGATCCGCCCACGGCGTGACGTCGAGGCCGCCAGGCTCGCCGAAGTTGAGGAGCACCGGCCGGGCGTCGTGCAGCAAGGTGAAGACCCGCTGCGGGCCGGCGGCGGTGACCAGGTCGAGGTCGGGCATACGGCGTCCGAGCAGCGGGTGGCCCTCGCCGAGGTCGTAATGAACGTCCAGGCCGGACATCATCGCGGCGACTCGCTTGCGAGGCTCGTCCATGGCGAGGAGTTCAGAGACGGTATCGCGCAGGGCGTCGGTGCGGTCGTCCGTGCGGAGGAGCGCGACCTGCGCCATGGTGTTGCGCAGCACCCGAGCCGCGACGGGGTGCCGCTCGGCGTGGTAGGTATCGAGGAGGCTTTCCGGCGACGTCCTCTTGACCACCTGGGCCAGCTTCCAGCCCAGGTTCACCGCATCCTGCACGCCGATGTTGAGGCCCTGCCCACCCACCGGGTAGTGCACGTGCGCGGCGTCGCCGGCCAGCAGCACCCGGCCCTTGCGATAGGAAGCGGCCTGCCGCGCCATGTCGGTGAACCGCGAGATCGAGGTGGGGCTGTGGACCCCGAAGTCGGTCCCGTACACGGCGATGAGCGCCTCGCTGAGATCGCGCAGGGTGGGTTCTCCGGTCCGCCCGAGGCGCTGCTCCGTCACCATGACCCGTACCGGCCCCCCGTCCTCCGACCTGCTCAGGCCGTGGATTCCGAGGGCGTCGCGGCGCAGGCCCCATTCCGGCTCCTCGGCCACCTCGACCTCGGCGATCAGGTTGCTGATCGTCGGGTCCCATCCGGGGAACGCGATGCCGGCGGCTTTCCGGACCAGGCTGCGCCCGCCGTCGCACCCGACGAGGTATTCCGCCCGTAGCGAGGAGCCGTCGGACAGCTCCACGTCGACGCCGGCGTCGTCCTGCGCGAAGCCCGTCGCCTCACGCCCGCGATAGATCGGCACCGCCAGCTCGGCGACCCAGTCAGCCAGGATGCGCTCGATCTCGTTCTGCCCCAGCGCGAGCCCGTAGTTGTGCCGCGTTGGGAAGTCGCTGATGTCCAGGCGGATCCAGGCGAACCCCGCGACCTGGGCCACCTTCCCCTGCGAGAGGAACCGGTCGGCGATCCCGCGCTGGTCGAGGACCTCGATCGTGCGTGCGTGCAGGCCGCCCGCGCGCGCGCCGACGAGGTCCTGGGTGGCGCGCCGCTCGACGATGGCGACGTCGACGCCCGCCAGCGCCAGCTCGCCCGCCAGCATCAGCCCCGTCGGGCCTCCTCCGACGATCACCACCGCGTGCCCGGTCATCGCCACGCTCTGGCCGACTTCGCGGCGACGGGGCCGGCGGGGACGGTGTCGGACCGAGCGGCGACCAAACCGGCCGCTCGCCGGGGCAGGTCCGCCGCGGGAGGCGGAGTCGCCCTGGTCAGCGAGAGGGAGAAGGCGAGGTGCACTGTGGACGGCGTCGGAACGGACGAGCTTCAGGGGCGGAGAGCCGGCGCGCCGAACTCTCCACACGAGCGAGAGTACGCCCGGCCCTTCGCCCCTTGCAAACCGGAGTCAGGCAGCGCGTCGAGACGACGTGCCGTTCCTCGACACACTGCAGTAGAAGGGGCTTTCTCACGCCCTGAACGAGGGGAGCAGGGGGATCAGCACCGTCGCGCTATCCATCAGCGCGTGCGCCATCGCGAGCGGGAGCAGCCGGCGAAATCGCAAATACAACAGTACCTGGAAAACGGAGTTCGGTATCGATGCCAGTAGCCGATACGTCATGAAGTCGGCGTCGAAGGTCAACGGCATGAAAGCGTGTTGCAGGGACCAGGCGAACGCCACGACTGCGACCGCCACGCCCGTACTCCGGCAAAGAACCTGGAAGCGCGGCGCCAGGTAGCCGTTGTAGGTCATCTGCTCGGTCAGCCCCCAGATGAACGGCCACACCAGCACGCCATAGAGGGCGGCCGGCAAGGGCAGGCCTCCCAGGAAGTGCGGCGGCGCGGGCGCCCCGTACACGATCCAGCCCGCAGCACTGGCGCCACCGAGAATGAATACGAGGCTCACCGGAATCAGCGCGAAGCCGAGCAGTATGTCGCGGCCGAGCCGTGCCCGCTCGAAGCCGACGAGAGCGAACAGGCTGATGCTCTCACGACGTGTCAACCGCCACAGCAACGCCAGGCATCCAGCGTCGATCAGGGTTCCGTACACCGGCAGCCATGGTTCCGCGTCATGCCATGGAGTCGGCGATGCCCCCACGACGAATACTGCCGCGACAGCGGCTTGCGCTGCCAGGGCGATAGCCGAGCGCGCAAACAGCATCAGCGCGGGGCCGCGCCACGTAAGCGTTGCCGCCTCCCGTCGCCGCAGGAGCGCCTCGTGAGAATTCGGATCCATTGGCGGCATCCCCGATTCCTCCACAACGATCGGCACGCGGGGGGAGCTTTCGCGATCCCTGGAACAGCGCGGCCTAACGACTGGCACTTCACCCGCCGTACGCGGCGCGGCGGACGGGCGAGGCAGTGTAGGCGTGGGCGGTGGTACGGGGCAAGGCGGCAGAGCGTGCAATCGGGTGCGAGTGCGGGTTAGCACGCTTCCTTGAGGCACGGCCGCCGTCAGCGGTACACGTCGCGCCGGTGCCCCACCTTCACCACCTCCACCACGAGCGCCTCGTCCTCGACCGTGTACACGATCCGGTACTCCCCCTGGCGCACGCGGTACGCCTCTCGCCCCGACAGCTTGGTGCACCCCGGCGGGCGCGGGTCCTCGGCCAGCGCGGCGATCTGCTCGACTACCCGCTCCCGGTCCTGCTTTCGGGTGATCGCTCGGATCTCCTTCGCCGCGCTCCGCTTGACCTCGATCCGGTACGGCATCAGAGCACGCCGTCTCGCCTCAGCTCTTGGACGAAGGCCTCGAACGAGATCGTGGGCTCAGCGGCGCGCCCCTCGATGGCCGCGAGGTCCTCGGCATCCTCGGCGAGGAGGACGCGAACGGCCTCGTCGACGACGTCGGAGAGGGAGCGCTCGGTGGCGGCGGCCTTGAGCCGGAGGGCCTTGTGGAGGGCGGGGTCGAAGTAGACCGTGGCGCGCTTGGACTTGGTCGCGGGCATGGCGTTGGGGTAGCGTCTTGACGCTATGACGCCGTGCCGGCCGCTTGGTTTCGGGGGAGCGTGCTAACGGATGGCGCTTCAGCGGCAGCACGTGCGCTGAGGCTCGGGCGTGGCAGTGTAAGCGCCGACGGTGGAGCGAGGCGGGGCGGCCGAACGTGCTGTCCGCTGCGAGCGCGGGTTATGCCTACTCCTTGCGGTTTTCAGCGGCGATGATAAGTGACTCGATTGTGGCCTTCGCTCCTGCAAACACCGCCGATGTGGCTTCGTCCTTACACAGTTCGGGAGCTAGAGCCCCCACGAGGGCTAACACCTCACGAGGCACGAGAGCGACGGAATACTGATGGGTGGCCGCGCCGGGTTCACCCTCGTCCTCCTGAACTCCGCAGAAGGAAACCGCACCTTCACGCTTGTCCCAGCGTGGACCGTCTGAACCGTAGCGGCAGCGCTTTTTCTGATTGGTCAGATCGTCCTCAACCAGCACGAACGTGCCGTGATTCCGATAATGGCCGCGTCTGCTGATCTTCATGGCAACAGCGGTGGCGGAATA
>DATGQT010000099.1:0-15426 GCA_035304085.1 Rubricoccaceae bacterium
TCATCTCGGCCAGCGCGGCCTCCGACGTGTCCTCCGCGATGCCGCGGTGGCCGTCCTCGATGAGGTGGACCCCGAATCCCTCGCGGCGCGCGTCGAGCGCCGTCGCCCGCACGCAGTAGTCGGTGGCGAGGCCGCCGACGAAGACGCGGCGGACGCCGGCGGCGCGGAGGAGGCCGGCGAGGCCGGTGCCCTCGAAGCCGGAGTACGCCTCCTCGTCCGGCGTCGTCGCCTTGCTGACGATCACGGCGTCGTCGGGGAGCGCGAGGTCCGGGTGGAAGTCGGCGCCCTCGGTGCCCTGGACGCAGTGGGGCGGCCACGGCCCGCCCTGCGCCTCGAACGAGACGTGGTCCGGCGGGTGCCAGTCGCGCGTGGCGAAGACGGGGACGCCGGCCGCCTCGGCGGCCTCGATCCAGCGGTTGAGGACGGGGACGACGGTGTCGCCCCCGGGCACGGCGAGCGCGCCGCCGGGGCAGAAGTCGCGCTGGACGTCGACGAGGAGGAGGGCGTCGCCCTCGCGGAGGCGGGGAGGGGGCATGGCGGGGGGTGGCGATGGGCGTGGGAAGGTACGAGAGCGCCGGGGACCCGTTCGCCCATCCGGGGCGCGGGGACATCTGGGGAGGGACGAAGTACGAGGGACGAGCTACGAAAGGGAGCCCTTTCGTCCCTTGTCCCTCGCCCTTCGTCCTTCCCGTGTCCGACCTCTTCGACGCCGCCGCCGTCGCCCGCCGCAACGCCTCGGCCCCGCTGGCCGACCGCATGCGCCCCCGCACCCTCGACGAGTTCGTGGGCCAGCCCCACATCCTCGGGCCGGGCAAGCTGCTCCGCCGCGCCGTCGAGGCCGACCGCGTGACGAGCGTCATCTTCTTCGGCCCGCCGGGCACGGGGAAGACCACCCTCGCCCGCATCATCGCCAACACGACCCGGAGCCACTTCGCGAGCCTCAACGCCGTGCTGGCCGGCGTCCGGGACATCCGCGAGCAGATCGCCGCGGCGCAGGAGCGCCTCCGCCTCCACGGCCAGCGCACCATCCTCTTCGTCGACGAGGTCCACCGCTTCAACAAGGCGCAGCAGGACGCCCTCCTCCCGCACGTCGAGAACGGGACGGTCACGTTCGTCGGGGCGACCACCGAGAACCCGTACTTCGAGGTCAACAAGGCGCTCGTCAGCCGCAGCCGCGTCTTCGAGCTCAAGACGCTGACGGAGGCCGACCTCCGCGCCGTCGCCCGCCAGGCTCTCGAAGACCCCACGCGCGGCTACGGCAACCGGAAGGTCGAGGTCGAGGCCGACGCGCTCGACCACCTCGTCGCCACCGCCAACGGCGACGCGCGGAGCCTCCTCAACGCGCTCGAGCTGGCCGTCGAGACGACCGAGCCGGGCGACGACGGGGTCGTCCGCGTGGACCTCGCCGTGGCCGAGGACTCCATCCAGCGCCGCGCCGTGCTCTACGACAAGGACGGCGACGCCCACTTCGACACCATCTCCGCCTTCATCAAGAGCCTGCGCGGCTCCGACCCCGACGCGGCGCTCTACTGGATGGCGCGGATGCTCTACGCCGGCGAGGACCCCCGCTTCATCCTCCGCCGCCTCCTCATCTTCGCCGCCGAGGACGTCGGCCTTGCCGACCCGCGGGCGATGCAGGTGGCCGCCGCCTGCGCCCAGGCGTTCGACTACGTGGGCCTCCCCGAGGGCCGCTTCCACCTCGCGCTCTGCGCGCTCTACCTCGCCACCGCGCCGAAGAGCAACTCGACCATGGCCTTCTTCAGCGCGCTGGAGCACGTCGAGCGGGAGGCGACGGAGGAGGTGCCGAACCCGCTCAAGGACGCCAGCCGCGACCGGCAGGGCCTCGGCCACGGCGAGGGCTACCGCTACCCCCACGCCTACCGCGACCACTACGTGCCCGAGCAGTACCTGCCCTCCGGGATGCAGGGGACGTACTTCTACGAGCCGACGGCGCAGGGCTTCGAGGCCACGATCCGGGAGCGCCTCGCCGAGCAGCGCGCCCGCGACGAGGCCGAGGGCCTCGCCAAGCGCGTCCGGCGCTACCTTGACGAGGATCGATAGGGTGAAGCGTTCCCGGTGTCCGTGAGCGGGTGGGTGCACGTGGTCTACGTCCTGGGCGCGGCCCAGGGGCTGTTCCTGGCCGCCGTCCTGGCGAGCCGGCCGCACGCCTCCGTGCCCAACCGCCTCCTCGCCGCCGTCATGGCTGTGTTCTCGGCCGACCTCGCGATGGCGGCCTACCACGCCTCCGGCACCGACGCCGCGTTCCCGGCGCTCATCGGGCTCGACTTCCCGGCGGGCTTCCTCTACGGGCCGCTCCTCTACCTCTACGCCCGCACCCTCACCGAGGCCGACGGGAAGCTCCGAAGGCGGGACCTCCTCCACTTCGTCCCCTTCGCCCTCCTCGTGCTCTACCTCGTGCCGTTCTACGCGCTGAGCGGGGCCGAGAAGCTCGCGCTCCTGCGCGAGCCCGGCGACCGCCTGCGGGTGCTCGCGGCGGCGAACCCGCTCAAGCTCGTCCACGGCCTCGCCTACGTCGGCGCCGTGGTGGCGGTGCTGCGGCGGCACCGGCGGCGCGTGGCCGAGACGTTCTCGTCCACCGAGCACGTGACGCTGCGGTGGCTGAGCAACCTGACCGTGGGCGTGGTGGGGCTGCTGGCCGTGGCGGGGGCGCTCTACGCGCTCGGGGTGCGCGAGGCGGCGCCCGTCCTCGGCCTCGCCCCGGGCGTCCTCTTCGACGACCTCACGCTCCTGAGCCTGACGGCGTTCGTCTACGCCATCGGCTACCTCGGCCTCCGCCAGCCGGCCGTCTTCTCGCCGCGCCCGGCCCCCGTCGCGGACGCGCCGGCCGTGGCGCCGCCCGAGGCGGAGGCGCGGCCCCGCTACGCGAAGTCGGGCATGGACGAGGCGACGGCGGCGCGCGTCGAGGCGGCGCTGCTGGCGCTGATGGAGGCGGAGCGGCCGTACCGCCGCGGCGACCTCACGTTGCAGGACCTCGCCGAGAGCCTGTCCCGCTACAGCGGGACCCTCGACGTCTCGCCGCACCACCTCACCGAGGTCCTCAACACCCGCCTCGGGCGGAGCTTCTACGACTTCATCAACGGCTACCGCGTGCGCGAGGCGCAGGCGCGCCTGGCCGACCCCGCCTTCGCGAGCTGGACGGTGCTGGCCGTGGGGATGGAGGCGGGGTTCAACGCGAAGTCGTCGTTCAACGCCGCGTTCAAGCGGGCGACGGGGATGACACCCTCGCAGTACCGCGCCCGGCACCTGCCCGACGGTTGACACGGACCGGGTCCCGCGCGAGGCGGCGAGCGTGCGGACAGTGCCCGGGCCCGCCCCTCCTCAGACGAGGAGGGGCAGCGCCGCGCGACGGCGAAGCCGAGCGGCGGCGCGGGGTGGTTGAACCGGAACGGTGAAACGGCAGCGGATCAACCACCCCCCGGCCCCCTCCTCGTCTGAGGAGGGGGGGGATCGTTGCGCCCTTTCTTCTCAAGACCAGCATTCGCTTCGCTCGTGAAGCAGGAGGCGATGGCGGTGAGCACGAAGTCGGGCCGCTCCAGCACCTCGCGGTTCTCGAACCGCAGCACGCGGATGCCCAGCGCCTCGAGGTCCCGCTGGCGCTGGGCGTCGTACGCGGCGCGGAGGGGATCCCGGTGGGGCGCCCCGTCCAACTCGACGGCCAGCCGCTCCGAGGGGCAGTAGAAGTCCACGACGTAGCGCCCGATGCCGTGCTGCCGCCTGAACTTGCGGCCTCGGAGGGCACGGCCTTTCAGCCGTCGCCACAGGGCCTGCTCGGCTCGCGTCGCGTGATTCCGCAGGTCCCTGCGCAGGACCTTCTGCCGTGGGCGGTTGTGGAGTCGAGCCATGCGCCGCGGGGAGGGCGAGGGGGCATCGTTCGATGGATGAGGATACGGACCAAGCCGTTGGAGTCACGACATGCCCCTCCTCAGACGAGGAGGGGCAGCGCCCAGCGAAGCGGCGGCGCGGGGTGGTTGAACCGGTGCGGCCTCGGCGATTCGATCTAACCACCCCCTGGTCCCTTCCTCCGGCGAGGAAAGGGAGGGTTTCGGGTCCAGGCCGGCGGGGCTGGACGCGCGGGCGGGTCCGAACCGGCGGGCGCGGACGCGCTCGGGGGTCGGGGGACGGTAGGCTCGGCGGCGTCCCCCACACCAGCCCGTTTCCCCCCTTGTCGAACGCCACCCTGCTCTCCTCGCTCCGGCACCTTGCCGCCGTCGTCCTCCTGTCCTGCGGCCTCGCCGCCTCCATCTCGGCGCAGGCGCCGACCCAGACCGTCCGCGGCGTCGTCTTCGACCGCGACGCGCGGGCGCCCCTGCCCGGCGCCCACGTCGTCGTCCTCGAGACCGACCCGCTGATCGGCACGACGACCGACGCCGACGGGCGGTTCGTGCTGGCGGGCGTGCCCGTGGGCCGCCGGGCGCTCCGCGTGAGCTTCGTCGGCTACGAGCCGGTGGTGCTGGCCGAGGTGCTGGTGGGGACGGGGAAGGAGGTGGTGCTGGAGGTGGGCCTGCGCGAGCGAGTGGTCGAGGGCGCCGGGGTCGTCGTGCGGCCCGCGGCGGAGGCGGGGGCGCCGCTGAACGACATGGCCGCCGTGAGCGCGCGCTCGTTCTCGGTCGAGGAGACGCGCCGCTACGCCGGGGCGGTGGACGACCCGGCCCGGCTGGCCTCGGCCTTCGCCGGCGTCAGCACCGCCGGCGGCGTGCAGGAGAACGCCCTCGTGATCCGCGGCAACGCGCCGAAGGGGGTGCTGTGGCGGCTGGAAGGGGTCGAGATCCCGAACCCCAACCACTTCGCCGGCCTCACCGTGGCCGGCGGCGGCGGCCTCACCCTCTTCAGCGGCCAGCTCCTCGCCGACTCCGACTTCTTCACGGGCGCCTTCCCCGCCGAGTACGGCAACGCCCTCTCCGGCGTCTTCGACGTCCGCTTCCGCGCGGGCAACCCGGCCGTGCGCGAGCACACGGCGCAGGTGGGGCTCCTCGGCGTCGAGTTCGCCTCCGAGGGGCCGTTCGTCCGGGACCGCCCCTCGACCTACCTCTTCAACTACCGCTACTCGACGCTCGGCCTGCTGATGCCGCTGCTGCCCACCGAGGGGGGCATCACGTACCAGGACCTCGCCTTCAAGCTCGCCTTCCCCACGCGCCTCGGGCGGTTCGAGGCGTGGGGCCTCGGCGGCCTCGACGGCCAGCGCCTCGTCGAGAACCCCGACTCGACGACGTGGGCGTACGACTTCTGGGACCGCACGCGGTTCGACCTCGACCTCGGCGTCGGCGCCGCGGGCGTGAGCCACCACCTCCTGCTCGGGCCAGACACCTACCTCCGCTCCGTCGCCGCCGCCACGGCGCAGCGGACCGTCTGGGACCAGCAGCACCTCGGCGACGACCTCGTCCTCCGCCCCGACCTCGCCCTCCGCAGCACGACGGGCCGCCTCGTCCTCGGCACCACGCTCAACCACAAGTTCGGCCCGCGCCACGTCAGCCGGACGGGCGTGACGGCGCAGCGGCTGTTCTACGACCTCGCCCTCCAGGCCGCGCCCGAGGATGGCCTCCCGCTGGAGACGCTGGCCGAGGGCGACGGCGCCAGCGTGCTGTTCCAGGCCTACACCCAGTCGCGCCTGACGCCGGCGGCGGGGCTCACGCTCACCCTCGGCGCGCACGCGCAGCACCTCGCTCTCACCGGCGCCACGGCCGTCGAGCCGCGCGCGGGCCTCCGGTGGGAGGCGAGCAGCGAGGACGCCTTCATCCTCGGCTACGGTCTCCACAGCCAGGTCGAGGACCTCCGCCTCTACCTCGTTCGAACCGAGGACGGCGCACAGCCCAACCTGGACCTCGGGTTCGCGCGCGCCCACCACCTCGTCCTCGGCTACGAGCGGCGGCTGACGGAGGCCGTGCGCCTCCGGCTGGAGACGTACTACCAGCGCCTCTTCGACGTGCCCGTCATCGCCGACAGCACGTTCTCGATGCTCAACTGGCGGCAGGACTGGACGTTCGCCGAGCCCCTCGTCAACGCCGGCGCCGGGCGGAACGCGGGCGTCGAGCTGACGCTGGAGCGACCCCTCCGCGACGGCTTCTACTACCTCGTCACCGCCTCCCTCTTCGACGCCCGCTACCGCGGCGGCGACGGCCTCTGGAGGCCGTCACGGTTCGACCAGCGCTACGCCGTCAACGTGCTCGCCGGGCGGGAGTGGCGGGTGGGGGCGCGGCGGCGCTTCGGCGTGAACGCGCGGCTGGTGGCCGTCGGCGGCGAGCGGCGGAGCCCGGTGGACGAGGCGGCCTCGCGCGCCCTCGAGGAGGTGGTCTACGACGAAGCCCGCGCCTTCGCCGAGCGCGCGCCCGCCGTCTGGCTCCTCGACCTCACCCTCACCTACCGCATCGACGGGCGGCGGCTGGCGCAGGTGTGGGCGCTCCAGCTCAAGAACGCCCTCGCCGCCAAGGACGCCGTGCTCGACTACAACCTCGCCCGCGGTGCCGTCGAGGAGGTGCGGGAGGGGTTCCCGCTGCCCGTGCTGAGCTACAAGGTCGAGTTCTGACCGGGCGGTGTAGGACGAACGCCTACAGGCGCTTCGGCCCTTCCTCCGCAGGGGGAGGGCGGGCGCGCCCACGCGGCTTCGGGCGCGCGCCCCGCATACCGCCGCCCCGCGTGGGGGTACCCTGCTCGTGCCGCCGTGGTGGGATGCCACGCCGGGGAGCAGCCGGAGCGCGATGCGTGCCCTCCCCCAGTGTTGATGACCCTGCTCTCTGGTCTCCCGCGCCGGCCTGCGGCCGCCGGCGCTTCTCCTCACCCATTCCTGTAGAGAGCCATGAAACGCCTCATTGGTTACACCCTCGCGCTGTTCCTCCTCCTCGGCAGCGGGCTCGCCCACGCGCAGTCCGCCGTCTGGACCGGCGACTACTTCGTCGTCGTCGGGAAGAACGAGAAGCAGCAGTACGCCGTCACGTACGGCTACCACCTCAAGTGGCACGAGATCAAGGCCGGCCCCGACTTCCGCGGCGGCACCCTCGCCGACCTCGCGACGGCCCCGCTGGCGGCGCGCGATGACGCGCGTCTCCCGGGCCGCTACGAGCTCCTCGCCGTCGGCAACCTCGACGGGCAGGCCTACGTCGTCACCGGCTACGAGTATGCCACCGAGCCCCGGTTCCTCGACGGCATGGAGCCGGTCCCGAGCCTGACGACGGCCACGGCCGCCGTGTGGGCCGGCCCCCACTACGTCGTCCTCGGCCGCGGGATGGGCGGCGACGGCGTCCTGCCGACCCCCCGGGACATGGTCGCCTACGGGCGTCCCGGCGACTGGCAGGTCGTCCAGCTCCCGTTCAACGACGAGCTCCGGTTCACCCACCTCGCCGCCGCCCCGCTCGCGAGGCCGTACGGCGACGCGGCCACCTGGAAGCGGCCCCCCATCGTGCCCACCTACCAGCTGCTCGCCGTGGGCACGTACCCCGACGGCTCCGCCTTCGCCATGCTGGGCTACGAGATCGACGGCGTCCCCACCTTCACGGACCAGCCCCTCCCGATCCCCGAGATCGTGAACCCGATCTCCGTCGAGTGGACCGGCCGCGACTACCTCGTCGTCGGGGACCGGGGGGACGGGCAGTTCGGCGTGATGTACGGGCTCCCCGGCCGCTGGGCCCGCGCCGAGGACTTCACCCTCGACGGCGGCCAGTTCACGGGGCTCGCCGTCGCGCCGCACGCCAGCATCCTCCCGGACCCGCAGTACGAGCTGCTCTCCGTGGGCACGCTGAAGAAGATGGCCGTCTCGCTGGCCGGCCGCGCGGTGGGCGGGGTGCCGGAGTTCGACCGCGGCTGCTCGCTGATCCCCGAGCTCCGGGGCACCGCGCAGGACCCGCCCTCGCCGGGGCCGGCCTACGTCGTCGGAGCCTCCGAGGCGGGCGCGGTGAGCGCGCCGTACCCGAACCCGTTCGACGCCCGCGCCGTGTTCAGCGTCACCGTCGGCGAGGACCAGCGCGTCCGCGTGGCGGTCTACGACGCGCTCGGGCGCGAGGTGGCCGTCCTCCACGACGGCGTCCTCGCGGCCGGCCCCGCCCACACGTTCGCCTTCGAGGCCGGCGTGCTCTCGAGCGGGCGGTACCTCGTGCGGGCGCAGGGCGAGCGCTTCGTCCAGACCCGCCCGGTCGTCCTCGCGCGATGACGCCGGGTGCGGCGGCGCCACCGGCCGCCGCGCAGGGGTGAAGCCCCGGCCGTGGCTCTGAAGCAGGTGGTGGTTGCCACGGCCCGCCGGGGGTGCGCTCGGGAGGGGGCACCCCCGGCACCCCTCTTCCCTGCCGGACCTTTCTGCGGGGGACGCGGTTCGTGAGAGCGCCGCGTCCCCCGTCGCTCATGCCCCGCTTCGCCGAGTACGCCACCGACTTCCGCGCGCGCCCCGAGTGCTACGAGATCGGGCGGGGCGAGGCCGGCGTGTTCCGGGTCCAGCCGTACAAGTCCGAGCTCCTCCCGTTGTGGACCATCAAGAGCGTCGAGGCCGCCCGGCGCTCGGCGGAGGCGCTCTGGACGAAGTACGAGGGCTACCGCGCCGACGGCGACTTCGTCGGGATGGACATGGCGCGGAAGTACCTCCAGATGGGGTTCACCCGCGCCATGCGCTACGCGCAGTTCCCGGGCGGCCGGAAGGTCACGCCCGACGGCGACCTCGTCGAGCCGCAGCGCTGGGCGGACCCCCGCAAGCGCGAGGTCGCCCTCCTGTTCAAGTCCCGCTGGGACGCCGTGCGCGAGGACCCCGTGTACCGGGAGCGGAAGGCCGCCCACGAGGCCCGCCCCCGCCCGGCCGACTGCGACGGTTGAGGCCTCACCGCGTGAGCCCTCGCGCTCAGCCGCCCACCTTCATCGGGCGCATGACCACCTCGGAAATCAGGTAACCCGGCGGCGTCTGGAGGACGTGGAGCACCGTCGCCGCTACGTCCTCGGGGTGCATGGCGTGGGGGTTGCCCGGCGTCCCGGCCTCCTCGAAGAAGCGGGTGTCCACCGAGCCGGGATAGACGCACGTCACCTTGATCCCGTGCGGGCGGAGCTCCTTCATCGCCGCCTCCGAGAACCCGCGCACGCCGAACTTCGTGGCGTTGTAGGCGGCGAAGTTCGGGTTGCCGATGAGCCCGGCCACGCTCGCGACGTTGACGATGTGGCCGCCGAACCCCTCGGCCGCGTGCTGCCGCTTCATCAGCGGCACGGCCGCGCGCGTGCAGAAGAACACCCCCGAGAGGTTGGTGTCCACCTGCACGTGCCAGTCGGCCGGGTCGAGGGCGTCCACGGCGGCGAAGCGGCCGAGGCCGGCGTTGTTGACGAGGACGTCGAGGCGGCCGGCCGCGGCCTCGACGTGGGCGAAGGCGGCCTCGACGGCCGCGCGGTCGGCGACGTCGCACTCGACGGGCGTGAAGCGGTCGCCGAGGGCGGCCTGCACGTCGCGGAGGCCGCCCTCGGAGCGGGCGAGGCCGAAGACGCGGGCGCCGGCCCCTACGAGGGCGGCGCTGAAGGCGCGGCCGAGCCCCCGGCTCGCGCCGGTGACGACGGCCACCTTGTCGTGGAGGTCCATGGTCAGGGGGCGGGAGCCGGCGGAGGCGGGGCGGCGGCGCCCGCCGCATCGCCGCTCCCGGTCCAGGGCATGGTGGGGGGCGGGACGAAGGCGTCCTCGGGGACGCCCGCGTTCACGCGCACCGCGTCCACCGAGAACGCCTGCTCGAACTCGCCCTGCCGGATGATCCGGATCTGCGTTTCGATCCGGCGGAGGGCGCGGGCGCGCTCGGCCGGCGGGAGCGCCTGCGCCTGGCGCCGCTGGATCTCGAGCATCCCCCCCTGCACGAGGCGCACCTCGTCGGGCACGGGGATGCCGGTGATGAGGGTGTTCGTGTAGAACGGGAGCGTGAGGCCGTCGGCCGTGCGGAAGTCGCCGTAGCGCTGGCGCGTGACGAGCGGCGGGGCGTCGGGGTCGGGGGTCGCGGCGGAGTCGGTCGGCGGGGGCTCGGCGACGCGGATCTCGCGGATCTGGAACGTCCGGGCGTCGACGAGCACGCGGAGGGAGTCGATGGCGGTCTCGGCGCCGGTGACGGCGGCGGGGTCGATGGCGTCGAGGACGTAGACGCGCTCGCCGTCGAGGTCGGCGGTGCCGGCGAGGCGGGCGTTGCCGCGGAGGCCGCGCGCGAGCTCCATCGCGTTCGGGAGGTGGTAGGGGAGGGCCACGGCCTCCCGCAGCGAGTCGTCGGTGAAGGCGCGGCCCTCGAACGTCGCGAGGCTGTCGGCCCCCGCGCGGCGGAAGTAGATCACGAGGTCGTCGCCGTGGAGGGTGAAGTCGCGGACGCCCGCGTAGTTCTCGGCCGCCCGCGCGGCGACGCGGTCGGCGATGGCGTCGGGGTCTTCGAGGCGGCCCTGGCAGGCGCCGAGCAGCGACGCGGCGCTCAGGAGGAGGGCGAGCAGGAGGGGGGTACGGGGCATGGAGGCAGGGTGGGACGGCCGGGTAACTTAGGGCCGGCCGGCGAGCCGTTCGGTGAACATTGCTCCCCAACGCGGCAGGCCGGCCGGTCCGTGCCCGCCCGCGTTCCCGCGCTCATGTCCGTCCTCTCCCCCCGCTTCCCCCACGGCCCCGTGCTCCGCGTCGGCGGGCGGCTGTACGCGGCGGAGGCCGTGCGCGCGGCGCTGGCGCCCTACGTCTCGGAGGCGCGGCGGGCGCGGATCGCCGAGGTGGTGGCGGCGCGGACGTACGCCGTGCTGCCGGCGCTGGAGCGGATGGCCGACGCGGGCAACCTCCACGCCGTGCTCCGCAGCGCCGAGGGCCTCGGCTACGCCGCCGCCGCCCTCGTGGCGCCCACGCGCGAGGCGTTCCCGCTGGCCCGCCGCTACGCCGCCGGCCGAGGGGCCGCCGCGTCGGCCCCCGTCGCCGAGGCCGACCTCGGCAAGCGCGGCGGCACCCGCGCCGCCGGCGGCGCCCACAAGTGGCTCGACCTCACCGTCTGGCCCGACGTCGACGCCTGGGCCGAGGACGCCCGCGCCCGCGGCTACGCCGTCGTCGCCACCCACCTCGGCGCCGGCGCCGTCCCCATCGCCGAGTGGGACTTCACGCGGCCGACGGCGCTCGTCTTCGGCAACGAGAAGGCCGGCGTCTCGGAGCGGCTGCTGGCGCGGGCCGACGCCCGCGTCGTCCTCCCCCTCGACGGGTTCGTCCAGAGCTACAACGTCTCCGTCGCCGCCGCGCTGGCGCTCTACCACGCCCGCCAGGACCGGCTCGCGCGGCAGGGCCGCCACGGCGACCTCACCGAGGCGGAGCGGGACGTCCTCACGGCGCACTACTACCTCCGCTCCGTCCAGGCCGCCCCGCACCTCCTCGCCCGCGCCCTCGGCGCGTGAAGGCTCGCACGCGTGCAGGCGTGCACGCTTGATAGCTTGCGCTCCGCTCTCCGCCTCCCTCCCGCCCATGCGCCCGCTCCTCGCCCCGCCCCTCGTCCTCCTCCTCGCCCTCGCCGCGTGCGCGCCGCCGCCGGACGAGCTCTACAACCGGGGCCAGCAGCTCGAACTGGAGGGCCGCTACGAGGAGGCCGCCGACCACTACATCCGCGCGCTCGAACGGGAGCCGGGGATGCGGAAGGCGCAGGGCCGCCTCCACGTCGTGGGCGGCATCCTCATCGGCCGCTACCTCGCCGAGGCCGCCGCGGCCCCGGACCCCCCGGCCGCCGCCGACGCCTACCTCGCCGCCGAGGCCCTCATCGCGCGCGCCGCCGCCGTCGGCGTCGTCCTCGACCAGGCGCCGCCGACGTTCGACGACGACCTCGCCCGCGCGCTCGACGACGCCGTCGAGTTCCTCATCGCCGAGGGGGCCGGCCACCTCGACGCCGGCCGCTTCGACGCCGCCCTCGCCGCCTTCGCACAGGCCGGTCGCTACCGCCCCTCGCGCGAGCAGGCGGAGGCCCTCCGCGTCTTCACGTTCGACGCCCACCTCGCGTGGGCCGAGGCCGAGCTGGCCGCCGGCCGCTACCGCGCCGCCTTCGACCGCGCCGGGGCCGCCCGCCCCTTCGCCGGCGGCGACCGCACGCCCGCCGAGGTCGATGCGCTCCAGGCCGAGGCCCTCGACCGCGGCAGCGTCTACGCCGCCGTCTTCCCCGTCGAGGAGGACCGGGGCCGGGGCACGGCCGAGGCCCCGCGCGGCTTCCTCGACGACCTCGACGACCTCCTCTACGACGAGCACTGGACGGTCCCGCCGCTGTTCGTCCGCACCGCCGATCCCATCGAGGTGCGCCGCCTGCTGCGCCGCCACTACGACCCCGACGACCGCCTCGACCACCCCCGCCTGACGGCCGAGCTCGCCCGCGACCTCCGCGCGCAGTTCGGCGTGGCGAGCACGCTGACGCGCTACGACCGCCGGGCCGAGGAGGCCGACCGCGACTCGGTGACGGTGGACCTCCGCGGCGGTGGGCGCGGCACCTACGCCCGCGTCCGCGACCGCGTCGCTCTCCGCGCCGAGGCCGGCTACGCCGTCGTGGACGCCGCCGGCGCCCGCGTGCTCTGCGAGGGCGAGGCGGCGGCCTCGGCCGAGGGCGACGTGTACCGGGGCGAGTACGACGGCCGCGTGCGCGACCTCATCCTCCCCTCCCGCGACCGCCACCTCTTCGACGCGGCGGCGCAGGCCGAGGCCGAGCGGGAGGTCGAGCGGCGGCTCCAGGGTCGCCTCGCCGACGACCTCGCCCGGCGCGTCTACGACTGCCTCCTCCGGCAGGTGCGGTGACGCAGGTCGGAGAGGCCGTTTCGCCCCGTGCACTACTTCCTCCTCCACGCCCTCACGTCCGAGTGGGACGCCGATATCCGCGGCGCCGTCCTCGCCGACGCGTGGTCGCAGAGCGCGAGCGAGCTGAGCTTGCTCTTCGAGGCGCCGGGGGCGGCGTGGACGGTGCGCGTCCACTGCGACCCGGCGCTCCCGCTCCTCTTCCGCAGCGAAGGGGCCGGCCGCGCCCGCCGCAACACGGCCTCGCTGTTCGAGGGCGCCCTCGGCCGCGCCGTCGCGCGCGTGCGGACGGCCGAGCGTGACCGCTTCGTCTTCCTCGAACTCGACGACGGGACGGCACTCCAGGCCCGCCTCTTCGGCCCCCGGCCCAACGTGTGGTGGGTGGACGCGGAGGGGGTGGTGATCGAGCCGTTCCTGAGCGGCCACGAAGAAGCAGGGGACGAGGCCCCCACGCCCCGCCCGGCCCCCGAGGTAACGACGTTCGAGGCGTTCGAGGCGCGCTGGCGCGGGACCGAGCCCACGCACGCACAGGCCGCCGCGACCAACTCCCAACTCCAAACTTCAAACTCCAAACTCCGGAGCAAGCCCACGCTCGCGCAGGCCGTCGCCGCGGCGGTGCCGCTCTTCGACCGAGCGCTCGCCGAGGAGGCCGTCCGCCGCGCCGGCCTCGATCCTTCGGCAGGCTCAGGACAGGCTCCCGGCACCGACCCGTCCGACGCCGGGGAAGCCGAACGCCGGCGCCTCTTCGCGGCGGCGCGGGCGCTGATGGAGGATCTGGAGGAGCCGCGCCCGGTCGTCTACTGGCGCGGGGAGTCCGCCGAGCACCTCGCCCTCGTCCCCCTCACCGACCCGCCCGTTGGCTGGCGCGCCGAGCCGTTCGCGACGGTGGACGAGGCCGTGCGCGTCTACGCACGCCGCCGCCTCGCGCAGCGCCGGTTCGACGCGGCGTATCGCCCGCTGGAGGCCGCGCTGGAGGCCGCCCACCGCCGGCGCGCCCGCAGCGCCGAGGCCATGCTCGAGGAGCTGGGCCGCCCGAGCCGCGCCGAGCGCTACGAGCGGTGGGGCCACCTCCTCATGGCGCAGGCCGCCGCCGAAGGCCCCGGCCGAGAGGCGGTCACGCTGCCGGACCTCCTCGCCGACGGCCGGCCCGTCACGATCCCGCTCGACCCCGCGCTGTCGGCCGTCGAGAACGCCGAGCGGTACTACCGGAAGGCGCGGCGGGCGCGCGAGGCGCGGCGCCACGCCGAGGCGCGCTGGGAGGGCGTGCAGGCCGAGGCCGAGGCCGCCGCCGCCCTCCTCGGCCGCCTCCGCGCGATCTCGCGCTACGACGACCTCCAGGCGTTCCTAAGGGACGAGGCCGACGCGCTCGCCCGCTTCACCCACCCCGAGGCCGTCGGCGAGGAGCGCCTGCCCTACCGCCGGTTCGACGTGGAGGGCTGGGAGGTGCGCGTCGGCAAGAACGCGCGATCGAACGCTGCGCTGACGACGCGGCACGCGGGGCCGCACGACCTCTGGCTCCACGCCCGCGGCGTGCCCGGCGCCCACGTCGTCCTCCGCCGCCCGAGCCGGACGGCCGCCGTGCCGAAGCCGGTCGTGGAGACGGCCGCCCGCATCGCCGCCCACTTCAGCGAGGCGAAGGCGCAGCCGCTCGCCCCCGTGATCGTGACGGAGCGGAAGTACGTCCGCCCCGTCCGAGGCGGCGCGCCGGGGCTCGTGCGGGTGGACCGCGAGGAGGTGCTGCTCGTCGAGCCGGGGCTGCCGGGGAGCGAGGGGTGAGGGACTGAAGGACTGCGGGGGAGGAAAGGGCCGTACCTTCCGCCCCCCTCCACGCCCTCACTCCTCCACCCCCTCGCTCCATGTCCTGGTGGGAAGCCGCCGTCCTCGGGCTCGTCCAGGGCCTCGCCGAGTTCCTCCCGATCTCGTCCTCGGGCCACCTCGTCCTCGGCCAGTACCTCCTCGGCATCGACGAGCCCGACATCACGTTCGAGGTCTTCGTCCACTTCGGCACGACGCTCTCCATCGTGACGGTCTACTGGGGGCGGATCCTCCGCATCCTCCGCGACGGCTTCGGGGCGCTCGCGCGGCCGGCGGCGTGGCGGGAGGCCCTCCGGCCGGGCCGCATCGAGCGCGCGCGCGGCGACGAGATCGAATACGAGCCGCAGCCGAGCGGCGGGCCCGTCCCGTCGCTCCGCCTCATCCTCTACGTCCTCCTCACGATGATCCCGACGGGGCTGGCCTACGTGCTGTTCGAGGAGCCGCTGGAGGCGGCGTTCTCGGACCCCCGCCTCGTGTGCGGGATGCTCCTCGTGACGGGCACGCTGCTGCTCCTCACCCGCCTCCGCCCCACGCCCGACGGCGTGCTCTCGCCCGTCAAGGCGCTCGTCGTCGGCGCCGCGCAGGCGTTCGCGCTCATCCCCGGCATCTCCCGCTCGGGCTCGACCATCTGCACGGCCATCTACCTCAACGTCGACCGCAAGGAGGCGGCGGACTTCTCGTTCCTCATGCTGCTCCCGGTCGTCCTCGGTGCCACGCTGCTGAAGGTGCTCGAGATGGCGGAGACGGGGCTCTCGGGGAGCGCGCTGGCCCTCGGGCTGGGGACGCTCGTCGCCTACGTCTCCGGCATCGTCGCCATCCGCGCCGTCGTCATCCTCGTGCAGCGCCGCTCGCTCCAGTACTTCGCCTTCTACTGCTTCGCCGTC
>DATGQT010000100.1:0-13749 GCA_035304085.1 Rubricoccaceae bacterium
GGTCACCGGCCGGATCCGGTGAAGGGGGAACGGGAGCGAGGCTCGGAGCGCCTGCCCCCACTCTGGGCATCGGGGCGCGGAGCGTGTGCCCCGCGCCCCGATGACTCGTTTCAGTGTTGGATGATGGTGGCCGTATTCCCGATACCCAGCTGGATGACAGTCGCGGCCGCGCCGTTGTGCTGATCGAGCCACAGCGTGTTGCCGTAGCCGACCTGCGTCACGTCGAGGACGCTCCCGTCGAGGGAGCCGGCCTGGGTGCCGGGTGCCAGGCCCCACACGGTGTTGTGGGAGCCCGTCTGGTTCACCGTCGCCTCGGCCCCGCCCGACTGCATCAGCAGGATGCTGTTGTGGCTCCCGCCGTAGCCGGCGCCGGGGATGGAGGAGAGCTCGGCCTGGTTTCCGGCCCCGAACTGGCCGAGGAGCACGACGCCGTGGTCACCCACCTGCGTGACGGTCGCCTCATTGCCGGGGCCGCCCGTCTGGGTGACGGTGGCCTGGTGGTCGCTGCCCTCCTGGGAGAGGGTGGCGGTGTTGCCCTGCGCGTGCGCGGCGCCGGCCGAGAGCGCGAGCACGAGCAGGAGGGGGAACAGGGGCTTCACGATGATCCTCAGGAGAAGGGCGAGCCGATCAGCTATGGCGGCCAGACGACCGGCTCGTCCTCAGCGTTGCGCTATCAGCTGAGACGACGGGAGCCGGAGAAGACCGTTCTTCCCGGCTCCCGTCGCCGTCGATTACTGCTGATTGACGGTGGCCGTGTTGCCGTTCCCGGTCTGGTCGACCACGGCGCCAGCACCCAGCTCCTGGTTCAGCCGGAGCGTGTTGCTGTTGCCGATCTGGTTGACGAGCGCCGAGCTGCCGCCGTCCTGGAAGGCAACGGCACTGCCCACACCGCGGAGGGTGTTGAGGTTGCCGTCCTGGACGAGCGTCATGCTGTCGCCACCATCCTGGAGGAGCCGCGCGACGTTGTCGTTGCCCTCCTGCGTGAAGCTGGCGTAGGCACCGGCGGCGCCGTCCGTCATCTCCTGGTCGGCGCGGTTCCGGTGGCCCGTCTGGGTGATGATCGCGTCGTGGTTGGCACCCGTGGCGAGCTGCGTGGCCCGGTTGTCGTTGCCAGTCTGCGTGATGAAGCCGTCGTGGCCGTCGTCACCGCCGCCGTCGGCGGCCGTGATGTTCAGCGTCTGCGTAGCCCGGTTGTCGTTGCCGTTCTGGCTGATCGAGGCGTTGTTGAGGTCGTTGGAACCACCACCGTCGAGCATCTGCGATGCGTCGTTGTCGTTACCATCCTGCGTGATCCGGGCGACGGCCGACGAGTAGCCCCAGTTGGAGCCGTGGAGGGTCTGGGAGGCATCGTTCCGGTGGCCCGTCTGGAACGTCTCGACGGTGTTGAAGGAGCCGCCGTTGATCTGCTGGTCGGAGGCGTTGTCGTTGCCGGTCTGCTCGACCCGCACCGACTGCGTATAGCCGCCGAGGATCTCCTGCTCCGCCCAGTTGCGGTGGCCGTACTGGAGGGCGGTGGCATGCTGGCCGCTGTTATACCCCGGCGCGATCAGGGCCTGGCTACGGACCGTGTTGTCGTTGCCGACCTGCTCGATGGTGGCGGTGTTCGCGACGGTGTCGCCGCCACCGGTCTGCTGCATGTTGACGTTGGCCTCGTTGCGGCTACCGTCCTGCAGCACCGACGACGTCTGCTTACCGCCGTTGTCGGTGAACTGGGTGACGTTGGCCTCGTTATCGTTGCCGTTGATCTGCGTCACCGTGCTGATCTGGTTCGTGCCGGTCTGCGAGACGTTGGCGTCGTTGTTGTTGCCGGTCTGCGTCACCGTGCTCTGGTTCGGCTGAGCGAAGGCCGCGCCGCTCGTCAGGACGAACGCGAAGGCGAGAAGCATGAGCTTCTTCATGGGTGCACCTCTTAGGTGTTGGTTGGGGAAGGAAGGCCGCCGGGCGGGATTGCCCGGTGCGGCCGGACTGAGGGAGAGAAGGAGGGGCTGGGGGGACCTGCGTTCCTGGTTGGGAGCCCGCAGCTCCCGGGAGCAGGTGGCGGCGTCGAGGAGCCCCTCCGGGGGTGGCCCGCCAGTCGGCGGGCGCGGCCTCGGGCGCCGCTGTTCAGCAAGGAGGGGCGCGGTGCCTGTCGCGCCGCGCCCCTCCGGGGGTATCAAATAGGGATCGGATTGATGGTGTCGTTGCCGGCCGTCCGGACGTTCGCCATCGTATCATTCGTCGGAACAGAGGCGTGCGGCGCGGCGGAACCGCGGCCGGCGACGGCGTTCGCGACGGGCATAGGGGTCTCTTCGAGGAGGAGCGCGTAGGCGAGCGGCGCAGAGTCGAGAGACAGCAAGGGCGGGAGGCCCGGAGGGCCGGCTTGGGGAAGGATGGCACCCACGGGCGCACGTCGGGCGTGCGGGTGGGCTATGGCAGGTTATGGGGCTGGAGGGGCGGCGGTGTCCGTACCGGATCATGCGTGGAGCCCGCAGCAGCTCCGGGGGTACAGACGCGGGGGCGAGGGTTCCTCCGTGAGGACGGCCTGCCGGCCGTCGGAACTCAGCCTCCGCTCGGAATGGCTTTCAGGAATGCTGGGCTGCAGGTTCAGGTTGGTCTGACGGGCTCGGATGCAAGAGTTAAGGCGGAATCCCTCTCGCAGATATCGGGTCTTGCCGTGCCGGCGTGTAGGACAGGGCCTGATGTGTGCCGGTTGTGGTTGTGTTCAGGATAACCCCTAGGGTTGTAAAAAGTCAAGCCCTATCTCGAAAGACTGAACGCGTGCCGGGGGCTTCGGCGCTCCGCTCGGCCTTGGTCTCATAATGGTAAGAGGCTAAGCCTCTTAAGACGAGGCTCTTCTCGCGCGTGGCGTGCAGGTACGGCCTCACCCTGCCGAGCGACTCCGACCCGGGCAGTACCGTCTCCTGCGCCAGTGGCTCAGAATGCGCCTTCGCCGAAGGCCACTCCCGTGCGTGGCAGGATTTCTCTCCCTCCGGGTGCAGACCTCGGTCATCTCGCGGGCAGGAGCACATGCAGGGACGAGGCTCGGGATGGAGGCTGGGCGTGATCTCGCAGCGGACGGTCACGAAGATCAGTCAGCCGACCCACGCACACATCGGCCATCGTTACCCATTTTCGGCGGAGGCTCGGCGCGGATATAGGTCAAACTGACCTATGCGTGTTTGGATTATGGGCCTTTATCATTCCCGCGCCCGTGATTGATGGCTGCTCCGTCGAAGATGCTACCCTCTCCGTTCCAGGTTCTCCTCGAAAGGCTCTCCTCGGGGCTCGATGCGCTCGACGTCGGCCTGTTGCTCTGCGCGGGGGACGGGGCCCCCCGGTTCCTGAGCGAGCGGGCGGGCGAGCTCCTAGGGGGGGCAGGGCGGGACGGGCTCCGGCGTGAGGTCGCGCGCGTGGCCCGCGCGGCCGTCGAGCAGTCCCCGCGTGGGCTCCACCGCCCGGCGCTCCACCGCCTCGTCGATGGCGCCGGCTTCGAGGTCGCGGCGGCCGTCGTGCTCGTGCCCGAGGGAGCGCTCGTCTTCGTCCGGGCCGTGCAGCTCGGGCGAGATGGGGAGGAGTTCGCCGAGGCCTACGGCCTCACCACGGCGGAGAGGGCGATCGCGCGCCTCCTCGCGAAGCGGCTGACGAACAAGGAGATCGCGGACGAGCTGGGGGTGAGCCCCCACACCGTGAAGCACCACGTCGAGCGCATCCTGCACAAGCTGGGCGTCTCGTCGCGAAAAGAGGTGCGCGGGGTGCTGAGGGACGGCCGGCGGTAGCGCGCAGTGTTGCGTGTTCAGAGGCGGTGTGGCCCTGGTACGGCGCGGCGTGTAGCGTGGAGCCCGTAGGGACCCGGTGCGCCGTGTCCCTACGGCACAGCCGCGCCCGGCACCTACGTCAAGCCAAGCGGCCGTCGCTGTAACTCCCCGCCTACCCCTCAGCGCTCCGAAGCGGCCCGTTGCTCCAGACGCCCGCGTCCGAGGTGGGTGGCGCTCAGAGCCCGTGGAAGGTGAGGCCGGCCTGGAGGAGGAAGAGGTTGTCGTGGGGGCCGCCGCCCTCGACGCCGTCGAGCCCTTCGGAGAGGGGGTAGAGGTTCGTGAGGGCGAGGCTGAGGCCGACGCCGCGGGAGAGCATGTACTCCAGTCCTCCTCCTCCGCGGACGTGGGGGAAGATCTCCCGGGTCGCGGACCCGTCGGGGACGCCGACCACGCCGAGGCCCACCTGGAGGAACGGCGTGAGCCGCTCCTGCGGGAGGAAGTCGTAGCGGGCCGTCGCCTCGCCGGCCAGGAACAGCTGGTCGAAGAGGCCGTCGATGCCGTAGCTGCCCCCCGAGGCCGCGAGGCCCAGGCTGAGCCGGGGGGAGACGTGGGCCCGCACGGCCAGCTCGCCGGCCGGGCGCACGAGCGCGTCGGCGTAGTCGCTCTCGAGGCGGTTCCCGGCGCCGCTCACCGAGACGGCCGTGCCGGTGCGGGCGAAGCCGAGGTCGCGGCCGAAGGCGTCGAGCTGCTCGGCCGCGGCCGTCTCGCGGTCGTAGGCGGCGAAGAGGGCGTTGAGCTGGGCCGGGTCCACGTTCTCCGCCGCCGCCCAGAGGTTCTCGCGGAGGCCCTCGATGATGAGCGCGCGCACGGCCTCCTCGATGGCCTCCGTGACGGCCAGCACGGGCGGCTCGTTGTAGCTGTAGCCGATCTCGGCCTCGAGCAGCCGCTGGAGGTCCACGAACCGGAAGAGGTTGCCCTGGACGCGCTGCGAGACGATGGTCTTCGTGGTGTGGACCGACTTCAGGACGCGCCCGCTCTGCGTCGAGACGGCGCGGAGGTAGACCGTCACCTGGTCCTGCCGGTACTCCCCGGCGCCGCCGGTGCCGAGGTAGCGGACGCCGACGCCGCCCGTGAGCACGTTGGAGTCGTAGCCGATGATGCCGCCTTCGAGGAGGACGCCGGCGTAGAGCAGCGGCGGGAGCGGGCCGAGCGGCTCGCCCTCCGGCCCGGCGTGCTGGGCGCGGATGGACTGGATGATCTGCCGCTCGTTGAGGAGGTTCGAGAGCCCCTCCCGCTCGATGGGCACGAACCAGCGCGACTCCTCCAGCGCCCGCATGAGGATGGAGGTGGCCCCCTGCGTCACCTGCGTCGAGAACGTCGAGACGTTCTCGAGCGCCTTGTACTGGCCGGTCTGGTCGCGGAACCGGTAGACCGCCGCGACGATGGGCTCGCGCGGCGGCGGCAGCGCGCTCAGCGCGTCGGCGGTCGGCGTCGGCGGGGCGGGCCGGGCGCGCTGGGTCTCGAAGGGGGTGAGGTAGTTCGCGCAGCCGCTCGCGAGGAGGGCGAGGAGGCCCAGGAGGAGCAGCCGGGGGTAGGCGGGGAGGGAGGTCATGAGCAGGGGCCGCGGGCCGGGGGGAGGGAGGTCGCCGGGGACGCCGACGAGCATGGGGCCGCTACGGCCTCCCGCGTGGCCGCCACGTCAGGGGCCCACGCGTTCCTGAGCGGCCCGCCGAGGCTCAGGGGTTCGGGATGGTGACGACGGTCTCCTCGCCCGTCAGCAGGTTGAACACGCGGATGGCCACGCCGTCGAGGCCGGGGACCACCTCCACGGTGAAGTCGCCGAGGTCGAACGTGCCGGGCTGCGTGAGGTCGAGGTCGCCGAACCGGTTCCCGATGAGCTCGCGCGAGAGCTGGCTGAGGATCTGGCGCTGGAGGCTCTGCTGGAAGTCCTGGAGCGGGTCGCGGAAGAACCGGCTGGCCTGGTCGTCCTCGAAGTCGTTCTGGGCCTGGGCGGACTGGAGCATCCAGGAGTAGTTGAGCGAGAGGCCGCCGAAGGCCGGGTTGAGCGGCTCGTAGACGAGCTGCTGGGCGCGTGCGCCCGGCGCCGCGCAGGCGAGCGCGAGGAGGGCGAGGAAGACAGAGCGCAACATGGGGTCGGTAGCAACGAGACGCGGGCGAGGATACGCGCGCGCCGGGGAGGAAGTCAACGGGACCATACGTAACGCGAGTCGCGCCCTGTGGGCCTGATCGGGTAAAGACCGCCGACGGCGGACGGCCGACCGCGGAGGAGGGCTGATAGACCGTTTGGTAGCGGCTCGAAGTAGCTCTCCCCCTGGACAGGGGGAGTCCCCGGAGGGGGAGGGGGTGGACCCGACTTGCTCCAGCAGCCCCGGATCGACCATCCCCGGCCCCTCCTGTCCAGGAGGGGAGCCGCTCTCCTCGGCTACCCAAGCAGCTTCTCAGAACCGGCCGTCGGCCGTCTGCGGTCCGCGGTCTCCCTCCTCGGCGCGCCGTGTCCCTGCGTCGCACCGGCGTCGTGCGGGAGCGATCAGTACACGATCTCCTGCTCGCCGCGCTTGAGGCGCTCGTAGGCGTAGTAGGCCGCCTGCCGGGCGGCCAGCTCGACCTGCTCGGGCTGTGGCTGGAGCCGGGCCTGGAAGACGACCTCGTCGTTCACCGTCACCGAGACGATGGTGCCGATGCCGGGGGCGGGCTGTTCCTGGATCCCGATGGTGAAGTTGATCGCATCGCGGGGCGGCTCCCAGGCGCGGAAGAACACGTCGTAGAAGTCGCGCCCGAGCTTGGTGAGCGTCTCGTCCACGACGAGCCCGTCGATCTCGAGGCGCTGGATCCCGGCGTCGGGGTCGTCGGTGGCCGTGGTGTCCTCGGGCTCGGGGAGCCGCTGGAGCCGCGCGTACTCGTGCTGGATCTCGGCGTAGGTGAGCCCGGTGCCGAAGTAGGTCACCTGCTGCGTGAGCACGGTGTCGGGGGGCTCCTGCCCGAGCGCGGGCGGGGCCAGCAGGACGGCGAGCAGGCCGAGCGGGAGGCGGCGGATCATACGGACCTCGGGGACCGGGCGGAGGCTACGCAATCGGGGGGAGGCGCGCAAGGAACGCGCGGCCGCGGCGCGCCAGTATCACAGCACGGGCGACATCAGCCGCGTCGTCTGGACGGCGAGGCGGAAGAAGAACGGGCGCGCGGCGAGGTCCTCCTCCGTCAGCGGCGTCGACCGCGCGAGGTCGGCCTCGAGCATCCGCTCGACCTCGCCGCAGAACCCCCGGTCGTAGGCGAGCACGGTCAGCTCGAAGTTGAGCCGGAACGAGCGGTTGTCGAGGTTGGCCGTCGAGACGGCCGCGTAGTCGTCGTCGACGAGGAGGATCTTCTGGTGCATGAACCCCTCCTCGTAGAGGTACGCCTTCACGCCGGCCCGCGCCACGTCCGGGAGGTAGGCGTAGGGGACGTACTTGAAGAACCACGCGTCGGTCTTCCGCGGCATGATGAGCCGGACGTCGACGCCGCGGAGGGCCGCGAGCTGGAGCGCGCCGAGGACGGCGCCGTCGGGGACGAAGTAGGGGGTGGCGATCCACACCCGCCGCTCGGCGCTCTCGATGGCGTGCGAGAAGAGGAGCCCGCACGTCTCGAGGCGGTCGGCCGGCCCGGAGGCGAGCACGAGCGCGCAGAGGTCGGCGTCGGACGGCGCCGGCCGCCACTCTACGTCGAGCACCTCCTCGCGCCCGTAGTACCAGTCCTTGAGGAAGGCGAACTGGATCCCCTGCACGACGGGCCCCTCGAGGGCGACGTGGGTGTCGCGCCAGGGGCCGAACTTCGGGTCGAGCCCGAGGTACTCGTCGCCCACGTTGAGCCCGCCCATGTACCCGCGCACGCCGTCGACGACGACGATCTTGCGGTGGTTGCGGAAGTTGAGGCGGAACCGGCCGCGCCACGAGCGCCGCCCGCTGAACCCGGAGACGCGCACGCCGGCCTCCTTCAGCTCCTGGAGGTACCGCTTCGGGAGGTCGTAGCAGCCGACCTCGTCGTAGAGGAGGTAGACGCGGACGCCCGCGCGGGCCTTCTCGATCAGCCGCCGCTGGAACTCCCGGCCCAGGCCGTCGTCGCGGATGATGTAGAACTGGGCGAGGATGTAGCGCTCGGCCGCCTCGATCCCCGCGAAGATGGCGTCGAAGGTGGCCCGGCCGTCGACGAGGAGGCGGAGGTCGTTGCCGCGCGTGAACGGGAACGTGGCGAGCTCCTGGAACGCCCTGAGCTCGATGCGCCCGCGGTCGTCGGCCCGCCGCTCGGGGTGGGCGACGTAGTCGGCCAGGAGGCCGCGGCGGGGGTCCTCCAGGCGCACCTCGATCGCCCGGTAGAAGTCGCGGAGCGCCCTGACGTATTCGCTGAACTTGACGCGCCCGAAGATCCAGTAGAGCGGGAGCGCGACGAGGGGGACGGTGAGGAGGGCGAGGACCCAGGCCGTCGCGCCCTGCGCCGTGCGCGCCTTCATGAGGGCGTCGTAGGCGCTCCCGATCCCGAGCGCGTAGAGCGCGGGCACCCCGAGCCCGACCACCCAGCCGAGGACGCCGTCACCAGGCATCAGTCGTCAAGAGAGCGGGGGGGTGGAGGGGGCGGTCGCTCGTCTCGGCCATCGGGGGTTCTGTTGCGTGTTCCGGGTTTACCCTCTCCAACACGACGGCAGGCACGGGTCGGTCGGGGGGCAGGGTGCTACGCGGCTACACGTTACGGAGGAGCGCGTCGAACGCGTCCATCTCGTCGCGGTTGATGGCGTGACCGAGGCCCTCGTAGACCCGCCCGTCCACCTCGGCCTTCATCTCGGAGAGCACCACGACCGTCTGCTCGACGCGGCGGAGCGGGATGTGGGGGTCGAAGTCGGAGCAGCCGACGAGGACGGGGGTGCCGTCGAGGCGGCCGGCGTAGTCGAACCGCTTGTCCTCGGGCGGCACGCCCTCGGTGTCGGCCGTGCCGATGAGGCCGCCGGAGAGGACGACGAGGCCGCCCCACCGCGCCGCGTTGCGCGCGACGAACTCGGCCGCGAGGCAGGCGCCCTGGCTGAACCCCGCCACGACGATCCGCTCGCGGGGGATCCCCGCCGCCTCGGCCTCCTCGGCCACGCGGTAGACGCGCCGGAGGGCGCTCGACAGCCACGGCTCGTTCATCTCCAGCGGCGCGAGGAACGAGTGGGGGTACCACGTCGAGCCGGCGGCCTCTGGGGCGAGGAAGGCGGCGTCCTCGCGGCGCAGCTCGCCCGCCAGCGTGAGGATGCTCTCGGCCGAGGCGCCGCGCCCGTGGAGGAGGAGGACGGCCACGGCCGCCTCGTCCAGCGGCGCCCCGGCGCGGCGGACGGGCGTCCCGGCGTGGGGGTCGGCGGCGCTCATGCGGGCTCCCGGTAGGGGACGCGGAGCGGGGGGAGGCGCCGCTCGATCTCCTCCCGCCGCGGCTCGTACTGCGGCGGCAGCATGAAGCCGGTGCCGAGGCGGTCGGCCGGCTCGTCCACGGCGAACCCGGGCGGGTCGGTGGCGATCTCGAACAGCACGCCGCCGGGCTCGCGGAAGTAGATCGAGCGGAAGTACCGCCGGTCGATGACGGGCGTGGGCCGGTGGCCCCGCTCGGTCAGCACCTCGCGCACCTCGGCCTGCGCCTCGTCCGACGGCACGCGGAAGGCGACGTGGTGGACGACGCCGGCGCCCATCCGCCCGGGCTCGGCGCCGGGCACGCAGTACAGGTCCACGAACGCGGCGCGGTCGGCGCGGGGGTTCTCCAGCCGCAGCCGCCCGTCCTCCTCGCCCACCTCGCGGTAGCCGAGGACGTCGGTCAGCAGGCGGGCGGTCGGGCCGGGGTCGGCCACGCAGAGGGTGACGGCGAAGAAGGCGCCGGGGGCGGCCTCGAGCGGGATCGGCCCGTCGGCCCAGCCCTCGGTGGCGGCGGGGGTCTCGACGAACTCCAGCGCGAGGCCGTCGGGGTCGCGGAAGGGGAGGACGCGGCGGCCGAACCGCTCCGCCGGGTTGCCGAAGTCGCAGCCCTCGGCGGCGAACCGGTCCACCCACCAGTCCACGGCGCCCTCGGGCACGGCGTAGGCCGTCGCCGTCGCCTGCCCCGCGCCGATGCGGCCGGGGTTGGCGTTCTCGTACGGGAAGAACGTGAGGAACGAGCCGGGGTGCGCGAAGCCGTCGGCGTAGTAGAGGTGGTAGGTGTGGGGGTCGTCGAAGTTGACCGTCCGCTTGACGAGGCGGAGGCCGAGGCGGCCGGCGTAGAAGTCGACGTTGGCCTGGGCCGGGCCGCTGATGGCGGTGACGTGGTGGAGGCCGGTGACGGGCGAGGGCATGGTCGACTTCGGCGGGTTCCGCCGGGGGAGAGGTGCGGGACCGCGAAAACGACCCCCGGTGTGCGCGGTTTCCACCGGGAATCCTCGGCTTCAGCCGTCGCGGGCGTCGCGTGGATGTGACGAAGCGGCGGGGTGATCGGGGCGGCGCGCGGCCCGGCGCTCCGCGCGCACGTGCGGACGGCGCTCCCACCCAGCCCTTTCTCCCCATGGTCACGCTCCGCTCCCGCCTCTTCGCCCTCGGCGCCCTCGCGGCGCTGCTGCCCCTGTCGCTCGCCTGCGACGACGCCGACCCCCTCCCGGACCGCAACGACGACCCGGACCCCATCGCGGATGAGCCCCCTCCGCCCGTCGAGGTCGACGACGAGGCGCTCGCCGAGACGTTCGGCTGCGACGTGGCCGTCGTCGCGCTCGACGAGGAGGCCGACGGCGAGTTCGCCGACGCGGCCTGCACCCTCGACGACGGCCGGGCCGTGGCCTACTACGCCTTCGGACTCGACGAGGCCGACACCGTGACGGCCGAGGCCGGCTCGGCGTGGTTCGACACCGTGCTCTACCTCTACGACGCCGAAGGCGCCCTGCTCGCGGAGAACGACGACCTCGACTGGTACGACGACAACTCCCGCCTCGTGATCGAGCTCGAGCGCGGCGTCTACGTCGCCGGCGTCAGCGCGTACGACACGACGGCCGCCGGCACCTACCGGTTCATGGCCACGCGCTGACCGGCAGGGATCGTTCGACGTTACACGTTCAACGTTACACGTTACACGTTCAACGTCGAGCGATCCCGCCCTCAGATCACCTCGATGCGCGCGAGCGCGGCGAGGCGGCTCGTCGTGCGGGCGAACTTCTCGGCGATGCCGCGCTCGAGCGCGCCGTGCTGCGCCGAGGCCGCGAACCACTGCGCCGGCGGCTCCTCGGACGTGAAGTAGAGCACGGGCGGGCGCGGCTCCGCGTAGAGGTCGTCCACGATCCGCAGCAGCCGGAGCGCGTCGTCGGTGTCGCGGATGCGGATGCCCTCGACGAAGAGGGCGTCGAGGGCGGCCAGCTCGCGGGCGAGGGCGCCGCGCTCGGTCTCGGCGGCGAGGCGGAGGAGGTTCGCGAACGTGAGCCAGCGCTTGAACCCCTCGGCGGCGTCGAAGGCCGCCTGCATGGCGGCGTGCGTGGCCGCGGGCGGGCCCACCCACGCCCGGCCGGGCTTCTCCATCCGCTGCCGGAAGTCCTCCCCGCCGACGAACACGACGTGGTACTGGCGGCGGAACTCCTCGGAGAGGAACCGCTCCAGCCGGTCGCGCCCGAAGGCGGCCGAGACGAACCGCTCCGGCTCGGCGTTGCTCGTGGCCGCCACCGTCACGCCGAGGCGGCGGAGCGTCTTGAGCACGCCGAGGAGGCGGACCTCGCTGGCGGGGTCGTCGAGCTCGACCTCGTCGAGGAGGAGGACGTCGAACCGCTCGGCCAGCGCCTTCGCGTAGTCCTCGGGCCGGGCGGTCGCGCGGAACAGGGCGCTGGAGTGGACGAACGCGCACGGCACCTGCGGCGCGTCGCCGCTCCCGTGGAGGGCGCCGTAGAGCGCCGCGAGCAGGTGCGTCTTCCCCGTCCCGACGGGCCCGACGAGGTAGAGCCCGGCGCCGAGTTCGTCCTCGGGACGGAGCCAGCGGAGGAAGCGGGGCTGAAGGTGGCGGCGGCGGACGCGCTCGGCGAAGCGGCGGGCCTCCTGGAGCGCCCGGTCCTGCGAGGGCGTCTGCGGGCGGTAGCTCGCGAACGAGGCGCCGCGGAAGCGCTCGGGCGGCCGGTAGTCCGGGGCGCTCATGCGGCGGCGCGGGGGGCTTCCGAAGGCGGGGCTTCCTCGCGCGGCTCGTCCGTCGTCGCCAGCCAGGCGGCGGCGAGGACGAGGGCGCCGCCGGCGACGGCGAGGAGGCCGAGGTGCTCGCCGAGGAGGAGGACGCCGAGGGCCGAGCCGACGACGGGCTCGAGGTTGCCGAACACGCCGGCCTTCGCCGCCTCGACGCGCTGGAGCCCCCAGTTCCACAGCCCGAACGTGACGGCGGTGCACAGCAGCCCCAGCGCCGCGAGCGCGCCCCACGTGGGGGCCGAGAGGCGGACGGGCGGCGGGCCGTCGAGCGCCCACGTGATCGGGAGCAGCCAGCCGACGCCGAGGAGGAACTGGAGCGCCGTCGCGGCGGCGACGCCGAGGCGGCGGGCGATCCGGCGGGTGACGAGCGTCCACGCCACGGCCGCCAGCATCGAGACGAAGACGAGGCCGTCGCCGAGGAGGGTGCGGCCCTCGCCGGGGCTGCCCACGAGGAGCGCCGTGCCCACGGCCGAGAGCGCCACGGCCGCCCACGTCGCCCGCCCCGGCCGCTCGCCGTCGAACAGCGCCGCCGCCACGGCCATCGCCGGCGGGGCGACGCCGACGAGGAGGGCGGCGCTGGAGGCCGTCGTCCGGTCGAGCCCCTCGAACTGGAGGAGGAACATGAGCGGCCCCATGAGGAACGAGCCGGAGACGAGGAGGCCGAGGTGCCGCCGCGCCGCCCCCCACGCCGCGCGCGGGACGAACGGGAGGAGGACGGCCGCCGCGAGGGCGAACCGGTACAGGATCAGCGCCGGGGCCTCCACCTCGCGGAGGGCCACCTTCCCGAGGAGGAACGACGTCCCCCACAGCACCCCCGCCGCCACGAAGGCGAGGTAGGCGACGCGGCGGGTCGGCGGCAGGGGCACGGGCGGCGAGGGCGGGGACGGACGAGGCCGCAAGTTCCCTCCGCTGCGTCACACCCCGCCGTCAAGCGCCGGGCAATTCGGCGACGGACCACGGACCACACGCCGGGGTCAGTGGGTGCCGGCTCCCTCCGTGAGGGGGAGGCTGACGAGGTTGGCGAAGAGCCGCCACGCGCCCCGGTTGAGGGCTTCGAGCTGGCGGTAGAAGACGAGGGGGGAGTAGAGGTACGTCCCCTCGCCCACCTCGGCCAGCAGCAGCCCGCCCCGGAGCGGCGCCTCGCCGGGGTCGCCGGTGGCGATCAGCTCCTGGTAGCGCGCGTCGTACTCGGCCGGGAAGTAGAGGCCGCGCTCCTGCACCCAACCCGCCCAGTCCTCGGGGCCGATCTCGTGGGGGGCGTGGAAGACGGGGTGCCCGGGTTCGAGGACCTCGATGGGGGCGTCCTCGAACGTCACCCGCTCGCGGCCGAGGCGGAGGGGGTACGGCGCGAAGCCCCCCTCGGGCACGTCCACCACCTCGTCGAAGAAGCCGCCCGAGGCCTGGCCGGGGTTCCACTCGAACACCTTGTGGTAATTGACGACGAGGTGGCCGCCCTGCCGCACCCACTCCAGCAGCCGGTCGTTGTGGGCGCGGAGGTCGGGGCGGACGAGGTAGGCGCGGATGTCGAGGACGATGGTGTCGAGGCCGTCGAAGTCCCCGTTCGCGAGCGCCGTCGAGTCGAGGACGACGACGTCGGCGCCCATGGCGCGGAGGGCGTCCTCGGTGACGCGGTCGTAGGAGCGGGCGAACCCGACGCGGAGGCCCTCGGCCACGCGCACGTCGTCGAGCCGGTCGGCCGGGCGCGTCTCGACGTAGGGCTCGGCCGGCGCGCTCGTCGGCTCGGCCTCGGCCGTGACGGTGATGCGGTACGGGCCGGGCGGCGTGTTGCCGTCGAGGGTGAGGTGGAGGACGGCGGCGGTGTCGGCCGG
>DATGQT010000101.1:0-4163 GCA_035304085.1 Rubricoccaceae bacterium
GCCCTGCTTGCCAGGGGGAACGGCGTATGGGTTCTCACGCGCACTATCACTGGAGGGTGACGATGAGGGGGACGGCCTCGCTGGCCTGCCCGGCGCGGTCGAACGCCTGCACCGTGAACCCGACGTCGCCGGTGCCCGAGCCCGCGGGGACGCTGAAGCGGCGGCTGAAGCGGCCGTCGCCCGCGGCGACGTCGCCGGAGGGCGAGGGGAGGTCGGTCCCGCCGAAGCCGCACGTGCCGGCGCCGCCGTCGTCGCAGAGGGCGAACTCGGCCCCGCCGCTGGCGAGGACGACGCGGGCGACGTTGGCGAGGCCGTCGGGGTCGGCCACCTGGGCCGAGACGGTGAAGGCGCCGGGCACCGTCACGGGGTTCGGGTCCACCGACGCGCTCGCGACGGTGGGCGGGCCGAGGTCCTCGGCGGTGTAGCGCAGCAGCGCCGTCGCCTCGTTGCCGACGCCGCCCGCCCCCGAGGCCACGACGGTGACGACGTAGAGGCCCACGGCGCCGCGGGCCACCACGAACGACGCCTCGCCCGCGTAGCGGCCGTCGGCCGGGGCGAGCGCCCCCTCGGCCAGCGCCCCGCTCTCGAACTGGCGGCGGACGACGTACTGGACCGTCACCCCGCCGTCGCCCTCGTCCACCGCCACCGAGAGCTGGATCGGGACCCGGACGCTGTCCTCGGTGCCGGTGTACTCGAACGTGCTCGGCGTGAGCTGGAGGTCGGAGACGGCCGGCGGCTCGGCGACGAGCGCGGGGGGGCCGGGGGCCTCGTCGCACCCCGCCATCAGCGGGAGGACGCCGGCCAGGACGGCTGCGGAGCGGAGGAGCCGGAGGGCGCGGGGCATGCCTGCGGAGCCTGGGGAGAACGTCGGGGAGGGGGCCGGTGCCGCACGCGGGCCGGCACGGGTGGGGAAGCTAGAGACGCTCGTAGCGAAGGTTCCGGCAGGCTCCGGGCAGGTCGAACGGGGGCCGGAAGCTACGGGCGCCCCGCAGGCAGGGCAACCGAGGCGGGCGGAAATGCCCTCGGGGACCGCCGACGGCGGACCGCCGCTTCGCTTCACCAGCGGCCGTCGGCCGTCCGCCGTCGCCCTTCAGACCCCCGTGTAGATGGGCTGGATCGAGAAGCTGAGCACGAAGAGGGCGAGGCAGAGGTAGCCGAGGGCGCGGCGCGCGGGCGTCAGCGGCTCGTGCACGAGCACGGGCGGGTGGTCCACCCGGATCAGGAACACGATGAGGCCCACCCAGATCAGCCACCCCCAGTACCCCACCGCGTCGGCCACGCCCGGCAGGAGCGCGTTGGCGACGTAGGCGACGCCGAGGACGGCGGCGGCGGCCCCCACGGCGAGCCGCAGGTCCTCACGGAAGAGCCGGCCGAAGAGGACGAGGAGGACGAGGCCGAGGACGGGGTACGTCGCCCACGCCCACGGCCCCAGCTGCGGCGGGATGTCGTGCCCGAACCCGACGGCGCCGGAGACGAACAGCGCCAGCGTGACGGCACGCGCCACGAGCCCGTGCACGCGCGGCCCGAACAGCGCGTAGACGACGTGGCCGCCGTCGAGCTGACCGACGGGCAGGAGGTTGAGCGCCGTGAAGAACAGGGCGAGCCACGCGGCCAGCAGGACGGGGTAGTGCATGAGCTCGCTCGGCGAGGGCAGCCCCGGCACGGCCTGCCGCACGAGCCAGAACAGCGGGGTGTCGCCGAAGAGCAACACCATCCCGCCATCCGGCGCCACGAGCGGGGGGAACTCGCCGTAGGCCGCCACATAGGCCGCCGTCGCCTCGTGGCCCGGCACGTCGAGGAGGTACGACGCCGGGGGGAGCGTGGCCAGCGCGTAGGCGAGGAGCCCGAAGGCCACGACGACGCCCGCCAGCGGCCCCGCCGCGCCGATGTCGAAGAGTTGGCGCGTGCGCCGGATCGGCTCGCGGATGCGGATGACGGCGCCGAGCGTCCCGAAGCCGAGCGGCCCGAGGGGGATGTAGTACGGGAGCGAGACGTCGATGCCGTGGCGGCGCGCGGCGAAGAAGTGGCCGAACTCGTGGGCCGTCAGGAAGAGGAGGAAGGGGACGGCGTAGCGGAGCCCGTCGAGGACGTAGGCCGTCCAGCCCGCCTCGAGGTACAGCACCCCCCGCCCCACGAGGACGCCGCCGACGTAGACGGTCGAGGCGAGGGTGAGGAGGAAGAGGCCGAGGTGGAGCCCGTAGCGCTGATGGCCCCGCTGCGGCGCGTCGTACTCGGTGAGGATGCTACGCGCGGCGCCGTCCTCGCGGACGGGCACGGGCGGCGGGCGGAGCGGGTAGGGTTCCAACGATGGAGGGGGACGGCCGGCGGGGCGGCAGAGCGAGGCGAGCGGGCGCCCTGTACGCGCGGCCCCGGCGCAGGTTTTGGAAGAGAGACGACGGACGACAGACCACAGACCGCAGCACCACCGAGCCGACCTACGAGGCTGGCCAGTAAACCCGGAGGAGCGGGACGAGGCTGCGGCCCTCGGAATCGAACTGCTCGTAGTGCTCGACCACGAGGGAGGCGAGGTCGTCGAGGTCGATGAGTGTGACGGGGATGCTCGCCCGCTCGGCCTCGTAGTGCGCCTCCCGCGTGAAGCCGCCGGTGCTGAGGTAGAGCCCGCTGTCTCCGCTGCGCAGCCCGCCGATGAACCCTCTGATCTCTGGAGCGCCCATCGTCTGCCCCGGCCGATGCTTCACTTCCGCCCGGATGCGAGGCTGCTGGAGCCCGAGGCCGTCCGGCGATGCAATCACGTCGCGTCCGCGATCCGGCCCCTTGGGTGTGACGCGTGCCTTGAAGCCCATCGCGCGCAGGATGGCCGCCGCCAATGCCTCCAGGTCCTCGGGAGAAAGCGCCCGGATACGGTCCTTGATGAACTCGTGCGCGCGCTCGATCTGATCGCGGCGGATAGCCTCCAGTCCGCCGTCCGTCTCCTCCACCTCCGCCTCGACCGTCGGCAGCGGACGTTCGCCACGTGCAGCCGCCTCCATCTCCCGTAGCACGGCCTCCCCTGGCTCGAACAGCGTGATCGCCGCCCCGAGCGTATTCCGTGCCGTGACGCTGAGATCGTCCCGGCTCACCCGCGCCTCCCACTGCACGTCCCGCACGTGGTTGTAGTCGGGCAACGCGCCGGGGTCGAAGCGGTACGCGCTTACCACGGTGCCCAGCACGTATTCCCTTCGCTGAGGATCGTACGTGACGATGCGATCACCCGGCTGCATGATGTGGGCGAACTTGAACAACACGGACGCCGAGATGGTGACGACGACGGGCTTCATGTCCGGGAACACCCGCCTCACCCTCTCACGCATGGCATCGAGGCTGGGGATCCCCGAGAGGTCTCCGGTCCCCTGCCAGCCGATGGCGGCGCAGCCGCTCTGCTCGAAGTCCTCGACGAGGTAGCCGCCCTCCCCGGCCCGTACCATCCAGAAGTTGCTCATCGGCCTCCGCGCTGTGGTCCATGGTCCGTGGTCCGTCGTCCCCCCTACCGCAGCGCGGCCAGCCCGGCCTCGATGCGGTCGGCGGCCTTCACGAGGTCGTCCATCGAGGCGGCGTAGGAGAGGCGCACGCCGTAGTCGGCGCCGAAGGCGGAGCCGGGGACGAGCGCCACGCCGTGCTCCTCCAGCAGGTACGCGCACAGCGCCTCGCTCCCCTCGATCACGGTCCCGCCCGGCGTCGCCCGGCCGAAGTAGGCCGACACGTCGGGGAAGAGGTAGAAGGCGCCCTCGGGCTTGGGGCAGACGACGCCGGGCCACTGCCGGACGCGCTCCAGCATCACGTCGCGGCGGCGGCGGAAGGCCTCCACCATCCGCGCGACCGGCTCGGGGCTCATGGCGAGGGCGGCCACGCCCGCCTTCTGCGAGATGGACGACGGCGCGCTCGTGAGCTGGCTCTGCACCTTCGCCGCCGCGTCCACGATCCACGCCGGCCCGGCGCAGTAGCCGAGGCGCCACCCCGTCATCGCGTACGCCTTCGAGAACCCGTTCACCGTCACCGTCCGCTCCCCCATCCCGTCGAGCGCACCGGGCGAGACGTGGCGCGCGTCGAAGAGGACGTGCTCGTAGATCTCGTCGGAGACGACGAAGACGTGCTCGTGGCGGCGGAGCACCGCGGCGAGGGCCTCGACCTCCTCGGGGGTGTAGACGGCGCCCGTCGGGTTGCTG